>NZ_SOCA01000015.1 GCF_004364345.1 Prosthecobacter fusiformis | reverse complement strand
ACTCACGGTTTTCCGCGAGACGCGAAAAACGGCAGGCGAGATCGCCGCAGTCGCGGGACTAAGCGCGCGCGCTCCATGCTCAGCAGACCGTTTAGTTCATGGGCTATTTTTGTGGGTCGATATTCCGTCGTGACTCCACTCACGGTTTTCCGCGAGACGCGAAAAACGGCAGGCGGGACGCCCGCGCTCCATGGCTCAGAGCTCCATGATCAGCTCAGGGGCGGGAGATTGGCGTAGGCGGTGTGGGGGAGCTCGAGGACTTTTTGGCGGCTGCTTTCTCCACGGAGGAGGGTGATCTGGCTTTTGGAGCAGCCGAGGTTTTTGGCGAGGAATTCGATGAGCTCGATGTTGGCTTTTCCATCGACGGGCGGGGCACCGAGCTTGATGAGGAGGACGGAGCGGCCTTTTTCATCCATGCCCCACCCGGCATAGTCGGACTTGCGGGCATTGGGTGTCACGCGCACCACCAGTTGGGTCATTGTCGGGTCGGTCATCATCCTCGGGCGGCCAAGATGCCTGAAGCGATGGCTTCTGCAATGGCTTGTCGGTGGGCGGGGCTGGCGCAGCGTTTGGACTCGGTGCGGTTGCTGAGGTAGCCGCACTCGATGACGGTGGCGGGCATGGCGGTGGAGCGCAGGACTTTGAAGTCGCGATTAAATAGCCCGCGGTAGGTGCCGGTGACTTTTCGATCCATGGAGCGGAGGATGCTGCTGGCGAGGATGCGGCCGCGTGAGCTGCGGTAATACCCCTCCATGCCATGGATGCTGGTCTTGCGGTTGGCATTGAAGTGGATACTGACGAAGACGGAGCGAGAGTAGCGGTTGGCGATGCGGGCGCGCTGATCGAGTGCGATGAAGGTATCGCTGCGGCGGGTCATGACCACCCGCAGGCCTTTGGCTTTGAGGAGGCGCTCCACGCGCTGGGCGACATCCAGGCAGAGCCTTTTTTCCACGAGTCCATACCAGGCGGCACCGCCATCGTGACCGCCGTGACCGGCATCTAAAACGACAGTGCTGAAAGTGAGGGCCTGAGCGACGACGGGAATTCCCCCGAGCAGGAGCCAGAAAAGCACACACTGAATGAGCCGAGAAATTCCCATTTAATAAACATTAATTAAAATTCAAGAATATGGAATCTAAAAGCATTACTTTTTGACCTACGCGGCTTAACTTTCGCCTTTGATCCGGCGTGGGGTCTGCTAAAACTTACAGGGTATGTCCGGGCTCGCGAAAATAGACCACCTCATCACCCTTTTGGATGATGAGTCGCAGGTCGTACAGGAAGCGGTGCAAAGGGAGCTGCTGAGCATCCGCCAGGATCTGCCGGAGCGGCTGCGCCGAATGAACCGCCCGCTGACGGCGGAAGAGGAGCGCCACCTGGGGCGGCTGCTGGAGCCTGCACGCCGCACCGAGCTGGAGGAAACCTGGATGCGCTGGCGCTGGCTGGACAATGCCACGGCCCAACTGGAAGAGGGCATGGCCCAAATTTCCGCCTACCTGCAGGGCTGGCGCACACAACCAGGTGAGCTGGCGCGACGGCTGGACACGCTGGCGGAGGAGGCCTTCCAAGACCAGGGCCGCATGGATGCGCGGGAGCTTTGTGAATGGATGTTTTCCATGCACAATGGCCGGGTACGCTTTCGCGGCAATACCAAGGACTACTATACGCCCAGCAACAGCAATCTGCTGTGGGTGCTGGAGACGGGCCTGGGAAATCCCATCAGCCTTTGCTGTCTGTATCGTTTGTTAGGCCAAAGGTTCGGCCTGGAGATTCACGGCTGCAATTTCCCGGGCCACTTCCTGGCACGGGTGGATCATGCGGAGCGGACGTGGCTGGTGGATTGCTTCAATCGCGGCCGCTTCATGCTATCCAGCGATGTGGCGCGGCATTACCCTGCGGCGAATCCTTCCATCGAGGATGTGGTGCAGACGGCGGCGAGCACGGATGCGATCCTGCTGCGCATCCTGCGCAATCTGGATGAAGCCTTTGACCGACTGAACAATACCGCGCACCGGCAGACGATGCGCGCCCTGGCGGTGAAACTGATGGAAGACTGATCCCCCGTCGCTGAGGACGCCCTCCCCACCGACGCCGCACGATGCCCAGCCCCGAACAACTCCGCGACCGCTTCCTGCGCGCCCTCGCGCCTGAGAGCCAGTTTTACCGGCTGCTGGATCACCTGCCGGGCATTTCGTTTTTCGCTAAAAACAGCCGTTTCCAGATCGTGTGCGCCAATCAGCATTTCGTGGAGAGCCTGGGTTTCCAAAAAGAGGAGGAGCTGATCGGCAAAGAAGATTTTGATTTCTTCCCGACGCGTCTGGCGGAGAACTTTCGCCGCGATGATACGGCAGTGCTCACCACGGGCGAGGCGCGGCTTAACCTAGTGGAGCTATTTTTTAATCCCCAGGGTATCCCGGACTGGTTCATCACCAACAAGCTGCCGGTGAGGAATCGCCAGGGGCGCGTGATCGGCATCATGGGCACGACCCAGAGCTATGGCCATGCCGCACAGACGGTGCATCCTTATCAGCAGATCGAGCGGGCGCTGGCCTACATTCGCGGGCACTTCCGCGAGCGCATCACGGTGGAGGAACTGGCCGCCATGGTGCACATTTCCACCCGCCAACTGCACCGCAAATTTGTGGAGACTTTCGGCTTCAGCCCGCAGACATTCATCATGAAACTGCGCATCCAGGCTGCCTGCGATGCGCTACAGCAGGAGGATGCGCAGATCAATCTGATTGCTGCGGAGCTCGGCTTCTGCGATCAGAGTAGCTTCACTCAGCACTTTCACCGCCACATCGGCATCACTCCGCTGAAGTATCAGCGCCAGTTTCGCCTCGTCAGAAAAACCGGAGAATGACATCCAAAACCGCCACCGAATCCGCCCCCCTCCTGCCCTTCCTTCTCGCCAATTGGCCGGAGGTGAAACGCACGAAGGTCAAACAATGGCTGCGCTTTGACGCCATCAAGGTCAATGGCCGCGCGATCACGCAGCATGATCACATCCTGCAACCGGGAGACGTCGTGAGCATCCAGCCACAAAAGGCACCGCCGCCCATCACGCCGTTGCCAGCAGGGCTAAGCGTGATCCATGAAGATGATGAACTTTTGGTTATACGCAAACCGGTCAATCTGCTCACCATCGCCACGGACACGGAGCGGGACAAGACGGCCTTCCGCATCATGACGGACTATCTGCGGGAGAGCACTCACGGTAGCAAGGACCGCCTGTGGATCGTCCACCGTCTGGACCGGGAGACCTCCGGCCTGCTGGTGCTGGCTAAAAGTGAAGACGCTAAAACTTACCTCCAGGAAAACTGGCACCGCATGGAAAAGCGGTATCAAGCGATGGTGGAAGGCACTATGCCTGCGGCGGCAGGCAAGCTGGTGGGTTACATTGACGAAACCCAGCCTCACCGTGTCTTTGTCACAGATCGTGCCTCCCCCACGGCTCGCGAGGCCACCACGCATTATCGGGTGCTCGGCACGGGTTATGGCCGCAGCCATTTGGAGATCACTTTGGAGACGGGCCGACGTCATCAGATCCGCGTCCAGCTCGCCGCGGCAGGCTGCCCCATCGTGGGCGATGAGAAGTACGGTGCGAAGAGTAATCCCATCAAACGCGTGGCCCTGCATGCCAGCGACCTGAAAATCCTGCATCCCAGGGATGAGCGGGAGCTGACTTTTCATCTTCCCCTGCCCCAGGATATGGCACGGCTGGTGCCAGCGGGATAGGCAGCCGTCTCCCGTGTGCTTTCTGGAATCAAGGTTGACGAAACCCGCCCCGCCCCTGTATATCCTCTGTGTCACGACAGGGGCGTCCCATTGCAGGGGCTGAGATCTCGCTTGCGCGGGAAACCCTCCGAACCTGATTGCGGGTCATGCCGCCGAAGGGAGTCGCTCGGAGGAAATCTCAGTACTTGCGCAGGAAGCCCCGGATCCAAAACCCTGTACCGTTCTTTCCTCTATGATCGCCACCAAAGACTCTTTCGAACCGCACTCCAGCGAGCAACTTCCTGCCTCCTCCCGCGTCTATGTCCAGGGGACTCTCCATCCAGACGTCAAGGTGCCCATGCGCGAGATCAAGCTCAGCCCCACGAAGAGCTTCAATGGCAAGATCGAGGAAAACGCTCCTGTTCGTGTCTATGACACCTCTGGCCCTTGGGGAGATCCGGATTATAAAGGCACCGTCGAGACCGGCCTCCCTGCCCTCCGCAAACCCTGGATCGAAGGCCGTGGCGACGTCGCCCCGTATGAAGGCCGCGCTGTCGAGCCCCGGGATAACGGTTACCTCACCGAAAACCACGCTGAATACGCCGCCGCCAAGCGCGAAGGACTACTCAGCCCCCTCAAGGCCCCTATCAATGCCCAGCGCCAGCCGCTGAAGGCCAGCAAGGGTCACCCCGTCACCCAGCTCTGGTATGCCAAGCAGGGCATCATCACCCCGGAGATGGAATACATCGCCATCCGGGAAAACATGCGCCGGGCCAAAATCGCCGACCACGGCCAGGACATCCTCCGCGCCGATCTCGACAAGCAGCACGCTGGCTCCACCCAGATCCAGAACGAGTACACCCCCGGCATCTTCAAGCGCTTCCCCCAGCGCATCCCGGATGAGATCACCCCCGAATTCGTCCGCTCCGAGGTCGCCGCAGGCCGCGCCATCATCCCGGCCAACATCAATCACCCCGAGCTTGAGCCCATGATCATCGGGCGCAACTTCCTCGTCAAAATCAATGCCAATATCGGCAACAGCGCCGTCGCCTCCTCCATCGAGGAAGAAGTCGAAAAAATGCGCTGGGCCACCAAGTGGGGCGGCGATACCGTCATGGACCTCTCCACCGGCAAAAACATCCACGCCACCCGCGAGTGGATCCTGCGGAACTCCCCCGTGCCCATCGGCACCGTCCCCATCTATCAGGCCCTCGAAAAAGTGAACGGCAAGGCCGAGGACCTCACCTGGGAGCTCTTCCGCGATACCCTCATCGAGCAGGCCGAGCAGGGCGTGGACTACTTCACCATCCACGCCGGCGTCCTCCTCCGTTTCGTCCCCATGACGGCCTCCCGCATGACCGGCATCGTCAGCCGCGGCGGCTCCATCATGGCCAAGTGGTGCCTCGCCCACCACAAAGAAAGCTTCCTCTACACCCATTGGGACGACATCTGCGACATCATGGCCGCCTACGACGTCTCCTTCTCCATTGGCGACGGCCTCCGCCCCGGCTCCATCGCCGATGCCAACGACAAAGCCCAGTTCGGCGAACTCGAAGTCCAGGGTGAGCTCACCAAGCGCGCCTGGGCCAAAGGTGTCCAGGTCATGAACGAAGGCCCCGGCCACGTTCCCATGCACATGATCGAGGAAAACATGGCCAAGCAGCTCGAGTGGTGCCACGAAGCCCCCTTCTACACCCTCGGGCCTCTCACCACAGACATCGCCCCCGGCTACGACCACATCACCTCCGGCATCGGTGCCGCCATGATCGGCTGGTACGGCTGCGCCATGCTCTGCTACGTCACGCCGAAGGAGCACCTCGGCCTGCCCAACAAAGAAGACGTCAAAGTCGGCGTCATCACCTACAAGCTCGCCGCACACGCTGCGGATCTCGCCAAAGGCCACCCCGGCGCCCAATACCGCGACAACGCCCTCTCCAAAGCAAGATTCGAATTCCGCTGGGAAGACCAGTTCAACCTCGCTCTCGACCCCATCACCGCGAGAGAATACCACGACGAAACCCTCCCCCAGGACGGAGCCAAGAGCGCCCACTTCTGCTCCATGTGCGGCCCCCACTTCTGCTCCATGAAGATCACGGAGGACGTCCGCAAATACGCCGCCGAACTCCAGATCTCCGAAGACGAAGCCCTCGCCAAAGGCATGGAAGAAAAGAGCAAAGAATTCGTCCAATCCGGTGGTGAGGTTTATGCGAAGGCGGGAATCTGATAACGACGCAAAAATCTTGTCTTTAAAAAGGCTAGGCCAACACCATATTGAGCGATACAATTCAGCGATGTCAAGGAACCGAGAAATGATCGACCTTTTTCGTGCGATTGGTTCGCATGATATGCCGCGCGCAGCAGAGATTTCTCGCCGCCTCGCAGTTGCTGAGGGCGGTCGCGGACACTTTCGCGTTGAGCGCGATCTCCTTGGTGCGCTCAATGGTGCAGCAAAACTAGCTCCCAAATCCAACGCCACTGTTCCAAACACTGCGTGGAGTGTTGAGGGAACTTTAATGCCAATTAAGCCGGTTAAAAGCTTGCTTGAACTTGAGTTGCCGTCTGCAATTCGAAGCAGCTTATCGGAAATAATCGCCGAGTGGAATGCTCGTTCCAAACTTGCCGATCATGGGCTTCCTAGAAGGTGGCGATTGCTTTTTCACGGACCTTCGGGGTGCGGAAAAACTGCAACTGCGGCGGCAATTGCTTTAGCAACAGGCCTTCCTGGATACTTGGTGAGGTTTGACTCACTAATTGGTGCTTATTTAGGGCAAACCGCACTTCGCTTGCGTGAGCTTTTTTGCTACGCTGCGCACACTCCCTGTGTTTTGCTATTTGATGAAGTCGATGCTTTGGCGAAACGTCGGGGAAGCCCCATGGATGTTGGGGAGTTGGATCGAATTGTGATCGCGTTCATGCAGGAACTCGAACATGCTCAAGGCGAGGGATTCATCGTTGCCACATCGAATCTGCCCAAAGCCCTTGATGACGCCCTATGGCGTCGATTCGACCTTCGTGTGCCCTTCCCAAAGGCAACTCCAGTTCTCCTTGCCAACTTCGCTCAGAAGCGGAGCCGCGAATTCGGCTTCAAAGCAAATGCTTCAATTTTGGCGCAGTGCCGAAAGGCATCTTCGTATGCGGAAGCAGAGCAGGCTGTAATCGCTGAAGCTCGGCGCCGCATCCTCGCAAAATGAGCTTTCTATGCCCCCCTCGCAAACCAGGCCTCAAAATTATTTCCTCAATGAGAGCCACGAGCTGTCCGTTGGTGAAAAGACAGGTGGAGGAAAGTATGTCGAATATCCTGGAATCAATTGGACGCAAAAGTCCAAACGGCTTCACGATTCGCTTGAAAAGGTAAGTCGCCGTGCAGCTCAGTCGAGCGACCCACTTAGCCAGCGGAGATATTACCTGATAGCAGATCCGGCTTCTGAGATTGTAAAGTCTTCGACCGCAAAAGACGCTGTTGAGGGCAAGCGCACAGAAACAGTTCACTTCAGCGGAGAACAGTCCAAGCTCTTTGAGCGCATCGGTTTGGATTTAATCGAGGTTCATCCCTCTGGAATGGCAACCGTGCATGCTTCGCCAGAACGCATGGAACAATTGATTGCTAGAACACAACAATTGGAATACCTCGGTGCGCGCCAGCAAGCAAGATTTGTTGCCTTTGACTCCTTTGAATGGCTCGCAGGAAAACTGAAATTTGACCAGGAGTGGCTGACCGAGTTAGGGAAGAAATCTGGTGAGGGCTACATCAAGTTACAGCCGCTTATCACTGAGCTGGAAGCTGATCTCATTTTCAGGGCGCTGGAAGATGCTTTTCGTGGGAATACTGGTCTGAGGCTGAGTGGTAAAGGCCGCAGCTATATGGGGCGGTATTTCCTGCGAGCCACGCTTGATGCCACCATGATCAAGAGACTGGCTGACGAATTCACATCGATACAGTCTATTCATCCACCGATTTTCGCCTTAACTGAATCGCTACCTCTCGAAGTTATTGGATCGAGTGGCTCGGTCGCCAACCACCCCACAGGTCCGGCATCAAGGCTCCCATGCGTTGCCGTTGTTGATACAGCTATACCTCAAGAACATGAATGGCTGAAAGATTACCGCCGAGGCAATGCGTTGCTTGGACAAAACTGCTCAAACAACGCTACCGATCACCATGGCTCAGTGGTGGCAACACGAGTAGTATATGGAGATATTGATCTGAGCGATCCTAATGCTGATCTTCCACCTGCATCATGCAGATTTTTGGAAGTGCGAGTTGGCTCCGGTCTGCCAAATAGGATTCGCACTGAAAGTGTGGCGACCGCACTCACCACTGCTCTAATCGCCGCCCCTGACGTTCGAGTGTTTAACCTCAGTTTTGACAGTCAGCAGCGACTTGAGGATATGCCTGCCACTTTGAGAAAAGAGACGCTGAAGCTTATTGAGGACATTGATAATTTGGCGTTCGACCATGACGTAGTTGTCGTGGTTGCAGCGGGAAATGCACAAGGAGGTGTAATTCCAACTCCGCCATATCCATTGCATTTTGACAACCCCGGTTGGGAACTCCATAGCTATCCAAGAGCGTTCAATGCATTGACTTGTGGCGGCATTGCCAGAAAAATGAGTGCTGGAGGTCTGGTGCCTGAACCTGATTCCCCAAGCCCATTTTCAAGAGTTGGGCCAGGTTTTGCGAATAGTCCCAAACCCGATTTTTGCGAATCAGCTGGTGACAGCGGGCAAGACTACAGGGCGATCGCTGGAGGCGGCATCTGGGGGTTGGACTCTACATGCTTCACGAAAGAAACTTTTGGGACGTCCTACGCAGCACCGTTATTGGCTAGAGAAGCTGCGTTCGTTCTCGACGACCTTCAGGCGAAATGCCCTGGCGATTCACGTCCGTTTGCTTGCACTGCGAAGGCTGTGCTTGCAATGAGTGCAGATGAAGTAACCGCACGCCTCAGTGAGCCGCTTCAGCCTCTGGCAAAGAGAACGACGGGCTTTGGGATTGCCCGTGCGGCATACTTCAAAAATCCAGCGGCTCAAAAGGCACGTTTCGTGTGGCAAGGAGTGATTGAGCATGAAGACGATATTGTGAGAGTTCAGATTCCGATCCCCCTTGCCTGGATCGCTGAATCAGCTTCGCCACAACTCAAGCTCTGCATTGCGTGGGATACGCCAGTGAATGCGGCGGCTGAGAGCCAATGGTCTTGTCGCGACGTGGAGGTCAAAGTCCTACCTGGGCCAGAGGCCAAAGCTTTGCATGGATCTCGTGGACAAATCCACGGTTATCCATTGTTTCAACGTCGTTGGAATCTTGGGAAAGCACGTGAGAAAGGTCTTCTTGAAGACGATCTTTGGACCATTGAGCTTGTCTATTCACAACAAGCTGCCTACGCGGCCGGCCATTTGATTTCTCCTTCCCAGCGTGTCGCTTTTGTTGCTGAAATATGGGATGAAGCGGATGAGCCTTTACATCCTCACAGCTTTGTTCAAGGTTTGCCAATAGCTTCAACCTTTGTTCGACTCAGCAACACATCTGCATGGCTTCCCCAGCCAGTGTCGATTACATCTGACTTCTAGTTGGACTATCCCCACATCACACACAGGCCCTTACTTGGTAGGCCTGTGCCGGACATCCACTGGCGGAACGCAAGGAGGCCTCACCGCATGCAAAAAAGATGCTAGGCATACAGTGCTTATCCTGTGCAGACTTTCCGCTCCCCCGAAAGCAACAACATTATCGCGCAATGCCCTTCGCAGGTTCAGTGCGGGCGGGGGCTTCGGGCAATCTCTGCCCTGTTACTGAATCAAAATGGCCTCCTTCCGACCCCCGTCCATCCGAAAAACGAATCTCCGTCAACCTCGGCACAGGTTGCGTGATCGTACTTGAACCACTGCTGAAGGACGATTGGCTTTGGTAGGACGAAGGCGGACCGCTCGGCACTGGATACATCTGAGCCGGGGACATATAGCTTGCAGGCGTAGATCTTGCATACTCCCGCCCGCGAACCCTCATCTCCGCCTCGCCAATTACAACAGGTTCAAACAAATCGCACGAGGTTAGGATCAATGGAATAAATAAGAAAAGTATTCGCGCCATACAAGCATATATGAATTATTGACCTAAAGAGTCAAGTCATTTCATCTGGTCGATTTTCTGTTTCGCCAAACGGCAATCATCTGTCGCGAAAAAGATGCCAAGCATACAGTGCTTACCAACTATTTACTTCTTCGTTAAAAATCAGCCATAAAATCCTCTCAATCCCCTCATTCAAAAGCGCACGCGCTGGAAGCTCAGTTGCTGGGTATTCAGATAAAGCGGCTTCTAATTCTGCCGCAAGTGCGTGGTCAGGTGGCCGACGGCGGGTCGTGGGCAAGGGGCCGATGGAAAGCTATTGCTACCACGTCATGTCCCGCACCTGCGATGGGGAGGTGTTTTTTGATGACGCGGAACGGGGAAATGGGGTCAGGGTGCAAATACTTGACAGAACAGGGTGCGCCTTTGGGAGGAGAGAGGGTCTTTGGCAGGAATAAGATGCCAAGTGAATTATGAATACACCGGCTTCATTCATTGATAGCCAAAGGATCGTTCGATCATTTTACACATCCGCTGGGCGCGTGCGCCATCAACCTCCCTACCGCCATCACCACTGCGGGAAGACTCTTCCGCCCATCAGCCAAGCCACGGTCTGCCTCAGATGCGGGGGGGTTAGGCATCCGATTGCTGGTCGTTTGGTCTGCGGAACCGGAAGGGCAGTCGGACGCGGCGCAGCGCGTCCCTACCATGGCCGTTTGGTCTGCGGGCGGAGGCGGGGGGGATATCGTTGGGCGAGTAAGTCGGGGGAGTCGCTGCGCGCCTGGATTCTTCGGACCCGGCGCAGCGGGTCCCTACCATTGCAGGGGTGTCGCTGCGCTTTTGGAAGTCGGACGCGGCGCAGCGCGTCCCTACCCGTGATCAAGATGCGCGCCTGGATTCTTCGGACCCGACGCAGCGGGTCCCTACCATGGCAGGGGCGTCGCTGCGCTTTGGAAGTCGGACGTGGCGCAGCGCGTCCCTACCATGGCCGTTGGTCTGTGGGGGGAGGCGGCGGGGGGCGGGGTGGATATCGTTGGGCGAGTAAGTCGGGGGAGTCGCTGCGCGCCTGGATTCCTCGGACCCGGCGCAGCGGGTCCCTACCATAGCAGGAGCGTCGCAGCGCGTCCCTACCCGTGATCAAGCCATGTTACCCAAGGCGTCACGAAAAAGTCCGTTGAAGCACGCATCGCAGGCTTTGGAGTGGGACTTCTCCCGAATGGCATGGGCTTCGATTTTCCCTTGAAGATGAGCCCGCTTTTTTCGATTCAGTCTCAACCGGGCAGGCAGGCCCCAGCGCCACCAGGAAGCTCGGACTTCCTCAAGCCCGACATCCCAGCTTCGACAGCCATCGCTGGTATCCATGTGGCCACAGGCGAGACATCCCTGGACCCAAAACTGCCCCAACCGAACCGCTGTCTTGCGCAAGCCCCGCCGTGAGTAAAGACGCTCAAATTCGTACTCGACCAGATACATTTCCCGACAAGCAGGACAGCGGATCAGGCCGAACGATGTGTAGGGGCGATGGAGACATCCCCGCTCCGCCCGCACACGCGTCTCAATTCGTCGTTTTGAAAGCCAGTAGCTCATCTCAAGAAGTTGCCCAATCTGCTCCATGAAAGTTTGGCACTCCAGCTAAACCTCTCAGTCGGCCATGGAACGTGGACGGAGGCGGTTAACGGGTAGGGACCCGCTGCGACGGGTCCGATTTGTCCGGGGCGGAGGCGGCGGGACGGGGGTGGATGTCGTTAGGCCTCCGGCGTTGGGGTAAGTCGGACGCGGCGCAGCGCGTCCCTACCATGATTTGTGGCGGTTGGGCGAGGTTGGACGTCGTTAGGCCTTCGACGTTGAGGTAAGTCGGACGCGGCGCAGCGCGTCCCTACCATGATTTGTGGGGCGAGAATGGACGTCGTTAGGCCTTCGGCGTTGAGGTAAGTCGGACGCGGCGCAGCGCGTCCCTACCAGCTGACAGCCGTTACTCCAATGTCGAACGATTGTTTGGAGTTCCGCGTTTCATCAACAGCCCCTTCCCCTGCTCTCCCACCATGACACCGACACCCAAAAACATCATCTGCCTGTGGTTCGACAAAGAAGCCGAAGACGTAGCGCGGTTTTACGCGGCCACTTTTCCGGACAACGCAGTGACTGTTCACTTCAGTTTCGCCAGTAGAACATTGAAGGCGCTAAAAGAGCTCAGACTGAACTAACTTGGAACCTGCGGTACCTTGGAGTTTCCAGCGCTGAAGGTGGTCATAGTGCGTCCTACCCTGATGAGAGCGAACGAGAACGAATTCGTGGATCTGCCAAGTGATGGGGGGCGAGATCAACTTATCCACCATGTGGTCGCCATAGAGTAAGGTGAGATGAGGATTGAAACTCGAGGGAGTGAACACGCCGTGATCGAGCAATTTCAAACGCAGGGCACGGCGAAATACCTTCAACTCTGCGTTCGGTGCCTGTTTGGAGGCGAGAGCTAAAGCGCTGTTGTGTTTGAAACTCAGAACGCGGTCGAGGACAACCTTGAAAGGCGCTGTGGCGGTTGCAATATTATGGCAGGCGCGATCTACAGTTTCTTTGATGTGCAAAGGCAGTTCGAAAGGCTGTTTGCTACCCAGGTCATTTAAGGTGATATGCCACACATCCTCTGGGCGCAATCGAAGCTTCAGCCCCAGTTTCTTATATTCTTCGAGGGCTCGTTGCTTCGCCGATGCGTCTGGCAAAAAAGCAATGAAGTAGGCGTAGTCGAGATTTGAGTGACTCATTGCTGGAAAATAGATACGGCAGAACTTAGGCAGATATTCTTCGGCCACCAGTGAGGCTTCGCTCTGCAGCGAGGGTGGTGGGAAGGGAGTGAACGTCGTTAGGTCGCTGTCGCTCCTTGGGAAGTCGGACGCGGCGCAGCGCGTCCCTACCCTTTTAGACGGGCGCAGCGGATCCGTACCAAAATATTCGATCACCATCGGATGACGTTTACGCGACCTTGCCAGGGCCAGAATTCGGAGTCGGGCACTAGCTTCTTGCGGACGGGATTTTGGCGCATGTAGATCATCTTGCCGTGGTAGTCCTGCTCGCTGCGCAGGCGATGATGAAAGAGGCCGCGCTGCCATCGCCATTGGGAGTTGCCACAACGTTTCGCAAACTGATCTTTCCAAAAGGCCGTCCAGCGTTCGACTTCGAAAAATTGGTTAGGCGAGGGGGCACAGAAGAAATGCAGGTGATCCGGCATGAGCAAGTAGTCACCCACAAGCCAGCCCGTGGCATGGTTTTGCCAGAGATCATGCAGCAGATTCATCACCTCGGCTTGAGCACACCAATCACCTCGAGAATCGGCACACACCGTGCACCACAAGATGGTTTCGCCGTCAAAGGTGGGCAGCACGCCCTGAGCTGGCGTGTGACGCCCAACCGGGCGCTTGTCGTCCGGATCGAAAGGAGAGTCTGAATCCTGCCCTGGAGCGGATGAAGTCATGCTCACGATCAAGGCCCCGAAGCGTGGCAAAATCAAACATAACTGGTAGGGACGCGGTGCGCCGCGTCCGATTTGTCTGCGGATGGAGGTGGGGGACTGGGGTGGACCAATTGGCCTTCGTCGTTGAGGCGTCGCTGTCGCTCCTTAGAAAGTCGGACCCGGCGCAGCGGGTCCCTACCATACCCGATTTTTCTGCGGGCGGAGGTGTAAGGACTGGGGTGGACTTCGTTAGGCGGCGAACTCGGGGGGAGTCGCTGCGCGCTGGATTCCTCGGACCCGGCGCAGCGGGTCCCTACCATTCCAGTCGAGCTTCAGCGCATGCGGAAGACGACGACCCGGCGGTCCAGACTGCGAGACGATTCGTTGGCATCGGCCGGGGAGGAGGCTTCGGCTTCGCCGTAGCCGACGGGCATGAGGCGCTCGGCGCTGACGCCGTGATAAACGAGCTCCCGTGAGATGCGTTCGGCGCGTTCTTGGGAAAGCTGGAGGTTCTGGGCATAGTCGCCTTCGGCGGAGGCATGGCCTTCGATGACGAAGGTGTCGCTGCTGAGGGCTGGGGACTTCATGGCGTTGGCCATGTCGATGACGAGGTCGTAGGAATAGGCGTCGGCGAAGTCGGTGGAGCCTTGGCGGAAGAGGATGGCATCCGTGCTGATGGCTGAGTCAGGATCGACGCTGTACGAGACGGCATAGGCATCGCCGGTGGTGTAGGAAGCGGGGATGTCGTTCTGGTAATACTCCTGCTGCGGTGCCGGGGGCCGGACGTTGTAGGTGCTCTGGGCGTGGGGGAGGAGCTGGACGCGGTTGAGCTGCTGGGAGGCGACAATGATCGGTGGGATCTCCTGCCGTGAGGAGTAGCGGATCACCCGGCGGTTGCCATCGTAAAACTGGGTGCGCCGTTGGGTCTCGGTGGTCTCGAAGATTCTTTGCTCGCGATAGCCGCTGCCGGAAGGTGCAGGCTGCGGGGCGCGGCCCTGGAATCGTTCGACAATGCTGCTGACGGTACGGTCGCGGTCCTGCTGGGTGCGGCCGACTTCCTCGAAAGAAGGACGATAGCTGGGCCTGGAGCCATCCCGGCGACGCCTTGGATCAGGACGATCATTTGAACCAGGACGGTCATTGGAATCAACTCGAGCGGGGCCGCCACCGAGGATGTTCATGAGCAGGCGCTTGGCATCGGCCGGAGTTTCGATTTTCCGCGCCTGGGCGGCGTCGGCCTGGCGGTCACGCTTGGGCTCATCTTCAAGCACTTTGGCCGTTTCCTGAGTAGGGGGCTTCTGGGCGGCGGGGCGTTCAGGCCGTTCAGCTCTCTCGCGGCCTTCAGGTTGTCCAGGACGCCCAGGTATTGCGCGGTCTTCGGGTTGACCTGGCCTTCCGCGACCTTCAGGCCGTTCAGGCTGTGCTGGCTGCTCACCACCCTTGGGCCGTCCTGCGGATTTCGGTTCACTGGGGGCCTCGGGCGTCGAGGTCACGGGAGGCATCGTCGCGCCAGGGGTTGGCGCGGGGGTCACCGAGGGATCAACACCCCGCTCTTGCGGATCGGTGGATTTTTTCCCGGGCACGGGACGAGTCCCTGGGGTGCCGGGGCGGCTCGGTGGCGTGTCGCGAGTAGGTGGTGTGTCGGGGGTTTCAGCCGGGCGGGCTGAAGGCATCTCCCTGCCTGGAGGCGGCGTGCGCTCGGGATCGGCGGAGGGATTAACTTCCGGGGCGGTGCGGGAAGGAGCCGGGGTCCGATCATCGGGCGCGCCGGTTTGTTCTTTGGTTCCAGGTGGGGTGCGGCGTTTGGTGCCAGGAGGGCCCGAGCGTTCAGTTTCGGGAAGGCCTGGGCGGCTGGTGCCAGGAGGGCCGGAGCGTTCGGGGCGATCCTGTCCAGGTATGGCAGGTTTTTCACGTCGGCCAGGCACGGGAGGCACCGCGGCAGGAGCGCGGTCCGGCGTCACATCGGCAGGCACTGCGGGAGGTGCTTCTGGAACGACCGTTTTAGGAGCCGGGGCGGGTGCTTCCGCAGGCCGCGGCTTGTCTTCGTCTGGAGGCGGGACTGGGGACTGCGCCATCGCCAGGAATGGCATGGCAAGTGTGGCGAAGGCGGATGGGATGAATCGTTTCATTGGATAAAGGGGCGGGTGACGGCAATGAGACAGACGGGAGGTTGGATGGCTGGGGATTCAAGGGGGCAAACCCCTGAAGGGATGGACCGGACAGGTCGTTGTAGGCACTCCGAAACTTGCCAATGGCTCGACTTCTCCTTCTTTATCGTATCTCCCGCCAACAGCGGCCTGCCCTCAGGCGATTTATTTTCCCTTGGCAGTGGAACTAGTGCGGCTAGGTCCGTGAGTTCTCGAAAGAAAAGACGCCAGACTCCGCACTAAGTCCCACTGAATTCGGATGCCATTTCCTCCGATGATCGAGCTGATTACTCCAGAGTGGGGGTGGGGACAGGATCTTCAGGCGCTGGAGGCATGGGCGGCTTTCTCGCCTCGACATACTCACGCACGGAGGCGGAACCAAGAATCTTCCAGCCCAGATGAAACAGCCCGAGAAGAACCGCTGAGCTCAATACCACCATCAGATGACGTTTCATTCCATGCAGCTCCTGGTGAAACCAGTGCACATGATAGCTATCGCCCCAGAAAACATATCCAACAGCGACCACCAGTAAAAAAGCAGCACCCAGACCAATCCAAACCTTCGCCCACATGACGGAACTTGCCCGACCTTTCAGCAGGCCAAACCCGACCGGAATCATGAGCACCGCAAAATTGATGGAAACGCCCCCCGAAAAAAGGACCTTCCCCATCTTCCAAAGTGCGAATACTCCGAACAA
Source organism: Prosthecobacter fusiformis (assembly GCF_004364345.1). NCBI lineage: Bacteria > Pseudomonadati > Verrucomicrobiota > Verrucomicrobiia > Verrucomicrobiales > Verrucomicrobiaceae > Prosthecobacter > Prosthecobacter fusiformis. The sequence goes on along the minus strand of NZ_SOCA01000015.1, from coordinate 46,786 downwards.
AATAAAGATCCATGCCAGAAAGGTCAGTGAGCGCGGTCTGGTTATCATCAAAGCATCCATTAAGAAATGGATTATATGAATCACTGGACCCACACAAGCATAAAGCATCCATTCCTCGCTCGGCCCTTCCAGGAGCGCGGGCGGCCTGTGGAAATTGTTATTGGATTCGGTTAGGCAAAAAGGATTAAACACTCCACGGGTAAGATCAAGGGGCGGCAGCCATGATGCCGAATGGGGCAGTAAAAAGGCCGCTGAAGCACGCATCGCAGGCTTTGGAGCGGGACTTCACCCGCATGGCATGGGCTTCCAATTTACGTTGGAGATGAGCCCGCTTTTTCCTACCACGGACGCCGCAACTCCACATCCACCCAGCAGGCCTCGTGATCGCTCCAGGGGACCTCGGGCGCAGCCTCCAGATGGCCCTTTAGTTTTCCTTGGGCAATAACCTGCCATTCCCAGCTGGGGCCGCTGCCAAAGAGGTGATCGATGCGGGATTTTTCGGTGTTGAGGAGGTGCCAGGAGCCAGCCTCCACTAGGGGCACGAGGACATCGCTGGTGGCGGGGGTGTTCCAATCGCCAATCCAGAGGGCGGGCCAGCCCGTGGTGTGCACGCGTTTTACCCAGGGGAGGAGTTGGCCAGACTGGGCGAGCTGAGTGGTGTGGTATCGGTTGCCCTTGTAGCGGGCATGCAGATGGGTATTGGCCAAGTATAGACGAGTGCCATCGGGGAGGCTCACGATGGATAAGGAGAGGCCTTTGCCTGCCCACCAGTCGCCATGGGTGAGGGCGTGGGGATAGCCGTTGCTGGTGTAGCGAATGAAGCCTTCGGACTCCATGGGAAAGCGGCTCACCAGCAGGAGGCCGCTGCCGACGAGTCCGCTCTGGAAATAACGTGAGTGGTCCAGGCCCACGCCGCGCAGGGCGGTGATCAACTGCTCACGGTCTGCTTTCACAAAGGCTTCCTGAAATGCGACGATGTCCGGCTTCAATGCGGCGACTTCTTTCGCCACCCTTTGAAGCCTTTCGGCCCGGTGAGGGGTGAGCCAGAGCAGGCCCCAGACATTCCAAGTGACGACGCGAAGGCGAACGGGGGTGAAGGAGGAGTCAGCCGAAGCAGCTTTGGGGGCAAAATCGGTCGGCTCGCCCACTGCTGGGGGCCGGAGATTCCAGGCGAGCAGACCGATGATAACAAGGGTGCAGCCGATGAGCCCTCGGGCTAGTCGGCGCAGCCAGCGTTTCATGGGTAGAGATCGGGCGGGATGCGATGTGAACCTGGCACCGCCCTCACTTAAAGCAGGGGCGCATTGGAGGCGGGGCCCTGCGCGCCCAAGCCGGAATTAAAGCTCAGTGCCTGTTGGCATGGAGCCCATAGCGGCGGCGGCACCGAAGGCGACGACTCCAATGACGGCCACGATGCCCAGGATGATGCTGACCAGGGTGAGCACGCCGACGAACTTCCAGAACGAACGCTGGGTGTTCAAGGCCTTCATGAGATCCAGCGTGGAACGGCTGGCAGCCAAGTTGGCAATCTGGGTGCCGTAGGACCAGAGCTTGATGGCCGGAAAAATGTAAAACAAGGACAACAAGATGTACATGACGGACATTCCCATGAACATTCCTGCCTGCATGGAAGCGCTGCCTGTGGGCATGTCATTACCCATGCCGGTTACGGCTCCGATGCCCATCACCACACCGCTCAACAACATGAGGGCGACCGAGATCCACAGCATCACTGAGATGAAGCGGACCCAAAATTTCGTACGCACCAGGGGGGTGATGACGTCCTGCGGGACGATCTCCATTTCACTGCCGGTCGATCCAAAGAGATTGGCTGACGGGGATGTATAAGGATTGCTTTCCATGGATGAGTGGTGCTTGAGGTTGATACCCAGGCGTATTCTTAATGAATGGCTTGGGTGCAGCCAGTGTGATGAATTTCCGCTTTTAGGCAATGGCGAGTTTGGGGGACCTGTGATGTTTGCTGGCCGCCGCTCGCGAATGATGGGAAGTGACTTTACAGGGCAGAAAGCGTCTCCATTGATAACCGTCCTGTTTCAGCCAACCACCTGATGACCACGAAGCTCGACCCCAAGTTTACCTCTCTTCTTAACGACACTGCCGCCCGGCTTGAATCGCTAGAACTGCAGCCCCGCGTGACAGCGGACGCAGCCTCGGCATTGACGGAAACGGCGGGGGATCTCGCACGACAGTTGCGGGACTTTGCCACGAAACTGGCCGAAGCGCAGGAGGCGAAATTTGCAGCCGATGTGGCGGCCAAAGAGGCCGTCATTCTGGCCCGCGAGCAGGCCATTGCCGAAAAGGCCGCTGCCAAGGCGGCGGAGAAAGCTCGCCTCCAGGCGGAGAAAGAAGCTGCCATTGCAGCCCGCGAGCAGGCTGCTGCGGAAAAGGCGGCTGAGAAGGCTCGACTCCAGGCGGAGAAAGAAGCTGCCATCGCTGCGCGTGAGCAGGCCGCTGCGGAAAAGGCGGCTGAGAAGGCTCGCCTCCAGGCAGAGAAGGAAGCTGCGATTTTAGCGCGTGAGCAGGCTGCTGCGGAAAAGGCCGCTGAGAAGGCTCGCCTCCAGGCGGAGAAAGAAGCGGCCATTTTGGCCCGTGAACAGGCAGTTGCAGAAAAGGCGGCTGAGAAGGCTCGCCTCCAGGCAGAGAAGGAAGCTGCGATTTTAGCGCGTGAGCAGGCTGCTGCGGAAAAGGCCGCTGAGAAGGCTCGCCTCCAGGCGGAGAAAGAAGCGGCCATTTTGGCCCGTGAACAGGCAGTTGCAGAAAAGGCGGCTGAGAAGGCTCGCCTCCAGGCAGAGAAAGAAGCGGCCATCGCGGCGCGTGAACAGGCTGCTGTAGAAAAGGCCGCTGAGAAGGCTCGACTCCAGGCGGAGAAAGACGCGGCTATCGCTGCCCGTGAGCAGGCTGCTGCGGAAAAGGCCGCTGAGAAAGCCCGCCTCCAGGCGGAAAAAGAAGCGGCCATTTTGGCTCGTGCTCAGGCGGCGGCAGAGAAAGCTGCTGAGAAAGCCCGCCTCCAGGCGGAGAAGATCGCCGCACGTCAGGCAGCCGCCGAAGCGAAGGCCCAGGCTGATGCTGAGCGTGAGGCTGCCAAGGAGGCTGCCCGTGAGCTAGCACGCCGTGAACTGGAAGCGGTGAAAGCAGCCGCTGCCGCGATCAAGGCTAAGAAAGACGCGGAAAAGGAAGCCGCCCGTCAGGCCGAGGAAGAAGTCAAGGCCCGCCGGGAAGCCGCTGCTGCCGCAGTCCGTGCCGAGCAAGAGGCGAAGGAACGCGCCCGTCGCGCTGCTGCGCTGGCCACGATCGCTGCCGAAAAGGCTGCCATGGAGGCTGAGAAGCAGCGAACGGAAGGGGCGGCTGTGGCGGAGATGGTAAGTTGAGTCACCTTCGCGCTTTGGTTGCCGCAGACATCGCCCGGTCTTAGGCAACCACACACTCGGCTAGCGAGGAGAGTCTTTCCCGCCAACCACCGCAGACTGATCGCTACCTAGGAACCAGGATTATTTACCCAGATCTCAAACCTCGTCTGGAATCTCTGGCTCGACCAATTGGGCCAGAAGGGTGAGCGATTCCTGCCAGCCCTGGTAACAGGCTGCGGCAGGGATCATCGCAGGGACGCCCTCCTGGGTGATGTTCAACTCAGTGCCGCAGAAGACTTCCTTCAATTCCACAATGACATTCATCTCTCCGGGCAAATTCGGGTCTTCAAATTTATCGGTATAACGAATGCGCTCATGAGGGGTGAGTTCAGTATAAGTGCCACCGAAGGAGTGGCTGGAACCGGTGGTAAAATTGGTGAAAGACATCCGGTAGGTGCCGCCGACCCGGGCATCCAGATGATGCACCTTGCCGGTGAAACCATGAGGCGGCAGCCATTTGGCCTTGGCGTCGGCATCCAGGAAGGCACGATAAACCCGCTCAGGTTTAGCACGAAGGACGCGATGCAGACGGATGGTGTGGGTGTCAGGGCTCATGATGGGAGTCTTTAAGGATACAGGATTCAATTCAACGACGAACAGGAGGATATCGGCAGGACATTCATCTGCTGAAAAATTTGGCTCGTGGTGGCCGGATGCCTTCTCTCCACAGATAGAACTGCGTTTCTCTTGATAAGCTGTCTGATGGAGCTGCGTAGTCTAATGCTACCCCCCTTTAAAAAGATCCAAATGATAAACGCTGACGCCGGAATGACCTGCCGCCCCTTCATGACCTGGAGTGGCATTGGGTCAGGACTCAAGCTCATTCAGAGCCTTGCCCTTGGGGCGGCCACCTTGTTCGTTTTTTCTCATGCTGCGATGGCAGAGGAAGTGGCGGATGCAGAATTTGCGGCACTGCAGGCGGATGCAAAGGAGTCATTTAAAAAAGGTGTGGCCCCATTTGTGAAAGAATACTGCCTGGAGTGCCATGGCAACCGGCGCACGAAGGGAGGGCTGAACTTTGAGCCGGCGTTGAAGAATCCGGGGGAGTCATCGGCGGCGCGCAAGTGGATGCAGGCGTTTGCGAATGTGAACGCGCATGACATGCCGCCGGATGATTCGGACCAGCCTCTGGCCGAGGAGCGGCAGCAGTTCCTGGAAAGCCTGGGCAAGATCAAATACCTGAGCGCGAAGGATCCGGGACCTTTTGTGATCCGTCGGCTGACCAAGGTGGAGTATGGAAACACGCTGCATGATCTATTAGGCGTGGATGTGGCCGTGGCACGGGAACTGCCGGATGAAGTGGCCGGGCAGGGGTATCTGAATTCGCTTTCGCCCATGCAGACAGAGCAGTACCTGGGCATTGCCAATGAGGTACTGGATCGCATCTGGCCCGCGGCTGGAAAACCGCCCACAGATTCACAGAATCGTTTGTTAGGCAAGCCACCTGCGCCAGGAGCGGATGAACACGAATCGGCTAAAAAGGTGGCCCGGTCATTGGCGGGGAAGGCGTATCGCCGTCCGGCATCGGAAGCGGAGATTGGTACGCTCGTCGGCGTGTTTGATCTGGGGCGGAAGAACAAGCTGGATTACGCAGGGTCGCTGCGCCTGATGCTGAAAGCCGTGTTGGTTTCCCCACAGTTTCTTTACATCACGCCAGCGAAGGATGCGGAGGTGGGAAAGAAGATCGTAGCCTTGGATGATTATCATCTAGCATCGCGACTGTCCTATCTGCTCTGGTCCACCATGCCGGATGCGGAGCTGATGAAATTAGCTGCTGCGGGCACTTTGCATCAGCCGGACGTGCTGAAAGTGCAGGTCAAACGGATGCTCTTGGATGCACGCTCGGGGGCCTTGTTTGATGGTTTTGGTGCCCAGTGGTTAGGCCTCATGGACCTGGACAGCAAGACGTTTGATCCGAAGAAGTTCCCGCAAATGAATCCCGAACTGCGCAGGGCGATGTATGAAGAGGCTCGGCTGTTTTTTGACAGCATCGTCCGGGGAAACCGCAGTGTGGTGGCCTTTGTGGACAGCGACTATACCTTTCTGAATGAGACATTGGCGAAGGTCTATGGTCTAGAGAAGGAGGTGACCGGGGCTAAGATGCGTAAGGTGAAGCTGACGAATGAAAATCGCGGCGGCATCCTGGGTATGCCTGGCATTTTGGCGACGACTTCTTTCCCCAACCGCACCAGCGCTGTCAATCGCGGTGTGTGGGTGCTGGAGCAGGTGCTGGGGGAACACGTGCCCCCTGCCCCGCCGAATGTGCCTGCCCTGGAAAAACAGAACCAGAAACAGGTGGCCAACCTGACCCTGCGCCAGCGCACCGAGCTGCACCGCACGAATGCGGTATGCGCCAACTGCCACAAGATCCTGGACCCGATCGGCTTTGGGCTGGAGAACTTTGATGCCATCGGTCGCTGGCGAGACAAGGATGATACGGGTGGGGCCATTGATGCCGCAGGTGAGTTGCCGGGCGGAAAGAAGTTTTCCAGCCCGAAAGAGCTGAAAGGCATCATCGCTGCACGAAAGGACGATTTGGCCCGTAATTTAACGGAGAAACTCATGGCCTACGCGCTGTGCCGTCAGCTTGAAGGTTATGACAAGATCGTGGTGGATCAGCTCATGAAAACTATCGCCCAGGATGGCTATCGGATGCAGACCCTCATCACGGAGATCGTCACCAGCTATCCATTCCTCAATCGCCGCGTCCAAGACTGAGCCCCCAACCGTCACTCCCCCTATGACCTGCAAAAATCTCATTGATCGTCGCACTTATTTAAAGGGCATTGGAGCCAGCCTGGGGCTGCCGCTTTTGGAAACCATGGGCTGGGCGGATGCCGTCAAAGGCAAACCAGCGGTGAAGCCGCCGGTGCGCCTTGGGTTCATGTACATGCCGCACGGAGTCATCCCTGAGCAATTCTGGCCAACGTCTCCAGAGAGCTATTTGACTTCGCCGCCGCCAGCGCTGGAATCGCTACGTCCCATTCTGGACCAATGCCTGCTGATGAAAGGTATCTCCGGCGTGCCAACTGCTCCCTTCAGCGGGGCACCGCATGCTCTAGAGCTTTCCACCTGGCTCACGGCCTGCTTGCCAGACCCGAGCAAGCGCAATCAAATCCACATCGCCATTTCGGCCGACCAGATCGCCGCCAACTACATCGGCGCGATGACTTCCCTGCCCTCCCTGGAACTGGCGACGATGCCGCAGACGCACAAGGAAAATCAGGAAGGTCTGAATGAGGGTTACTACTCACATTGCAGCTATCGCTCACCCACACAGGCCGTCCCGGCGGAGATCAATCCACGCAACGTGCTGAATCGTTTGTTCGGCAAATCCGATGCATCCGGCAGCAACCGAAAAGCTGATCCGCTGGAGAGGCAGATGCTGGATCTAGTGATCGGCGGAGCACGTGACCTGCGCAAGAAGCTGCCACAAAACGACCAGCATAAGCTGGACGAATACCTGGACAGCGTGCGCTCCGTGGAGCGCCGCATCGCCGCCATCGAGATGCGCCAGAAAGAATCCGCCCTGGAGAAAGCCGGTGTCGCCTCCAGCAAACGCAGCGCCACCGATTCCCCGCCCATCGAGATCCGCATGCCCGAGGGTGACAAACGCAGTGAGTACATGCAGGTCATGTGCGACCTCAACGTGCTGGCCTTCCAGACAGACACCACACGCGTCAGTACCTACATCGGCTCCACGCCCAACGGTGTCTCGTATCCTGAGCTGGGGTTCACCGATTCGCATCACTCGCAGACGCATCACAACAACAAGCCTGAACAGGTCGCCAAAGTAGCCGCCATCACCGCCTTCAACATCACCCAGTTTGCCTACATGGTGAAGAAGATGGCCAGCCTGCGCGAAGGTGAAGGCACCCTGCTGGACAACTGCCTCATGATGTGGGGCTCCGGCCTGGAAGATGGCAACAATCACAGCCGCCAAAACCTCCCCTTCATCATCGCTGGCAAAGGCGGCGGCTCCGTCAATACCGGCCGTTTCCTGGCCGATACAAAAGGGAATCAGGGGGATCTGCTGACGACGCTTCTGACCTGTGTGGGCGTCCCGCTGGACCGGCCGATTGGGATCGCGACGAAGAGGATGGAGGAGATGGTGAGAGGGTGATTCACGGCATCAGTTATGCTGCGGAAAAACATCGAATGAACAGCCATCAAATCCGCCATGATGAATCGCCGTCAATTCCTGCAAACCACGACAGCGACGGCGCTGCTCGCCAGTCGCCCCATCTTGCCCGCCGCCCAAGGTATGCGTCCCAAGCCTGCGTTTCGGGTGCTTTACAGCAATGACACGACCAACATTCTAACCTCACCCAGACCGGGGTATGTTCGCAAAGATCCATTCTCGTTGGAACGGCTTGCCGCGAGTGTTGACGAAGCGGCGGAGGTGGATGTCCACCTCCTCCAACCGGGAAATGGTTGGGTGCCCTGGTGGAAGAGTTCTGTCTATCCGGCGGATGCTCATTACCGATGGTTCCAGGAGAAAACAGGGCTGCCTGCGGGTTCCATTGGCGAACTGATGCTCAAAGGAAGCGATCTGGTAGGCTCCTTTATTAACCATTGCCGCGCTCGCAAAGTATCACCATTCATCTCCATTCGATTGAATGACTATCACGGCATTGAAATGTTAGAGATGGTCAAACGGCGGATGTATCGAAACGAGCAGAACACGCCGAAGCCAAAGATTGATCATGAACTGGTAGCATGGCTAAGCCGCCCGCTCTACGAGCATCTCGAATATCGTTTGCGGCCCGATCCCGACAACTATGCCCGCCTGTCTGAGGCGGAGGAAGTGAAGTACGTCAACTCCATGCGGTCACGGAACCAGTTGCGAACAGGCCGGGTTTGGAACTGGGCGATCCCGGAGGTACCAGCCTACAAGCTGAGCCTGATCCGGGAGTTGTGCGAGAACTACGACTTTGCCGGGCTGGAGTTGGACTTCATGCGATGGTCAGCCTTCTTCCGCCTCGAAGAAACGACTGAGGAACAGCGCGTTGCGATCATGGTCAGTTTTATCAAGCAAGTCCGCGAAGCGCTGGACAGCAACACCCCTTCCAAGCAAAAGCGATGGCTCTGTGTGCGCGTCCCCTTACGTCTTTCAGGTCACTCGCCGCTTGGGGTTGACCTCCCGCAATGGGTGGCTGCCGGTGTGGACATGGTCAACCTGAGCTGCCACTACACCACGGAACAGCAGACAGACCTGCCGCACATCTGCAGGCTGATTCCTGAAACGCCGGTTTATCTGGAGATGAGTTTCACCAGTTCGCGTTATCCGAAGCCGACCACTGACAAACCAGGGACAAGTGGCGCGAACAGTGATGTCTATCGAAAGATGACCTTGGAGCAATTCTGCACGACTGCGCATTTAGTGAATAAGCGCGGCGGGGCCGGGGTGAGCCTGTTCAACTTCGTGTATTACAGGAGTCTTGCTGACCTGAAGACCGAGCCACCGTTCGATGTTCTGGCGCGTCTCAAAGACCGGGACTGGTTGTCGCGACAGCCGCAGCATTACTTTTTATCCAACGCCACGAACCCTCCATCTGAAGCATCTCAGTTCGCGCGAAACCGGGTCGTTTCGGCAGGCAAAGAGCGTCTATTTCTGATGGATACAGCACCACCGGCCAGTGGTTGGAAGACGGACGGACGGCTGCGGATTCAGTCTCTTCAACCCATGGAGCAACGCCAGCTTGAGGTTCGATTTAATGGCTTCGAGCTTATCCCCACCAATGAAATCTCTGAACCGTATCCACAGCCGTATGCAGATGGCCTTGGCAACGTGGAGACTCTCCGTGCCTGGATCGTGCCCAACCAAGCCATGCGAGATGGCCCCAATGAAATCAAAGTCGGTTTTTCAGACGGTGCGCCGCTGGAAATCGTTTTCATGGATTTGGATATTCAGTAAGTTGATGAGAAATTTCGTAGCGAATGGCTACACTCCTTTCCATTCGCGAATGTCGAAGGTTGGTGATGAAAATTAGACTGTTCATGCCGTTTGTATCTGTCTTACAATTCACCCATCACATGACCTCACGTCGCTCTTTCCTCAAAAATTCCGGTCTCGCGCTTGGCGCGGCGGCTTTGCCTGTTGTTGCTCAGTCCACGAATAAGCAGAAGACGGTGCTTCTGAACTGTGGTTGGGCGACGAAGAACATTGGTGACATTGGGCATACACCGGGGACGTTGCGGTTTCTGGAGCAGTATCTGCCTGAGGCGAAGGTCATTCTGTGGGCGGCAAACACCAATGAGCAGGTGGATGCGATGCTGATGAAGCGGTTTCCGAAGCTGGAGATCGTGAAGGGTGGGGTGACCAAGCCAGGACCGGTGCGGGACGCAATGAACCGCTCTGATTTCTTTCTCCGGGGCCCGGGCATGGGCCAGCCGACGGATTTCATGGTCAACTGCAACAAGATGGGCAAACCCTGGGGCCTCCAGGGCCAGTCGTATTTCCCGGACATGGTCACGGGCAAGGATGCCGAGAAAAGGATCGCCCTGCTCAACACGGCTGCTTTCATTTACTGCCGGGATTCTAAGACGCTGAAACTGCTGCAGGACGTCGGTGTGAAGCCGCCGGTGTTGGAGTTTGGTCCAGATGGCTGTTTCGGCGTGGATGTGAGGGATGAAGAAAAGGCGCTGGCCCGGATGAAGAAGCACGGGCTGGAGGAGAAGAAATTCATCACGATCCAACTGCGCACGCATTCACCGACAAGCCCTGGGGTGGATGACAAGCGGCCGCAGAAGCTCAATCCGCTGCATCCAACGCCGGAGAACATCGCTGACGACACACGGCGGGCGAAGGTTTACCAGGACCTCATTGCGATGTGGGTGAAGGAGACCGGTTATAAAGTCGTGATCGCCCCCGAGGTGAGGAAGGAGATGGAGTATAACAAGAAATTTGTCTATGATCCGCTTCCTGATGATCTGAAGAAGCATGTGGTGAACTTTGACGAATTTTGGAACGTGGATGAGGCCTGCTCATTCTACGCCCGCGCCCATACCGTGATCTGCCATGAGCCGCACACACCGATCATGGCGCTGGCGATGGGCACGCCGATGATGCACACCTTTTCTGAATTCCACTCGCCGAAGTGCTGGATGTTCAAGGACATCGGCCTGGAAGAATGGGCACCGGAATTCGATGCGACTCCGGCTGAGAAGATGTTTGAGATCCTGATGGGGATTCACAAAGACTACCCAGCCGCTGAGGCGAAGGTGAAGAAGGCGATGGCCTATGTGGAGGAGCGAGCCCAGTCCCAGATGAATGTCCTGAAGAGCGTGATCCAGGCCTGAGGTGAGGTGCTATCAAAAGCGCGTCATCAAAACTCCCAGGCGCTGCTGTTTGGGTGGGGACAGATATTTCAGAATTTGCCTAACCGCCGAAGTTCATGCCTCGGCGGTTAGGTGTGCTGATATAGTGGAACATGGTGTGGCCAAACAAGTAAATTTTTCTTGTATCGGTCGCTAATTCCTTGTTTCTTAATGAGTTAGTGCATGAGCGAGCGTCCGCCTCAACCCCACGCTGAACACTTTTACGAGCGGTTTCCATGGAACAACCGCTGGATTTTATTTTGCCTGGCGTTGCTGATGTCTTGCTTCGACTTCCTGGCAGGACCGATCATTTTCTTTCCGGTTCTTTTTGTTATCCCTGTCACTTTGATGGCGTGGAACTGTGGACTGCGTACCGCGATGACCCTGGGAGTCGTTCTGTGCATCATCCGATTCCTTATCCAGTATGCCTGGGGTATTCCATTCCCACTGCACGTGGCCATCATCAATGGGTGCCTCCGTGTCGCCGTACTACTCCTCATCACTTTCCTGGTCGGCAAGCTGTCCCAGCAAACGCAAGCCCTGCGTGCAAGAGTGCGTACGCTGGAGGGGATTTTGCCCACCTGTTCTTTCTGCAAGGACATCCGCGATGAATCAGGAAACTGGCATGAGATCGCAGACTATGTCACCGCCCGGACGGAAGCACGGTTCAGCCATGGCGTCTGCCCAAAGTGTGAAGCCAAGCACTACGGCGACCTGCTGAAGCAAAAGCCGGAAAACGCGCGAGTGTAAAAAGCGCCATGCTGCCGCAAAAAAAATGACGGGGGAAACCCGGCTTAGCCGAGCCCCCCCACGCCCGTGAATCAAACGAGATCGAAACGATCCAGGTTCATGACTTTGTTCCAGGCGGAAATGAAGTCCTGGAGGAACTTAGCCTGGGCGTCCGATGTGGCATACACTTCAGCCAGGGCACGGAGCACGGCGTTAGAACCGAAAACGAGGTCCACACGGGTGCCGGTCCACTTGAGCTGGCCAGTTTTGCGGTCGCGGGCTTCAAAGACATCGTCGTCTTTGGAGAGCGGCTTCCACTCAGTGCTCATGTCCAGAAGGTTGACAAAGAAGTCATTCGTCAACGATTCGGGCTGTTGAGTGAGCACGCCCGCCTGGCCAGAACCTGCATTGGTTTTCAGCACGCGCAGACCACCGATGAGGACGGTCATCTCCGGCGCGGTGAGGGTGAGCAATTGGGCCTTGTCAATGAGCAGCTCCTCGGCGGAGACGGAATATTTCGTCCGCTGGTAATTGCGGAAGCCGTCGGCCAGAGGCTCGAGGAAACCAAAGGATTCGACATCGGTCTGATCCTGCGAGGCGTCCATACGACCTGGGGTGAAGGGGACGGTGACTTCGTGACCGGCATTCTTGGCGGCCTGTTCGACACCGGCGCACCCGCCGAGGACGATGAGATCAGCCAGAGAGACTTTTTTGCCATCGGTCTGAGCGCGATTGAACAGGATCTGGATGCCATCCAGCTTGGCAAGAACCTTGGCGAGTTGGGCAGGCTGGTTGACCTCCCAATCCTTTTGCGGAGCGAGGCGGATGCGTGCACCGTTGGCACCGCCGCGCTTGTCCGAGCCACGGAAGGTGGATGCGGAGGCCCAGGCGGTGGAGACAAGCTCAGACACGGTGAGTCCTGAATCGAGGATCTGCGCTTTAAGTGCGGCGATGTCCTGGTCACTGATCAATGGATGATCGACTGCGGGGATGGGGTCCTGCCAGACGAGGATTTCTTCCGGCACTTCCGGCCCGAGATAACGGGCGCGTGGTCCCATATCGCGATGCGTGAGCTTGAACCAGGCACGGGCAAAGGCATCTGCAAACTGGTCCGGATTTTCAAGGAATCGGCGGGAAATCTTCTCGTATTCGGGATCTGCGCGCAGGGCGATATCCGTGGTGAGCATGTTCGGCGCGATGCGCTTGGAGGCATCATGCGCATGCGGGACGGTTCCCTCCCCTGCCCCATCTTTGGGCTTCCACTGGTGGGCACCGGCGGGGCTTTTGGTGAGTTCCCATTCGTAGCCGAAAAGGTTCTCGAAGTAGTTATTGCTCCACTTTGTGGGCGTGGTGGTCCAGGTCACTTCCAGGCCGCTGGTGATAGTATCGCCACCCTTGCCGGTGCCGAAGCTGTTTTTCCATCCAAAGCCTTGTTCAGCAAGGCCTGCGGCTTCAGGCTCATCCCCCACATGGGAGGCTGGGCCGGCTCCGTGAGTCTTACCAAAGGTGTGACCACCGGCAATGAGGGCGACGGTTTCTTCATCGTTCATGGCCATGCGCGCGAAGGTATCACGGATGTCATAGGCAGACTTGAGCGGGTCTGGGTTACCATCGGGGCCTTCGGGATTTACATAGATGAGGCCCATCTGCACGGCGGCGAGGGGATTTTCCAAGTTGCGCGAGTGGATATCTCCGTCCGCATTGTCATCGGAAACAACGACTCCGCCACCCTTGGCGACGCCTTCAGAACCATGAGCGTAACGTTTGTCTCCGCCCAGCCAAGTCGTTTCGCGGCCCCAATAGACGTCATGATCCGGCTCCCAGGTGTCTTCACGTCCGCCAGCGAAGCCGAAGGTTTTGAAGCCCATGGTCTCCAGCGCGACATTGCCCGTGAGGATCATGAGATCTGCCCAGGAAATCTTGCGACCATATTTCTGCTTGATAGGCCAGAGAAGACGCCGCGCCTTGTCCAGACTGACGTTATCCGGCCAGCTATTGAGCGGGGCAAAACGCTGCTGTCCCCTGCCACCACCGCCACGGCCATCACCGGTGCGATAGGTGCCGGCACTGTGCCAGGCCATGCGAATGAACAAAGGTCCGTAATGGCCGAAATCCGCCGGCCACCAGTCCTGTGAATCGGTCATGAGTGTGGCGAGATCCTGCTTCACAGCGGCCAAGTCCAGGCTCTTGAATTCTTCCGCGTAATTGAAATCTCCGCCCATGGGATTGGACTTCGAGGAATGCTGATGGAGAAGATCCACCTTCAGCAGTTTCGGCCACCAGTCGCGGTTCGTCGTGCCGGTGCTGGGCGCATGATTGAAGGGGCATTTACCTTGAGGGGCGGCGGTGGCGTGGGTCACGGGGCACTGTGGGGCTGCGTCTGACATAGGTTTTTCTCTTTTGGTGTTGAAAGAAGGCAACTGGGCGAGGCTTCAGCTATACGTACCAGAGCGCAGATGAGCGACGACAAGTACGTGAGAATTTAACTTTCTTACATGCATTGCTGCTCTCTGGAAAGGCCCCTCTCCTCAAAAAGTATGGCAAACAGAGGATCGACAGTTGCGCAGGAGGTGGTCCTAGCTCTCTTCCGGCTTTGCATGGCGTGCACTTCGGGTCCGCCTGATTCCCAACCTTGTCACCATGAAGTCGCTTTCCATATCTTTGTCCTCCGCCCTGCTGTTGTTTGTCACAGGTTGCCAAACTGAAACTAAGAAAGAGGAAGCAGCCAAGTCAGCCGCGCAGACGCCCCCAGCCATGGCAAGTGCGCAGGCAAACGTGGCCCCGACCAGCACGCCAGCAAGCTCTGCTCCTGACGGTGCGGGATGGGTCACAACCGCCAGTGGTCTGCGATACCGGGTGCTGGCCTCTGGACCTGCGGAAGGCCGCTCGCCCACGATGTTTGATACCGTCATGGTACACTACCGAGGCACACTCACCGACGGAACCGTCTTCGACAGTTCCATTGAGCGGGGGCAGCCCGCGACCTTTGGCGTTGGCCAAGTGATTCCAGGCTGGACTGAGGCCCTTCGGGTGATGAAGCCGGGAGACCAATGGGTGCTGTACATTCCATCAGGACTGGCCTACGGTAGCCGCGCCGTGGGTGACAAAATCCCCGCTAACAGCGACCTCATTTTCCAGGTGGCGCTGATTCAGGTTGTGGGCGGAATGTGATACCTCGCAGTCTAGGCTGAGGCTCTCATGGCCTCAACCGTTCCCTTTGAATGAGGAGTTACTACCCGCATCGGCCAGATAACGGACAGCAAAATCGATAAAGGCGCTGACGCGGGCGGGAAGGATGCGCTGCCCGGCATAGACGACATGAAGAGGAAGGTCCTTGGCCCGCAGTCTTGGCAGAACAGGCACAATAGCGCCGGATTTAAGATCATTTTCAACCAGCCAGTCAGGAAGCAATGCGACGCCGAGTCCATCCCGCACGGCTTCACGGATGCTGGTGACACCTTCCGAGATCAAGACAGGAGTGGTCGGCAGCGTGTGCGAGCCACCTTTGGAATCGTACAGTGTCACGTCAGTGCCACCCCAAAAATGCGATCCAGACAGGGATATCCAGGGCCATGATTGGAGATCGGACAGCCGCTTCACCTCAGGTCGATTTTTTACCAATGCAGGCGAGGCCGCGAGATGTAGGCGAATCACGCCCACAGGCCGTGCGATGACGCTTTCATCTGTAATCCTGCCAGGGACGATGCCGACATCGCACCCCTCCTGGATCATGTGCAATGGGCGGTTGTTCAGGGCCAGGGTGGCCGTAATTTTGGGATTTGCCTGCAAAAATCGGCTAACCAAAGGTGTGACTATCCATTGCCCGAGATCCATGGTGGCAAACAGATGCAACTGCCCGCTCAAGGTGGTGTGGTCCGCATGCAGCCGACGGCCCGCCGCCTCGGCATGATCAAGCAAGGCCTGCGCATCTGCCAGCAGGCGCTGGCCGGTTTCTGTCATGCTCATCTGATGGGTATCCCTGCGCAGCAACGCGGTGCCGCACAGTTCTTCAAGCGTCCGCAACTGACGGCTCAGGGTCGGTTGGGAGATTCGCAACCGCCTGGCACCTGCCGAGATGCTGCCGCATTCCACAATGGATACAAAGGAACGGAGCAGGGTGAGGTCTTCAAAGGCTCTCATGCAAATCTTGAATGACTGTTATGCGTTTTGGGCGGCTACACGAATAACCTTACCGGCACCATTCTGACCTCGCCATGAATAACCAAACATCCAGCATCGAAAACAAGAATATGAAAATCGTCATCATTGGTGGCACCGGACTCATCGGATCAAAACTCGCCGACAAGCTTCGCCAGCTTGGTCACGAAGTGATCGCTGCCTCTCCCCGTACGGGCGTCAACACAATGACGGGTGAAGGGCTCGCAGATGCACTGGCTGGGGCACAGGTAGTGGTGGACGTGGCCAATTCACCTTCATTCGAAGATGGTCCGGTGATGAGCTTTTTTCAAACCTCCGGCCAAAATTTGCTGGCTGCCGAAGCTGCCGCAGGTGTGGGCCACCACATCGCCCTGTCCGTCGTCGGCACAGAACGTCTGCTGGCCAGCGGATACTTTCGCGCCAAGCTGGTCCAGGAAGAGCTCATCAAGGCAGCACCGATCCCTTATACCATCGTGCGTGCCACGCAGTTTTTTGAGTTTATCAGCAGCATTGCTCACGCCGGCACGCGTGGCCAGGCTGTCCATCTGTCGTCCGTTCTCATGCAACCGATAGCCGCCGAAGACGTAGCCTCCGCCTTGGTGGATATCGCCCTCGCAGGGCCGATCCATGGCATGGTAGAGCTGGCTGGGCCAGAAGCCATCCGGCTTGATGAAATCGTACGCCGCTACCTGCGCGCCACAGGGGATGAACGCACAGTGGAGACGGATCCCAATACAGGTTACTTTGGCACTGCGGTGAATGATCAAAGCCTGACGCCAGGTGAGCAGCCACTCCTTGGCAAAACTCCCCTCGATGCCTGGCTGAAGAGTGTTGCGATCAAAAAATGAAGTTTGCAGCAACACTACCAATCCAGTTGCTGCCAGGCAGGCTTTACCCGGCCTTCAGTGTTTCATCAAAGAAAGCAATCGTTCGCTCCCATGCAAGTTTGGCGGCCGCTTCATCATAACGAGGTGTGGTGTCATTGTGGAAGCCGTGATTGGCACCGGCATACATGTGGGCGGTGTAGCGAACACTCGCTTTTTTGAGAGCCTCCTCATAGGCTGGCCAGCCTTCGTTGACCTTTTGATCCATCTCGGCGTTGTGGATCAGCATGGCAGCTTTGATCTTGGGCACATCCTCCGCGGCTGGCTGGCGGCCGTAGAAGGGCACTGCAGCAAGGATGAGCTCCGGCAACCTAACAGCAAGCGTGTTTGACATGCCGCCGCCGTAGCAGAAGCCCACGACACCCACTTTGCCATTGCAATCTGGATGCGCAGCTAACCACTTGGCAGCGGCGATGAAGTCCTCGGTCATCTGAGCAGGATCTCGTTTCGCCTGCATCTCACGGCCTTTGTCATCGTTCCCCGGATAGCCTCCCAGTGGGAAAAGGGCATCCGGGGCAAAAGCAACGTAACCTGCCACAGCGACGCGACGGGCGACGTCCTCAATGTAGGGATTCAATCCACGGTTTTCATGAATGACCAGGACGCCGGGGAGCTTGCCGTTGGCTTTCGCAGGTTTCACCAGCAAACCACGCATCTTGCCTGCGCCCAAGGGCGAATCATACTCTGAATAGTCCCCCGTGATGCGGGGATCATCTTTGGCCACCTGCTCAGCCAGGGCATAGTTAGGCGTCAGCATATCCAGAAGGACCGCCGCAGTAAGGCCACCGGTGGCAAACCGAGTTGCACGCTCTAAAAAGCCCCGACGATCCACACGGCCGTGGGCATAATCATCATACAGATTCAACAAATCCTGGTCGAAATCGGCGGCAGTTTGGCGTTTCATACGGTGAATGATAGGTAAAGGCACCAAGTATGGGAAGGCTGAATTTCCGGCGTGTTGACCTTTAGAGCAGCCCTGCCGGGTGTTGCATTCCATCTCATCGTGCTTGATGGCAGGGGAATGTCGCAAAATTTTAGAGAGTTAGATGTTCGTCATGATCTGATCCGTGGGCTGGAAGAGCTTGGGATCCTGGTGCCGACGCAGGTACAGCAGAAGGTGATCCCGTTTCTGCTGAAGGAAGGGGCAGACCTTGTGGCTCAAGCGCAGACAGGCACCGGCAAGACGGCAGCGTTTGGCCTGCCACTACTGATGAAGGTAAACCAGAAAGTGCCGTTGGTGCAGGGACTGGTGATTGCGCCGACACGGGAGCTGGCCAAACAGATTGGCAAACAGCTCTTCAAATTCACGAAGCATGTTCAGGAGAAGATCTTTGTGGAGGTGATCACAGGGGGCGACAACATTGACAGGCAAGTGGAAGCGCTGAAGCGGCCAACCAACATTGTGGTAGGCACACCAGGACGCATTATGGACATGATTCAGCGCCGGGCGCTGTCCCTTGATGCGGTCAAATACGTCGTATTGGATGAGGCTGACGAAATGCTGAGCATGGGATTCAAAAAGGAGCTCCAGGAGATCCTGAAACTGACCCCACAACGACAGAGCACTTGGCTTTTTTCCGCCACCTTTCCGGAAGCGATTCATGCCTTGATCAAAGGTTGCATGGCACCGAATCCGCACACCATCCAGATCGACCAAGGACATGTGGTGAACCGTGACATTGACCACCGTTTTGTGATTTTAAAACCTGAGGAGAAAACGCCTTACATCACAGAATTTCTCCAGCGTCAGAAGGAAGGGCGTGGGCTGATTTTCTGCCGAACCAAAGCGGATGCGAATACTCTCTGCCGGGAGCTGACTGCGTTGGGACTGCCTGTCGATGTGCTACAGGGAGACCTGATGCAAAAAGAGCGTGACAAGGTGATGCGCGCTTTTAAAAAGGAGCGGGTGCAGTTCGTCGTCGCTACAGATGTGGCCGCCCGGGGTATTGATGTGGCCGACCTTGCTTTTGTCATCCATCATCAGCTTCCCGATCAATTGGAATACTACACCCACCGTAGCGGCAGAACGGCGCGAGCAGGAAAAAAAGGCATGTCTTTGTGCCTCATCCACCCCAAGGAAAAATGGAAGCTGCCGCAGTTGGAGAAGGCGCTGCATGTAACCTTCCGGGAGCTGCGAGCCTGAACAGGGCTCCTTGGGGGATGCGGTCTGCCACACGCAGGGCGGCAAGTAGGCGCGATGTTTGTATGAGAAAGCAGATGCCTTCCGCACTTTTATGAGCCGCGCATTCGTCAAAGAAGACATTGAGATCCCGGAGCGCACGACGCGCCGGAGATCCGTATCCGGACTGCCTCCAGGGGCGCTGAACCTAATGACAGCAAAAGGCGCACAGCAATTGCGGACACGGCTGGCAGAACTCCAGCAGGCTAGCCGCGCACCAAGCGAGATCTTGCATCTCAAGCAAACTTTGGAATCCGTCACGGTTGTGGAATCCCAGGCGGCTCCGCGCGATGCCATCGTCTTTGGCAGCACCGTTACACTGCGCAACGCCGCAGGTCATGAGGCAAACTATCGCATTGCCGGAGTGGATGAGGTGGGCTTGGAGCCTGACAACGTAAGCTGGGTGTCCCCATTGGGCAAAATACTGCTGGACGCCCACCTGGGACAAAGCATCCGGCTAACTACAAATGACAAGACAATGTGGACGGTCATCCGGGTGGAATCACTTGTGTGAGAAACGATAGGAATGGGATCACGCTGGTGAGGCTTGCGCTGCTGTTTTGTCCATGCATGTTTCCCTCATGGCCAATCCTTACCCCACTCTCATTCCCGGACTTCGCAGCCCATCAGACATGGTAAGCGGCCTCGTCTATTTTGGCCGGATGCTGGACAAGATCCGACTTCATGCAAGCGGCCAGCTCCCGGAAGGCTGGCAGGCTGGACGTGGCCCAAGCATGCAGGGAAGTTTCGACTGGCGCTGTATTCAATTTCTCAAAGTGGACTACTCCGCATTGGAGGCCGAAACACTGAAGGGCAGCAAGACCGATGAAGACTTGCTGGAGTGGGTCTATGAGAATGGTCATCGGCCAAGTGAACTGGAGATCGAAACCTGGAATGCCTTTATGATCAAACGTGGCTGGCGCGATACAGGCACCCAAAGACTGCATGAGCGCCTGGCCGAGATAGGTCTGCCTCCAGGCACTGTTGAAACCATGTTTGAGTTCATCGACCTGGATGAAGGCCGTCGATAGTGCGGTCGCTTTAAACGACAAATGACCTGACTTTAGGCAGGCACAGTTTCCAGTTCCCGGTGCCTGATGGGTAAAGGCACTGACGCTTCCGCTTCCTGTTCTGGAAGCGTACCCGAAATAATAGGCCAGATGTGAAAGCCACCTGACCAGTTGCCAGGAATCTCCCAGGTGCCCCAAATGCCAGGAACGGGACCTTCACGAAAACCGCGATATTGGATGCGATGTCCATCCGGATAGCTTTTGAGCCACAGTGCATCCTTGGTCTCCTGGTTGTATGTACCCTCAACGACAAAGCCCCCGAGCTCGTCATTCCCACTGCCACTCATCCTACCCTCATCAAACTTCAACAGCAAATCCTGCCAGCCCTGCTGCCCATTAGAATACTGGTAAAAACCCGTCCAGGGTCCCGAAGGAAAATCATTTGAGTTCATGGGCCAGCTTTAAAAACACAGGAGCATTCCACGCGGTCTCTTATTAAAAGAACGGTTACAGCGTTTCACTTTAATCCAGCTTCCAGCCCTTCCAAGGCCGCAGCAATGACCTGCTTGGAATACCCTGCCTCCGTTAATTCAGTCTTTGCGGCAGCCATCATGGTCCGTGAATCCTGTTTCTGACGAGATACCGCCAGTGCCGTTAACATACTTTTGCCAAGACGGTCAAGGGCCGGACGGACGGTTACCGAAAGATCAGGCAAGGGCTGACCTACCAGAGTTGGATCACCCTGAGGATACTTTTTCAGCCATTCAGTTTGCAAAAACTTCGCGGCGGTGATCTGGCCGGCAAAAAATTCCCGCACGGCCTGGGCTGGCAGCCCTGCCTTTTGGCCCTCACGTTCCATCATCACTAATAGTTCCTCCTCACGTTTGGCATCCGTGACTGGCAAAGAGCGTGCCTGTTTCACCCTCACCACTTCATCCATCCAACTGAGCCGCTCAACCATCAGCTTGGGCAGAGTCGCGTCATCCTGTGGCCGGGAAGAACCCGCGCACCCGACCATAAAGATGCACAGGGAAGAAACAAGCGAGAGAAATCTAGAAGATGACATGAAGGGAGCCATACGATGAGATCATCCATTGCCCAATGGCACTTCATTTGTCAAACCGCGCCCCACTGGACTTTGCGTGTCACGACTCTGATCCATGTCACTTAGTTGGTAGGTAGATATCTGCTCGATAGTTGAGTGTGCAAATCACCTTCTCGAATGCATTTTGCAACCATTGCAATCTTAATTGATGCAAAAAGCATTACCATTAAAGTTACATCGAAAATTAATTCGTGCTGCAGCCCTTGTATTATAAAGGATCCACGCGATTAAGCGCACACGGCACAGCTTATGCATGCTACAGTGCGCGTCAGTCATAACCTACTCCCATCAATGAAACCTATCCTCTGCTTCCTTGCTGCACTCGTCTTGCCTACGGCAATGCATGCTCAAGAAATTGATCCCAACCGTTTTGGAACTTTGTCGTTCTATTTTGAGAACGATCTTTTTGCCAGCACCGACGAAAACTACACCAACGGTACGCGCATTAGCTGGACCTCCCCCGCCTTGCGCAAGTTTGGTGACGATCCAACCATGGGCCAGATGGCCGGTTACTTTGACAACTTCGGCTGGACAGGGAATTCAGACTATGAGCGCAACGTGGCCATCAGCCTCGGTCAAAGCATGTTCACCCCCAGCAATGTGGATGCATTCGATCTCGTCGAGGATGAACGTCCATACGCGGGCTGGCTGTATGTCGGTATGGGCCTGATCTGGAAAAACTCCAAGGTGAAAAACTCCCTGGTGCTGAACATCGGTGTTGTCGGCCCTTGGTCATATGCAGAGGAAACCCAGCGTGTTGTTCATGAAACTCGCAATCAGAGCTTCCCCAACGGTTGGGACAACCAGATCGGTAACGAAATCGGCGTAAACGCTTCTTATGAGCGCATGTGGCGCATCCGCGACCGCAAAGACTTCCATGGATGGGACTGGGACATTCTGCCGTATGCAGGAGCAACCCTCGGTAACGTTATGACCCACGCGACCATTGGAAGTGAGATCCGCTTTGGATACAATCTTCCGGATGATTTCGGAACGGGTGCCATCACGGAATCCGCCACGACTCCCACCGCCGTTGAAAACCCTTACACAGCAAAATCCTGGGGCCGCCGTTTTGGTTTCCATTTCTTCGCCCGTGGTGAAGGCCGCGCTGTCGCTCGTAACATCTTCCTGGATGGTAACACCTTTCGCGACAGCCACTCCGTGGACAAGTATCCCTTCGTTGGAGATCTCTCCGCAGGTGTCGGCATGAACTGGAAGAATACCAAGCTCAGCTATGCTTTCGTTTACCGGACTAAGGAATTTGAAGGTCAGGAGAACGAACAGATCTTTGGGTCCATCACCCTGAGCTTCAATTTCTGAGTACCTGAATAACAATCTTGAAGAAGGGTGGACCGAAAGGTTCACCCTTCTTTTGTTTCGACAGCATGTTCAATCTCAGACTCCTGCCGATGCTTGCCCGCATCCGTTACGATCACAGCCACCAAACAAGCCACCCAAGCAGCCAAAAGGCCGCTAAAGGGTTCAAAAAGAACTCCGGTCCAGGCTAAAGTGACGGTCAGACTCAGCGTGAGATAGGAGAAGCCCAGGAGAAAGGCAAACTTCTGCCATAGGGCGTGAAGCGCCAGCCCCAACCAAGCACTGATGAAGGCGAATATCGTATAGTATGCGTATTGCAGAAACAGGCTGCTTTTTAGCCCCTCCGCAGGGATGACGAGCAAGCGGGGCAGTTGGGCACCCAGCCAGCGGGCCATATCTGGAAACAGACCGAATTGGTAAAGAGCCAGCACTGGTGCACAAACCAGAATGCCGATGAACATCAGAGTCACACGTTGACGGTCCATAGCGATCAAGAAGCTGAGGTTTCGGGCTGACGGTAGGAAGCGACGACAAGCTCACTCAAAAACCGGTCTGGATGCTCAACCGACTGCCGATTGATGTGAAATGCCCTTTGACCTGAGCTGCGAGAAACGAGCTGAAGACCAAATGGGTAATCTTTAAACAAGCGTTGGCAAAGATCTTCCAGACCGCAGCCTTCCCGCTCGGCACGTTGCACAAGGGCGTGGACGGCCTCCGCATCGAAGACCAGTTCAAGACCGTGTGAAATGCTGAAATGCGAAGCAAAACGATGAACGATTTCAGCTCTGGCATCGGTGCTGAAACTGCGTGCATCTTGTCGGCATCTCACCATCGCCTGCGCGGGGTTGTTCACTAAGGCGGCATCCACGATCAAATCTGGAAGTCCGAGGCTCGGCAGCTCAAACTTAAAATCACGAAGGACCTTTTCCCAGGCGGTCACGAGACCGCGCGCGCCTGTTTTTTCCTCTGCCGCACGCTCAGCAACGGCTCGCAAGGCATCGTCCTCAAAGATGGTGCGGACCCCATAGGCATGGAACTCACGCTCATATTGACGAATGAGGCTCCCCTCACTGTTCTTCATGATCTGGAAAAGATCATCTGCGCCGAGTGTATCGCAAAACACACGCACAGGAAGGCGTCCGATGAATTCAGCTTCGAACCCGAAATCAATGAAGTCTTTTGTCCGGGCTTCACGCAGCAGATCATCAGACTTGGGTTTTTCCGCATGCATGGCACCAAATCCAATGGAAGCCTTCGCTTGGCGTTTTTCGATGATCCGCTCGAGACCGGAAAAAGCCCCGCTGACAATGAAAAGGATGTTACGTGTATTCACGACCTCGCGCCCAGTGCGGCCCTTGCGAGTATCAAACATCATCTGCATCTGGCTGCGCATGTCGTTCGGTGCATAGAGAGCGACTTCGGTTTCCTCCATGAGCTTGAGCAGTGCCGTCTGCACCCCACGACCGCTGACATCGCGACCGATACGGCCTTCACCACCCGTGGCCAGTTTATCGATTTCATCCAGGTAAATGATGCCGTGCTGCGCCAGCTCGACATTACCATTGGCCTTGGCCACCAGGTCCCGCACTAGGTCATCCACGTCAGCGCCTACGTATCCGGTTTCGCTAAATTTGGTGGCATCGGCCTTCACGAAAGGCACACCGATGAGATCTGCGATATGCTTAACGAGGTATGTTTTGCCAACGCCAGTCGGCCCCGTGATGAGAACATTCTGCTTGGTGAACTCCAGCGGAGCGGCCCCCTTTTGCTTCTTATGCTCGCGAAGCATGCGGGCGTGGTTGTAATGGTCGCAAACTGCAGTGGCCAATACCTTTTTAGCTTCATCCTGGCGGATCACAAACCGGTCCAGATAGGCTTTAATGTCTGCCGGCTTGTAATGAAAGTCATAAGCTGCGGTGGGCTCTTCAGGGGGAAAAGACTCGACCTGCTCTTCATCAGATACATCACGGATGCCAGGTTCCACCCGGGAAAAAACCACCTGCCCGCCCAAGCTATTTTTGATGAAATCTTCAAGCTTGCGCGTGATTTCATCGGGCGAGGCGGGCTGCTTAGGGCTGTCTGGCGGGTCCTGGGGGGTATCACTCATGGAATGGTTGAATTGTTCCCGATTCATAGGGGAATGACAATGGCTTATTGGACATTCGACATTGGCCATGGCGTAATACGTGTAAATATGGCAATGGGAGACCCTCATGAAGCCACTTTCGATCCTGGACGTTTTCAACCGGTACCGCTTTGCGGGCGGGGAGGAATATGCTGTGGAGCGCATGCGCCAGCACCTGAGGTTGCGGCACCAAGTTTCGTCCTGCCAGTTTGACAGCAAAGAATGGATGCCGCCGGATGCCCCTAAACAGCATTCCCAGGCCCTGCGGCTTTTTTATAACCCAGACGGAAAGCGCAGGTTCGAGGCCGCTGTGGATGAGGCGCGGCCGGATGTGGCGATCTTCCATAATATTTATCCAGTAGGGTCACCTGCGTTGTATCAAAGTGCGAAGCAACGTCGAATACCCGTCGTCCAGTTTCTCCACAATTACCGTCCCTTTTCAGTCGGCGGCACCTTGTATTCGCGAGGCAGGTTGCTACCGGATGCGCTGCATGGAAGTTATTGGAGGGAAGTGCGTGAGGGGACCTGGATGGGGTCAGTGACTCGCAGTGCCATGATGGCTGTGCTTTTGAAGTTCCTGCACCGCAGCAAATGGCTGGACAGTGTGAAGACCTGGATCGCCATCTCAGACTTCATGCGCGAGCGGTTGATTGAAGCCGGAGCCGTGCATCCAGACCGCATCGTCACCCTGCGCCATGCTTGGGACTGCATGCCACAGACGCCGGAGAAACATGATTCAGGTTATTATCTATACCTGGGCAGACTGGTCGAAGAAAAAGGTCTGCCCACACTGCTGGCTGCCTGGGACAAATTACACGCGCAATTAGGCAAGGACACACCCCGCCTGCACATCGCCGGAGAAGGCCCTCTGGCGGGACTAATCAGCCAGCATGCCCGGAGCAATCCATTCATCTGTGCCCTGGGCAAGGTGGGTGGAGAGACCAAGGCAGATCAATTGCTACGCTGCCGCGCGGTGATTATACCCTCCGTCTGGTGGGAACCACTGGGGCTGGTGACGTATGAAGCGTATGACTATGCGAAGCCGGTCCTGGCAGCCAGATCCGGCGGGCTGAGCGAAACAGTGCAGCATGGCCGAACCGGCCTTCTCCACACGCCCGGTGATGCTGATGGCCTGTTGCAGGATGTGCTGAATCTGGAAGCCATGTCCGCCAGCCAGCGCTCAGGTCTTGGCGTCAGCGGCAGGCATTGGCTACGCCATGAAACCGACCCGACCCTGTGGTTGCGAAGATTTGAGGAAATTGTGGAACGCGTGATCCACAAAAAAGGCTGAAACAAGGGAATATCCACGGTGGTTGAAAGAGGAGCTGATCCAGCTTGGTGTCATACAATTGTGATGCCCTGGCCACTCAGCATGATTCCCCCATGAAAACTCTCATCGCCAGCCTGACTCTCCTGATGGCCCTCACTGCCTACAGCATCGCTCAGGGAGAAAAGACAAATGATTCTGCTGCTATTGATGCTGCCTCTACGCTCGGGCAAAAGTACATGGGGAATGCGCATGTTTACAAGAAAGCCGACGGCCAGGAACTGAAGCTTTACGTGATGACTCCTCCTGATTGGAAGGCGACGGACAAGCGACCTGCCGCAGTTTTTTATCACGGTGGCGGCTGGATTGGCGGCCAGCCCACGCAGTTCAACTACCAGGGACATCATTTGACCACTCGCGGCATGGTCGTTGTGCAAGTGCAATACCGGCTGGTCAATAAAAAGGGAGAGGTGCCTCTAAATGCCTGCCTGGACGCCCGGTCATCCATGCGCTGGGTGAGGAGCCACGCAGCAGAATTGGGCATTGATCCAGACCGTATCGCAGCCGGAGGTGGCTCTGCAGGGGGACACCTGGCCTCATACCTCGGTATGGTGGACGGGAAGGATGATCCGCAAGATGACTTGAGCATCTCACCAAAGCCCAATGCACTGCTGCTCTTCAATCCCGCCCTGCTTCATGGGCAAGAACGGCCGGATGCACCGGCAGAAGGACGCTCCGCATTTGAACCCATTTCCCCTTGGAAGAATGTCAGCCGGGATGATCCTCCGGGCCTGATTCTGGTGGGGTCAGAAGACGGTCTCCTATTGCCAGCGAAGGTCAAAGAGTTTCAAAATATGTGCCAGGCAGCAGGAGTACGGATGGATGCCACCATCTACCCCGGTGAGGGACATGGCTTCTTTGGAATCGGCAGATCACGTGATCGCTTTTATGACACCGTGCGCGAGACGGAGAAGTTTTTGGCGAGCTTGGGCTGGATCACCGGAGAGCCCACTCTCACCCACGAGCAGGTAACCGAATATGCCCGGATGTATAAGCAGGCGAATGGCGTGAAGGAAAAGAAACCGAAGAAAAAAAAGCAGCGTAAATTTTGTTAGGCAGACTTCAGAACCACTAGATGCGCTCCAGTTTGATGGGGTAAGTTTGAAGGGCATTCCACTGGCAGACAATGAGGTCCCCGGTATCAAGAACGCAGACGTCATGGCCATGATCAATGACGGGCTGCGCCTGCTGCAGGGGCTTGAGCTGACCGTTTTCGTAAACAGGTGCCGTGCCTCCGGGAGCGCTGATGACTTGGCCCTCAGCATCCAAGATGACCGTGAAGCCGGAAGGATTTTGTGGAAGCTTGCTGCGGACCGGGTCCGTGGACCAGCAGACTCCGGCATAAAGCTCCTGGCCTGAGATGACCGGTCGGCAGACCTTGCAACCGGGGACGGAAATCGTTTCTATAAACTTTCCATCCAAAGTAAAGCGGCGGAAACAATGGTCAGCCCGTGAAGTGACCAGAACCGTCGCCTGATCATCACCTTTGCGACGGTCAATTTCGATGCCGTGGGCATTGTTCAGCCGTTCCAGCTCTGGCACACCTTCTTTACCACCGAAGCGGGAGATGAATCTGCCCTGGTGGTCATAACGCAATACGTAGTTAGACCCGTAACCATCCACCACGTAGATATCGCCATTGGGGGCAACGGCGGTCTCAGTGGGATTGAAGAACTGGTCCGGCTCATACGCACCGACACTCATGGGGTGGCTGAGGCTAAAAATCTCACGTCCTGTCAGGTCAATTTTGCTCACACGGCCTGTCTGGCGGTAGCCACTGCCACCGCTTTTCCAAAGACCGCTGTCAGTGACAAAGAGAAACTCATCCCCGTTTTCGCGGCTGAGACTGAGACCGTGCCCGCCTGGCCAGACGCTGCCCCAGGATTCGAGGATGGTGCCGTCTGGCTTGTAAACCAGCATTTGGTTATCCCAATGGTCGCCCACCATGAAAAGACGTCCATCCTTCACCTGCACCATTTCATGACAGTTTAAGATGGGATGATGCCTCCCCTGCCCTGGGGCGACCCAGTCTTTGATGACTTTATACTGATGCTTGCCATGGCCGACGATGATGTCCTTCTTTGGGTCTGGCGCAGAACGCAAGGTCTGGGAAAAAGTCGCGGCAGCAGCGGTGGTAAGTCCGGCGAGGAAATGACGGCGTGTCTTCATGAGCGTACTTTTTAGCGGGTCTGAAGCTGAATGGAAATGCTGATGAGATGGAAGATGCGACTTTGGGAAGCGCCCAGAAACGCGAGGGTTTGAAAAAGGCAGGTTATTTGGAATTGGCATCCATACGCGAATGGATTGAGCTCCGTGACATGACATCTAAAGCTGAAAAACTGCTGCCCAAGATCGAGAGGGCAGGGATCAAAGCCTCGCTCAAAGCAGGTCATGTGGTCAGCCGGGAAGAGCTTTTAGAAGTGAAAGTGCAACTGATGCCCACGCTGCTAAGGTGGACACTTGGAGGATTTTCAGCAGCCGCGGCCTATGGTAGTTATTTGCAATTTAGCGCAGGTAATCTGAATGCAGGGTTTGGCTTTGTCTTGCTGGCTCTGCTTTTCCTGTTCTTTGCCTGGGTGGGAATTCGGAAGACGTTGGCAAACCTGCTGGAGGGTCTGAGCCAAGTTGACTATGCACAGGCGGGTGATTTGGTGGGAACAGCCCTGGTGTGTATCGCGGAAGCTGTGGGCAGCGCGTTCGACTGAGGACCAAGGTCCGCGCTTGCCATGAAGCAGGGCTTTGCCATGATGAAGGATGGGTAAACTCCAAGATAAAGTCGCAGTCGTCACCGGTGCCGGACGTGGCATCGGCAAAGCCATCGCCGAAAAATTCGCTGCTGAAGGGGCCAAAGTGGCCGTGATCAGCCGTACCGAGGCCAACTCCCAAGCCGCCGCAGAGGCGATCAATGCGTTGTATCCTGGCGCAGCCAAAGGCTATGCCGTGGATGTGGCCAACGGCCCAGCTGTGGCAGAGCTGGGCAAGATCGTACTGACGGACTTTGGTCATGTGGACATCCTGGTCAACAACGCCGGGGTGACGAAGGATGGCCTGCTGCTGCGCATGAGCGAGGATGATTGGGACTTTGTGGTGGACACCAATTTGAAGGGTACCTTTAACATGGTGAAGGCTTTCCAACGCAGCATCTTGAAACAAAAAGGCGCACGAATCATCAATGTGGCATCGGTGATTGGCCTCATTGGCAATGCCGGTCAGGCAAACTATGCAGCATCGAAAGCAGGCGTGATCGGCTTCACGAAGTCGCTGGCACGTGAATTCGCTGGCCGCGGGGTCACCGCCAACGTGATCGCCCCCGGATTCATCGCGACCGACATGACAGGTGTGCTGGATGAGAAGGTGAAGGCTGCCGTGCTCGAAAAAATCCCTCTAGCCGACTTCGGCCAAGCGGAGGACATCGCCGCAGCAGCCCTGTTTTTGGCCAGTTCCGAAGCACGCTACATCACGGGCCAGGTGCTGGCTGTGGATGGTGGCATGGTGATGTAACCGATCTTTCGAAAGCGGGGTTAGGCATTACTTAACCCCGTCGTCTTCCTGACTCATGATATCCAGACGTGGCAAAGGAGCATTGTGGACTCTGATTCTGGTGGTGCTGGCAGGCATCATCGTCCCCTTCTTAATTTGGGGGGAGCACTTTGATGAAATCTTGAACCTGGAAGGCGCTCAACGTTGGATGCAGGGGTATGGAGACTGGGCCTGGGCGGCAGGGATAGTACTGCTCATGAGTGACATTGTTTTGCCGATCCCTAGCACCGTGGTCATGTCAGCTTTAGGCTGGATGTATGGCTGGTGGCTGGGAGGGCTGATCGCGGCAAGCGGATCTTTTTTATCCGGTATGGCAGCTTATGGACTGTGCCGGTGGCTGGGAAGATCCGCTGCAAAATGGATCGCCGGTGAGGAGGGATTACGGCAAGGGGAAGCTCTGTTCGCCCAAAAAGGCGGGTGGCTCGTGGCACTCTCCCGTTGGGCACCCGTACTGCCGGAAGCAGTGGCCTGCCTGGCCGGTATGATGCAGATGCGCTGGAGCACCTTTGTGCTGGCGCTTGCCTGCGGATCTTTGCCTCTCGGCTTTACATTTGCCCTCATCGGCCAGTTAGGTCATTCCAGCCCCACATGGGCAATCATCCTGAGTGCTATCTTGCCGCTCATCCTATGGAGTTGCGCAGCTAAGTGGTGGCGGAAATAAGGCATCAGAAGGCCCCTCACTCACCCTCCCCAGGAACTTTTAATTCTGCGGACTGAACTGGCGGCTGAGGAACCGGATAAAAAAGCTCAACTGCACGACGGAGCTCTGGAGAGCGTCGGCTGGCTTCATAGATGAGATTGGGAACACCCCGATTTTTTGCAAAGAGATGGTAGGCACCTAGCGTCTCGAAGGAGGCATTGAGGGAACCGATCATGGGTAAGTAACTGTGCGCTGTGATGCAGATGGTTTCCACCAAGCCCCAGGGAGGAAAATAACCCGCTTTCTCCATGCGATCCAACAGCGCGTAGGTCTCCGATGGCACAGTGAGTGGGGCGGACATAAGGATGTAATGCGGGTGGATCATGGACTGATCCGGCAAATCCACCCCACCCACATAATAGCGATCTCCATGCTCGCCCTCACCGGCAGACAAACCATAAAGGCCAATTTTAGCCGCCATAGAATCAGGCCAGGTACGCTGAATGTAGTCCTTTTGTGCCCTCAGCATTCGGGTGCGCGCACTGAGCCATTTCACACCATCCAGGGCATCCGGGACGTCACTGTCAAAGTCAGGATAAAAAAGGCTCTGCAGTTCAGGAATAAAGCCGGTCCCCTGCCAAGGCTGGCCAGGGCGCTCCATTTTCACACGCTGGGCATTGTCGTTATAGATGCGCTCCAGCATCATGATCAGCGCGGATTCACCACCCCAGTCATTCCAGCCATGCGGCAGCAGAGTGCGGCCATCGTCTTTCATGCCATGGCTGATGATGCCACTGGGCAGGTGCAGGGCTTTGAAATCAATCTGATCAACGGCGGAGACCAGCTCCATATGAAGCTCTTCATCACCCAATCCCTGTGCCGCCAGCAGCAGGCTATGATAAAAAATGGCCGTATCGACGGTGCTGTATTCTGTTCCTGGATGAATCACATACCCCGTCGCACTGCGGCGCACAAAATGAGGCAGCAGGCCGAGGGGGCGATCCAATGAACGTGCCGCGCGGTGGATTTTATGAAGAATTTTAGAGGCCTCCTTGGCGCTCACTATTTCCAGAGGAGGTTGGGAAACAGCCATGGTAGCCAGAGCAAACATGCCGGTGGAGGCCATGGACTCAAAGGCCCCATCCTCTGTGTGGGCGCGGTCTTTGACAAAACCGGAGGCAGGGTCATAACAGCGGGCCAGCTTTGCATACGAAGCGGCCAGTACATACTCATCATACGGAACTCCCGGCAATTCCATGCCGAGATTCAGGCTGCTCACGCACAGTTCGCTGCCAGGTTCAGCCGTCCAGTTGATGAGCTTTGCATTTGGGATGGCCAGCGTCGGCACTGGCAGCACATAGGTCTCGCCCTCATTGGCATCCACCTCCAGCAAATGCTCCCATAGGATCTTCTGCTCATTGGATTTGATCTCCAGTTTCAGCCGTCCCTGGCCTTTAGCCTGGATCATGACACTGCTCACTTTCGGCTGGTATTTGGAGCTGATAAAGTCCGGCCAGGGAGCGGCGAAATTCATCACTTTGGCGTTCTCACGCGCCAGTCCCGCCAGACTGTGCCAAAGGCCGGCCCAGGCATCAGGATCCTGTCCCAAATATGCACAAATTTCATCACTCTCCCACTGAATGGTATGCTGGGCTGGACCATGGAATCCAAAGTCCGTCCCCAAATGCGTATAGGCCACAAAGGAATTCAGCCTGCGCGTGCCGGAAACTGGCATGGGTTGCTTGCCGGGCTGTATGCGGATAAAGTATTCCTGCACGGGCTGCCAAACTTGGCGGGCACCGGGATCGGCGTAAAGAGAGGCGGTCAGAGTTACCCACAAGAGGGCTGCGCTGAGGGGGGAGAAACGCATGGGGAAATGCACAGTTAAAGAAATTACGCCTCCGATGGCAACGCCGTTTATCAATGTCTTCGAAAGATCTTGGCCCGGGGCCAGAACCGATGCCCCATTGAAAGACGATTTACGCATCGTTCGTTTGCTTAATTGATCATGCTGAAAACCGCCTCTCGCCTTACTTGCTGGATTCTGCATCTTGTGCCTGCTGTCGGCATGGCCGCAGTGGTGGAACCGACGGAATTTTTCGAGAAACGCATCCGGCCATTGCTCTTGGAACATTGCACCGAGTGTCATGGTGCCGATAAACAAAAAGGCAGCCTGCGGCTGGACCATCGTGGAGGTTGGGAAATAGGTGGAGATTCCGGTCCAAGCATTGTTCCAGGCAAGATCGAGGATAGCCTGCTGTGGAAAGTCGTCAGCTACGAGGATCGTGACCTCAAAATGCCGCCCAAGAAAAAACTGCCTGCGGCGGCACTGGAAGACCTGAAGACATGGATCGCCAATGGCGCGCATGATCCCCGGGATGATGCTCCCTCGGTCAAAGGCAGCCATAGCAGCCCAAAGGCCGATGGCAGTTTTTGGTCTTTTCAGCCGCCGACGGCCAAGCTCCCGGCTCCGGTGAAAAAAACCGATTGGGCTTACAATGCCATTGATCACTTTATCCTGTCAAAGCTGGAGAGTGAGGGGGCCAAGCCGGCTCCCGAGGCGGACGTTTCCACATTGACTCGCAGACTCTCCTTTGACCTCACCGGTCTCCCGCCCGGCAAAGATGCCTCCAACATTTCAAAAGCGGATCAAACCGTGACTGATCCTGTGAAACTGGAGGAACTGGAGGAACTGGTGGATACGATGCTGGCGACTCCTGCCTTTGCGGAAAGATGGGCGTCCCATTTCATGGACATCACGCGCTTTGCGGAATCCTCCGGCGGAGGGCGCTCACTGCCATTCAAGGATGCCTGGCGTTTTCGTGATTATCTTTTGGAGGCCATTCAATCCAATGTTCCGGTGGACCGGATGATCACACAGATGATCGCCGGAGATTTAATGCCAGCGAAGAATGCAGCCGAACGCAGCATGAACCTGACAGCGACAGGTTTCCTGGCCCTGGGTCCAACCAATTATGAGGAACAGGACAAGCAGATGCTGCG
The DNA here is from genome assembly GCF_004364345.1 of Prosthecobacter fusiformis. Taxonomy (NCBI): domain Bacteria; kingdom Pseudomonadati; phylum Verrucomicrobiota; class Verrucomicrobiia; order Verrucomicrobiales; family Verrucomicrobiaceae; genus Prosthecobacter; species Prosthecobacter fusiformis. Next base: position 14,021 of record NZ_SOCA01000015.1, on the reverse strand, counting down.
CATGGACATTGTGGACGAGCAACTGGACACCATCGGCAAATCATTCATGGGAATGACTATCGGCTGCGCACGCTGTCACGACCACAAGTTCGACCCCATCCCCACCCGCGATTATTATGCGATGGCGGGTATCCTTCGCAGCACTCGCACTTTAAAAAATTATACAGACAATGTGGCCCACTGGATTGATACTCCCCTGCCCTACGAAGGTGAGGAGGAGATAAAAATGCAGGAGAAGGAAAAAGCCATGGCCAGGCTAACGGATGAAATTGCCTCTCTGAAAAATGACCTGGGAGACATCGGCGGGGCCGCGCTGCGCAAACGTGCAACGTTGAGTATCGATGACCTCCCCGGCGTGGTCGTGGACGACAGTGCCGCACAGAAGGTGGGTTACTGGAAGGAAAGCAAAATGTATCCGCCATTTATTGGCCAGGGATATGTGAGCGATTACAATGAAGCCAAGGGTGAAAAGACTCTCACCTTCACGCCCAAACTGCCCCAGGCAGGACGTTACGAAGTGAGACTGGCCTTCAGTGCTGGCCCTGGCCGTGCCCTGCGCATTCCAGCGACCATCTTTCATGCCGATGGGGAGGAACTGGTCTATTTCAAACAGAGTACGGAAGGCTTGAAGGGCCTCCAGTTTGTTTCACTGGGTACCTTCCGGTTTGAAAAAACGGGGCAGAATTTTGTGATGATTTCCAATGCTGGCTCTGAGGGCTATGTGACGGTGGATGCAGTCCAATTTCTGCCCACTGATATGGAAATGCCGGAGGTACAGAAGCCCGTGGTGAGTGAAGAAGAAACACAGATCCAAACAAGACTGGCCGCACTGAGCAAGCAACTCCGCCTCCTTCAAAGAGACGGTCCCATACGCCAGGAAGCGATGACTGTGGCGGAAGATGAGAAACCGGAGGACGCCCGTATTCACGTCCGGGGAAACATCCGCAATCTAGGGGCAACGGTGCCGCGCGGGTTTATCCAGGTAGCCACCAAAGGTGAGGTCCCTGAGATCCATGCAAATCAGAGCGGGCGGCTGCAACTGGCCCAATGGATGACGGGACGTAACCATCCACTGACCGCTCGTGTCTTTGTCAACCGTGTGTGGCACTGGATCTTCGGGACAGGCATCGTCCGTAGCACGGATAATTTTGGCATTACAGGAGAACTGCCATCCCACCCAGAACTGCTGGACTATCTGGCCGTAAAATTCATGGAGGATGGCTGGAGCCTGAAGCGACTCGTTAAAGAAATGGTGATGAGCCGCACCTATCGCATGAGCTCTGAAGGTACGATTGCGGAGAACGATCCCGACAATCGCCTGCTAGCCCGCATGAATCGTAAACGGCTCGACGCTGAATGCATCCGCGATGCCATGCTCATCGCCGCAGACAGCGTGGACGCACGCTGGGCAGGCCCCAATATCGGGGATGCCAAGGCCGTTGATTCCAATGATACGAAGGTGCAAAACATGGAGTATTCGTATCCCTTCAATGACAGCCGCCGCAGCGTATATACTGCCGCCTTCCGCAACGTCCGGCATCCTCTATTTGAAGTCTTCGACTTTGCCGACATCAACCAGCCTATCTCCCAGCGGACCACCAGCACCGTGGCCACTCAGGCGCTTTATTTGATGAACAATCCGCAGGTTATCGAACTGGCCCGCGCCACCGCGCAGAAGGTGATGACCGCAGACACCATGGAACAAGGCATCCACCAGGCTTACCAGCGCTCACTGAATCGCAATGCCTCGCAGGAAGAAGTCAAAATCGCTGAGGATTTCCTGGATGCTTCGATTTCTGGTAACAGCACCGAAGATGAAACCCGGGATGCCTGGGCGCGGCTCATTCAAACACTGTGGGCCACCCCTGAGTTTAGGTTCGTAAAATAGCGGTAATGAAGGGCACCTCAGGGACTGGCAATATTGCGCTTGGCAATACTGGCCAATTGAAAACGCTGGGTGGCAGACCAAGCGTCTTTTTTATCATGCTGGGTGCGGAGCGCTGCCGCCTGAATATCACCTGCATTTAAAGAACCTGGATACACCAGCTTTTCCCAGAGTTCGATCACCGTGCTATCCTGCCGAAGCTCCGCTAGCAGTAAGGGAACTTGGCGGCGGATTTCAGCATTAGAAGGCGGATCCAGATGCAGCCACAGCAGCAGCTTTTGATACCGTGCATCTTCCTGAGGCAACTGCGGAGTCTGCCCTTTCAAGAGGGATTCATACGCAGGCCACTCACCTATTTCGATCTTTTCCACCCACGCTCGCAATTCAGGCACTTCAGCCGCCAGGGATGCCGTTTGCTCCTTCCGCCAAGCAGCGTGAGGATGTACGGTTGAAGACGCCTGGACCGTTTTTGCGGAAGATGCTGCTGGGACGGTGGCAGATGGTGACACAGTCTGGGCTACCGGCTGAGTCGGAGTTCTTTCGAGATCAAAAGGGCTGATCCAAATTCCCAGGAGAAGAGCCCACGCACCCACAAGACCACCGACGAAAAAGGGGATGCCACGCCAAATAATGATGGGTTGCCGCACGATCTGCCGGGGCTGCTCGTGAGGGACTTCTTCCGGCCGCTGTTCACGTTGTTCCTTGGCATAGGCTTTGGCCGCAGCCAGCGCATTTTCATGCACAGCCCGCTCCTTTTCCCGGACCACGAGCAGATCCCACCATCCCGCTGGTACGACGGCTTTAAAAAGAGTGGCCGCAGTGTATCCCGTGTCCAGGCAGTCTGAAAGCTGCGCCAGTGCAGCGCATTCCTCCCGGCCTTCCCAGGTCCAGGCCACCCGAGGGCGACGCAATCGCTGATCCCACAGTTCTCTGGCCTCCTGCGTGCATCCACGAACAATGCAGCCAGCATCCAGCCAAAGTTGCGCCTCCAACAAAGCATCCTTGTCATCCCCTGGCACATAGGGCTCAGCAGCCGACAGCAACTGCTCCGCACGGGAATAGCGGCTGATGGCCAGCGAGGTAGTGAGGGCCAGCATGAGGTCCACCACTTCTGGACTTCTCATCTTGGATTGGGTGGCGATCAGGGCCTCCGCCAGCCGGGTCAACCGCGCCAAATCGGCCTTGGCTGCCCAGCGTGAGGCCACCATAAAAGTCAGGGTATAGTGACCAGAACCCAGTTCGATGATGAGGTCCGGTATGCGGGTCATCTCTGCCAGGGTGTCCTCCTGTTCATCAAAAAGAGCGGCCAAATACTCACTGGCATATCCCGCCCAATCAGGTTTCACATATGCGGCCCCGCAAAAATTGGAAAAAGCGCCCGGTAAAGAACCCGGATCGTGCATCGCTTTTTCGAGCGACTTCGCCACTTGCTTGAGTTCCGGTGGAAGCTCGGGCAAATTCCTGACCGGCACCTGCGCCGTCATCCCCTCCTGAGCGCCGGGCTGATTGGCGCTCAGTTCTAGCCCCGCTTCAGTAAAAAGCGGTAGCTCTTGTGAGCTGGCCGATGCCATGGATGAATCGGATGCTTGAGCCGCCATAAACAGTGATTATTAAAACTGGAGTCGTCACCATGCAATCGCTCACTCACATTAAATATTAAGAATTGCTAAATTCCTACACCCATCGAGTCAACTTTGTAGGTATAACCAAAAGCCTTATCGTGATGCAAGCACGACTTCCGCCACTTTCAACCAGATCGGCATGAACAGATGTATGCGGCAAGCCGAGTATTTGCCCGCCAGAACAAGCGGACTTACGGCATATCCACGGAATGGAAGGCACGATTAACCGGCGAAAACAGAAGCAGTTTTTGGCCATCAAAAGTGATGGTCATCTGTGTCGTCGTTACTGGCAAGGTCGCCAGAGGTGTGGCTGGATCAGCCAAAGAAAAGACAGTGCTGGAAGAAACGAATCGGGCGGCATCAGGGGAGATGGCATAAACCCGCTGGCCAAGACTAGTGCTGCTGTTTAACTGGTCGGGGTTATAGGCTTTTTGGCCATAGATGAGTTTATCCTGGCTGGCGGACAAAAGGAGGGGTGCCTGGAGAGTACCCGCAAAATAGAGAGAAGTGACCGGAGTCACACCCGAACCTGTGACGGCATAACGCACTAGGCCAACATTCGTACTGCTTTGGGTGACCGCAGCATAAATGGACCCACCGTCCGTACTCGACACAGTAAGGCTTTGCAGACCCAATAGCTGAACGGCGCTGCCAATCGCTGAGCCATTTGAGGAAAAACGAAGTTGCAGGGTGTTCGCTGCACTGCGTGTCACCACGCGGCCTACACTGCTCGCATGAATGGCGGTTTGCAGTTCGGAGAGGTCATAGGATGAGAGCAAGGCGTGATTTCCCTGTCGGGCAACCCGCTGGACGCGCCGACCATCATCCACCAGCACGTCAATTTTGTCATCTGCACTGTGGGAGGCGAAGTCCATGGCGGCAGGGCCCACCATCACACCATCTAAAACCGTGGCGGTAGCAGGGTCCACCCACAGTAGCCAGGAGAGGTAAGGCGCGGTGGTTTCACGATGCAAGGCATGCACGACTGGCAATGCCGGATCTGCCTGCATTTTAATAATGTTTAATTCACTCATGACATCGAAACGGACGGGAATGCGGATCACATCGGCACCGGATGTAAGCGTGAGTTCGGCATGAGTGGCACCTGGGGCCAGGGATGAGGGAACCAACGTAACAATGACTTCCGCAGGTCCGGTGCCTGCAGCAGAGCTGACATTAACCCAAGCAGAATCACTGGTGAGGGACCAAGGGACATTAGCGCTAGCCGTCACGACAGACAAGGGGAACTCCTGTACAGCGGTGCTGCCAGGCATCGCATAACCAGAGATGCTATCAGGATCGGTTCCGGCAGCAGCCATTTTAAAGCTCCAAACCGGACTGCTAGAAACAGTATTGTCGGGTGCCCTGGAATCAATCCGCCAATAGTAGGTCTGCCCCTGGACGAGTGGCGTGTAGAGAGCAAAACCGGTGCCGGGAGTGGAGGCTTGAAAGAGACTGGAAGTTGGGTTCGAGGCAGCTTCTACAGCCGCTTCATCGGTGCCCAAGTAGATGTCATAAGTACTGGCAGAAGGGTCGCCCGACCAAGTCAGGGTATTAAAGTTGCTGTTTTGAACGGAGCCGGATTCAACACCGGGTGTAACGGCGATGGACGGTAGATAACTGGTATCAATGCTGCCCAGCAAGCCCGTGACTGGATCTTGATAGATCAGTTGGGACTGGTCTGGGGAAAAGGCAGTGATGGTCGTAGTGACGGGCAGATTTCCCACCACGTCCAAACCATCGGTACGAATGATCTGGGAATCGGTAACGACCACATCCAGGTACGCAGAAGCAGTGTAAATGTGGCTGGACGTTAAGCTTCCCTGCACACCATTGCCGAGGCTACCAAGGGTGAAAAATTTTCCCTGCGTGATGACGCTGTCCACATTTGCCCCAAGCAGCACGGGGTGCGGGGAACCATCCCTGACCAGAGTCGCACCAGAACTGGCCACCTGGGAAAGGACATCATTGCTGCAATCCAACTGGGCAAGATAAGCTGTGCCAAGGCCGGTCCATGCGGTCAAAGACCGCGCATAGATTCTTCGTGCATCCGGGGAGACCACAAAACCGCCGATGCCGATGAGACCGGTCAAACGGAAGGATTCGATATCCGCTCCAGCCTCAAAATCGAATGAATGAAGGGCTGGGTTCGCGGACGCATCAGTATAATACACGCGGCCTTCACGCCCAGCCTGCACATAGACATGAGAACCCACTTTCGTGGTGGCTGGAATGCTGCGAGTGGCCACCAACGAAAAGTCATCCAAGTTGACACGGCTGATGGACTGGCCTGCAAAACTAATGGCGTAAAGCGTACGCTCATCGGTCGTCATATCCATGCTTGAGATGTCTGTGGGTAGCTGAACCAGATTTTCCACGCCTAAAGTATCTGGGTTTAGAGCGATGAGGAACGAGGACGCCCCTGCTGTTCCTCTCACCAGCCCAAGGAGGCAGTCGTGACGCCGATCCGTTTGCAAAAGCGAGAGCTGAAGTTTTAGTACATGACAAGTCACCTGGATGACCCGGGTGAGGCTGGCAGTGGAAACAGTGACTTGGCCCGTATGAGTCCCCTCGGGCAGACTGCCCAAATAAGAGAGAGTGATCTCTCCTGCCCCGGTGCCTGAAGTGGATGACGGTATGATCCAGGGCACATCTGAACTGACCGTCCATGAAGGCGTGTGTCCTGGGCGCGGAATGATGCTAAAAGATGAATTTGGCGCAGGCGCACCCGCCACGGTGGAAGTAACAAGAGAAGAACTCGAAACACTAAATTCCCCTGGCGTGACCTGCAAAGAAACCGGGATGCTCGCAGTGGCATTGACCGCCGCATTGCTGGAAATAATGAGCGTCGCTGAAACAGTCGATGGAGGCAGGCGTGCAGCGCTCAGATTCATCTCGAACTGCGAAACACCCCCAGCCGGGGTGCCGCCCGCAGTCTTCGTCAGCGTCAACCAGGATTTAGCACTAGCTGGGGTGATGCTGACATTCCATGAAAGCAATGAACCACCCTCATTGCGCACCTCCAGCGTAGAACTGACGGTCTGCCCCTCCTCCAAACTGACATTCACGGCTCCTGGAGAAACCGCCAGTAGAGGCGGATACCCGGCCTCTCCACTCAGGGGCACCTCCACCGTGGGAGCATAAAGATTGTTCGTTGTGAAAATGAAACTGCCGCTCAAGATCTCTGGCGCAGTGGGCGCATACTGAAGAGTAACGGTGTGGGATGCGCCGCGTAAGATGACAGCGGGATAGGTGGTGGATAGCAGAGTAAGATGAGGAGAAGGAGAAGTGACACCTGAGATAATCAGATTTGCATTTCCTGAATTGCGCAAGACGATTTGCCGGGTGACAAGCCCAGGCAGCCGCACGGTATTAAAATCTACGGGAGAAGGCGTGACGGTAAGAATTGGCTCAGCCTGAATGTTCCGTGTGTAAGTAAGACCAACAATCGGCCTAACAGGATCATTGGAAACGAATGAAATGCTTTGCACGGAAGCCCCCGGCGATGTGGTGGCAGTGCTCAAAGTGGTGAGGGTTATTTCCTGACTCCCTCCAGCCGGGATGCTTCCAGCTACATGACTTAAGATACCGGTGGTAGGGGTCGCACCAAGGCGCCAATCCAGTGTGGCTGTCCCGGTGTTCGATAAGGTAATAACCTTTGAAGCAGGAACGCCAGGACGGGTGGTAATCCCCACCATTGTCGGATCCAATGTGAGCAAAGGTGCAATAAGTCCAGTCCCCGTCAGTGGAATGGAAGTCTCCATTGGCGCATCCGCAGCCGATAACACTTTAAATACCCCCGAATATGATATGGCATCAGTGGGCGTAAATTTCACATTCACAGCCAAGCTTTCACCTGGTTTTAGCAGATGGGGCATAGAGAACTCATAACTGAAGGCAAAAGCGGGATCACTCGTTTCTAAACCTAAAATACGCAGAGCGAGATTACCTTCATTTCGCAGTGTCACAGTTTGTGTCGTTGTCCCATTGGCGGGCGTATCCGGCATTGCGATGGATGAAGGCGTCGCAACTAAAACAGCGGCAGAGGGAACATTAAAGGTGATAGGCACATCCAATGTAGGTGTGTCCGGCGCATTTCCCGAAATGCGTAGCTTGGCCGCATAGCTGCCAGCCTCCATATTCCGGGCATCCAGACTCAGTGTCAGAGAAGATGTCCCCTTCGGTTTTACCGCCCCTTCATTGGCGCTCATTCGTAGCCACCGGGTATCTGCATTATGCAGGATGCCAGTCACAAACTTATCCATGAGAAGCCGGATCTCAGATTCCGTAAGAACTGTGCCAGAGGTTGCGGCAAAGACCAGTGCGTAAACGCGAGTGCTGGCAGGCAGGCCCGTGATTTCGTGGTCATCCAGGCTAGTATTGGTCGAAAACGTCCGCGTCAGGCCTTCATGATCTGGCATGACAATGAGATGAAAAACAGATGGGACACCAATACGAGCACCCGTGACCTGTTTGAAGAACCCCGTATAGCCATAACGATGAAGCACACTGCCTGTGGCAGTTCCAGCACCAGAGGCTCCCAACCCGCCACGAATACGGAAAGTGGTGGCACCCGCTAGATTAGCTGCCATCACGAAGAGTCCAGGCTTCTTCCGCGTAAAATAACGGCTGGAGGCACCCAGTCCGACATCCGCTGTAATATTGCCGTCTGAATAGGCCACAGCACTACCACCGTTGTGATTGGTGGAGAAAAGATTACCCGCATTATACATGTTCAATCCACCATTGGAAATGCTGTATCCGCTGGTGCCATCTGAGAAGTTATAACGGTTGCGTATAAGCTGAGTAAAATCAGCATGACGGGCATCCAGTCTCTGCAAAATCTCATCCAGCGTCCCTGCCGAATCAGGCGAATCTATCTGCGCAACGACCTCGGACTGCCATTGTAGATCTGCATCCCCCTGATTGCTGATGGTGATATTTTTTTCTAACATCACGTTAGGCTGGACAGTCTCTACCAGCGAGCCAGGAGCCACCAGCATTGTGGGAGGATTGATCACGTTCGCGGAGACCCTCAGACTCACAGTCGGATTTACGCGGCTGCTTGTTTTAACAGTCAAAACTCCCTTGAATGCCTTGAGTTTTGTGGGCTGCAAGGTTCCTCTCAAAGGCAGTGACTCTCCAGGGGCAAGGGTAACTTTCCCAAACAATGGAAAGATCATATCTTTGGTATTACTGCTGACGGTACGAATCTCCAGCGGCAGGTTGCCAACATTGGTAAGATCAAAATGCAGATGGGTCACTTGGCTTTTCCAAATGTCCCCCAGGTCCAGCGCAGATGGAACAGTCTGGACAACCGCCTGACTGGAAACATTGAAGGTAATTGGCACCGTGGCCACCGGGATTTTAGGATCATTCGAGATGATCCTGAGGGAGGATTTATAGGTGCCTGGATTTTTCTGGGCCGAGGCCAAAGACAGGTTCACCTGCCCTTTTTTTCCTGTGGTAAGGCTGTTGGATGAGGTCTGCGGGATCAGCCACTCAGCGTCAGTGGAAACAGGCTCCACGCTCCATATCAAACTCTCACCTCCCAGATTGGTGACCTGGAGGACACGTGACTGTGGAACACCTGGAGAAGAACTTACAGTTAGACTTTTTGGAGAAACGCTGATGGCCGGATATCGCTCCCCGATGCCGGTCAGGGGGACGTAAACATACTTTCCTGGCACATTGGCAGTAACAAGAAGGCTTGATTTATAAACGGCTGATTTGGCCGGTGAAAAAGTCACAGGAATCGTCACCCCACCCTGCGGAGGGATGGTGAAAGGAACTTTCATCGTGGAACGGAAGACCGAACTCAATCCCCGAACGCCTCGCACAACCATATCCACACTGCCCGTATTTCTTAATGTGACCGAGCCTGACTGGGGAACCCCGACATACGTTTTGTCAAAATTCAGGGGGGCAAAATCCGCCACCGGAGCTGAGGTCGTCGTCAGCAAAAGATCGCAATTATAAACCGGTGTGTCTGGATCTTCGGATAACACGCGCAGCACGGCCGCGAATGATGAAGCCAGATAAGTACGGGCATGAAAGCGCACAATGATTTTGGCAGACTTTCCTGCAGCGATTGTCATCGTGGAACCGCTCTCGATTTCCACCCAATCAGTAGGCGCGGATGAGGCAAAGATGAGGCTTGCACTCATGTTCAGCACACCTTTGCCGGTGTTTTTCACCGTGAGAGTACGAGTTGCAGTCTGTCCCTGAGCAAGTTGCAGTACGGTGCGTAGTGGAGCGATGCCAATATTGGGCGCAGCCAGATGACGCCCATAAAGAGGGACCTGCAACAGAGGGCTTTCAGCATCATTGGAGGCAAGGTTGATCAGAGCCGTATGAGCAGCAGCAGCCACAGGAGCCCCCGGCAAGTAAGTCACAGTCAATGATAAGTGCCCTCCTGGTTCAATGACCACTCCATCTGTGAGGCTCAAAGAAAACCATTGAGCATGGGGGCCACTTAGAGACGGTGCCTTTAGCTCAAGGTCACCCGAGCCAGCATTGGTAATCACCATCTCACGGGTGACGGTTGTACCGATAATAGCTTGTCCAAAATCGAAGGACGGCTGATTCACCTGGATATCCGGCATCTTTATGACCTCGAAAGTGACCGGTACCATGATATCCGGTTCTCCTGGAATATTGGAGGAGAGCTCCAAATTGGCATCATGCTGGCCTGGCCAAACTGTGCGGGCATCCATCCCTAAGCTGACTGTGGTTTCCTCTCCAGCAGCTAAAACACCAGCCAGAGGGGTGACAGTGAGCCACTCCGGTCCTGCCACCAGACTATCCACGATTTGGTTGGCAAAACGACGGCCATCACCAACCGAAAAGTTGGTCGCATAGGTGATCTCATTGCCCACAAAAACAACGGCCCCCTTACCCAATCGAGATACAGCCGCGTGCACTTTCTCATCCGCCTCCCGTACGAGAGGCTGAGCAGGACCCGAGATATCTGCCGTACATCCGACAGAAGTTTCATGCAATGAAACCAGCCCGGAAGTGATGGGATGCAGTACAAAGTCGGACAGTATCAGATTGCGAAAGCCTTGATAGCGAGGGGTGATCCCAGTATCGGCCAAGAGTTGGTTTACTTTTACTAGAGATTCCGAATTGTCCGCCTCACACAATAAACCTGTACCTTCATGAATGGCAGCACGCAGCAACTGAATATCCGCCGTGGACAGCGCCGTGATGCTATCATCCACAATGACAGCATCGATGTCCTGCATATCCAATTCAGTAAACGGAGGGTAAAGCGTTACCACTGTCGCACCGCGCTCTCGTAGGTCTCCAAGGAAAATGCTGCGACTTTGCGTGCTATAAACAGCAGCCACTTTAACACCATTCAGTTCATTTAAAGGCAGGATTAGCTCAGGTATTTCAGCCTGAGGTTGGGGAGAGATCTCAGATACGTCAGGGTCGTTAGAAGCACCCGCCTGTACAGACGGGAGAACGGTGGAGATCGTCTGCTGGTTCACCTTGAGCGGGCGAATTGACCACTCCAAAGGGGCAGTCCCGTCATTGGTTAGCATGACATCCCTTTGCACAACTTCCTCGCTGTTCGCCTGCACGGAAATTGCCTCCGGCGATAAGCGCAGTTGAGGTTTGGCCATAACAAAATGCAGATCATCACGCCCAGGCGGGGCAGTCACTTCTTGTGGTGGGCTGGGCAGATAACCCGGTGCAAGAGCACTGGTTTGATAGACGCCATCGATCAAAGTGGCGGTATAATAACCGTCTTCATTGGTGCTAACACTGACGACACTCGGACCGTCCATCGAAACAGTGGCCTGGGCAAGTCCCGACCCATCTTTCGCATCCGTCACCCGACCTGCGACTTGGCTGCTGGTAAAAAGCTGCAGATTCACAGACTGCACCCTTGTCTGTTGGGGATCCCCATAACTGAGAGTGATCATCATTTCTTCCGTGTCTGGAGTGGGGACATTCTCATGCGCCATGACCACAAACCGGCTGGTGGTAGCCGACGTCTCGCCCGCCGCAAGAGTGCCCACGGGAACGTTTTCCTCGATGATGTTATAATGTGAGGCACCCGCCGCAGCCTTGCTGGATAGGGTGGCGACCAGATGGGTGGCAGTTTCCGTTCCCCGGTTAGTAACCGTGAACTCCACCGACAAAAACTCACCCGGATTTTGTATGCCATCCCCGTTCCCGCCCGAATGTTCCGTCACGCGGGAGACTGCCACGACAGGGTAAGGTCCGGCGAAAGATTGGACGAGCTTTAAAGCATTCAACCTGCCGCCAGAAAGTGAAGTGGATTCTAAAGCAGGCACAGCATCCACCGTCGCTAACAACTTTTGCTTCAGCTCTGCCGCTCCAATCATGGGGGCGATGCTTTTCGCAAGAGCCAGCGCCCCGGTAACATGCGGAGTGGCCATGGATGTGCCGCTTTTGCTGCCATAGGCGGAGCCAGGAATGGTACTGAAAATGGAAGTTCCTGGAGCTGCCAGGTCCACAGAAACCTTGCCATAATTTGAAAAGCTGGATCGCGCATCACTGGCGGTGGAAGACGCCACTGAGATAATGTTTTCCGACGTAAAATCCGATGGATAATGTGGATAGATCTCATTGCTCGTCGCATCATTGCCAGCGGCCGCAGTGAACAGGATGTCGTGTTCGCCTGAATCATCAATCGCCTGCTTCAACAGAGCGCTGTAGCCTGAACCGCCCCATGAATTGGAGGTCATATCCACTCCAAGTGAAGTGGCGTAATAGATGCTTTCGATCCCATCCGAAGTCGCCCCTCCATCAGGTCCTAAAAAGCGGATGCCCACCATGGATACCTGCCAGCACACACCTGTGACGCCGATCCGGTTATTCCCCGCAGCGCCGATGGTCCCGGCGCAGTGGGTGCCATGTCCCTCGCTATCCATGGAATCATTGTCATTAGCAAAGAAGTCCCAACCATGGACATCATCCACAAAACCGTTCAAATCATCGTCTATACCATTCCCGGGAATTTCACCCTGGTTAGTCCAGATATTCGCCGCCAGATCAGGATGAGTACGATCTATCCCAGTATCAATCACCGCTACCAGCACTTCACGAGATCCTGTTGTATAATCCCAGGCCTCTAAAGCATCAATATCTGCATCCGTCTTTCCCCCGGTCTGCCCCACGTTGTGCAATCCCCATAAGCTATTGAAATTCTCATCATCGGTAGCCAATGAGGGAAAAATCAGATAATCAGGCTCCGCCGTGGCCACCGTAACTTCAGCCGCTTCAGGGAAGTCGGCATTGAAAGCCGCAACAATCGCCTGCGCTGCGTCCAAGCTCACCGCGGGTGTCGCGATCAGTTTGATCGGGCTGGTTTTCAGAGAGTGCCTAACGTAAAATCCATGCTTGTCGGCCCACTCGTTGATCATTCGTTCAGGCAAACCCACAGGAAATTTGACCATCACATGATCCGCCACAGAAAACTCGCGGCGTATAATGCCAGCCTCGCCGGCTGCATCTTTCAGCCAGACTTCTTCACGGACTAAAGGGTATTTAAATGCTGTCCTCCAAAGGCGAACTTCTCGGCTCAGCCCGGTGGCATCGGCAGGGTAAACCGCCTGATTTAGCATCACGGCATTTTCGAGCAGACGCCGCTCCCCGATATTGAGCTTCTCTCCGGGCCGTTGAGGCAAATGGTTCTTGCGGCTAAGATTAGCAGGCTCTTGTTCCTGCCTTTTTACCTCACCCGAGGCCATGTGGACAGGAGGTAAATCCGAAGTGACCGAACCCGATATTCCACCTGAAAGTGTTGGTTTATCAGCATTTTCCCACATCATCAGGCATGTGATGACAATGCCCATACAAAGGGCTAGGAGGCATAAAAAAAGCCTACCATTGGGTGGGGGGCTGAGCATTAGATAGATTTCAACAAATTACGCATACCAAGGCAAGCTCGAACTCAAAAAACGGGAATTTACAGCGAATCGCAATGAGGATCTCAGAGAACCTCCTCTTCAGGCGCAACAAGTAATCTTCACAGTCGAATTTTAGCACACAGAATCACTTCTAAAACAGCCGAATTGAGACCACGATTTCCGTGTGTCTGGCTGCCGGGTGATCTGGGCTGCTAGATGAACTTGGAGCTTGATCCAAATGGTGTGATTAAAGCAGTGATTTGCCTCTGAAGTGTGGGCATAAAAAACCCCCTCGCTTCATTGCTGAAGGAGGGGGTATAAACTGGCAGCGACCTACTTTCGCAGGGCCTATCGCCCAACTATCATCGGCGCAACAGCGTTTCACTTCCGTGTTCGGAATGGGAACGGGTGGTGCCACTGTGCCATGACCACCAGACTTCTGATCAGAGGTCATCCAAGCTTGCGCTTGTTTGAACTGGTCAGGTGTCTGAAGGCAAGGAACTCCAAGTTCCCTGACAACTGCATACAGGATAAAAAACAATTTCGGTCAAGGCAGACGGTGTGTCTGATTTGAAATGGAAGCAATGTAAGACAAACGGATGATTAGTATCTCTAAGCTGAACACAT
>NZ_SOCA01000014.1 GCF_004364345.1 Prosthecobacter fusiformis | reverse complement strand
GTCATAAGCCTTGTCCATGAGCACCCGCCTGCCCTCCACAGATTCAAGCAAAGCTGGCGCATGCAAGACATCAGCCTCCGTGCCTGCCGTCAAAATCAAGGCTTGAGGCTGGCAGCGCCCGTCCACCGCAGCATGCAGCTTCGTGTTGAGTCCGCCCTTGGTGCGGCTCATGGCCTGTTGTTCCTGGCCTCCGGCGGGGTTGGCCCCGTCGCGGTGGACCTTGATGTGGGTGGAGTCAATCATGCCGAGGTTCTTGCCTGCATGCCATTTCATCTGCTGCATGGCCTGATCCCAGAGACCGGCCTTGGCCCAGCGGCGGAAGTGGCCATAAACGGTTTCCCAGGCAACGCCAGGGACGTCCAAAGCACGCCAGGAGCCGCCTCTTGAGCACGTGCAGAACACCTGCGATAACCAGCTTCAAATCACTGAGAGGCCGACTTGGTCGGAGTCCAGCCTCCTCTTCCTTTTGGTATTTAGGAATCTATGGATTTTATAACCTCGGCCAGTTTGGGAACGACGGCTTGGTATTTTGGGTGCAGGTGCATACCTCTTGTTAGGCCATTTTTAGAACTTGTACAGTTTTAAAACACGCCCTAGTGTTTCTGAAGAAGATACCAGACATAAAATTTATCTACCAATGAATAAAATCATTTACCAACTTAGTTCTGAACCTGCCCATGAATATGAAATTGAAGATTTTAGGCGTGTTTTTCAAGAGGAACAAAAAGAGCAGTGCTCCCAAGTGTTTTTAGATTTTTGCCGCGCCGACAATGGTGGATCGCTTAGCTCTGGAAAGTTTAAACCGTTAAAAAAATATAAACTCTATTGGTTATACACTAGAGGGAGAGTATTAGAACGTCCTTCTTTTATAGAGTTAATAGAATTATTGGGAGTGTCCTCAAATAACGAACGATTTTCCCTTGTGCCGGATACTTTGAATGCTCGGAATGTTTGGGAACTCGAAAAAGATTTTTATGTGATTGGGAGCGATATTTATGGATTTCGGATTATCAGTAAATTGCGTGAAGGGGATGATAAGGTTTACTTTTGGGAACCTAATGTAGAACCCCATTTTTTCCTGATTGCTGATACCCTTGGCGAATTTTATCAGAATATTGTTAGCGAATAATATAAAAATATGAGGCTTAGATGCCTTGCATTTTTGGCATCTTCTGCGGATGAAGTGCGCGCCATCCTCGTTAAGTTTTATAAATGGCTTGCGACAAGGAAACTGTTTCGCAAAGGGATTAAATTGTTATGAATGAAAAATTATTAAAATGGTTAAAGCAAGACCAATTGCAAACGCCTTTCATGTATGGAGAGGCGGTTCCGGAATCCGAATTGGCCAACGTGGAGAAGCAAATTGGGTTTTATTTACCTGACGATTATCGACAATTTGTTATTATTTTTGGAGGCGGGACGGTGATGTCGGAACATATTTTTGGTTTGAGGCTTTCAGAAACGCTGGGTGTTGATGATTTAGCTTTGATTCAAACTAAAAGATTTAGAGAGGATGGTTGGCCTGGTGTTGAGCAATTGCTAGTAATTTCAATAGATCCATCGGGTAATCCGATTGGGCTAAATAAGTCCGGCGAGATCATTATGAGTGATATAGATGTGGGAGTTGTGAAAGTGGTGGCGCCTGATTTTGGAAGTTACTTATTAAAGTTCATCGATCTTGAATATTAGCCATTCATGCCAGGCATACAGTGCCATAACATTTGCCTTTTCCAGCTCCCAACTCCCCCACGAAAACCGCCCAGGCTTCTGAATCTCAACGCGGCTGGTTTGAGCAAAAGTTCTTCGGTATTCAGAGTCATTCATGCCTAGCATCTTTTTCTGGAGCAAGCGGGGGAAGTTGGGACAGGAAACAGGTTTTAAGAGCCATGCTACTGCAACCCGGAACCTGAGTTGAGTTTGTACTCACCACCCCATGTTTTACACCTTCTCAGACGGCTCAGAATCAACGATTCCTGGCCTCAACTGAGTTCCATTCTTGCCTGGCATCTTTTTCTCCCCAAATGTTTCTGGACTTGGGGGAAGTGCTGCTGATTGTGCGGATTTATTAAAAACAATTCTAGAACTCAGCAACGAGCAGTTCGAGCATTATTGAATGCATGCTGAGGAATCGATCAAGCTAATGGAACGCAGACGACACAAGCAGTGTGGCTAAATCTTTTCGATGGAAGTCTTCCTTTTCTACCATGAATGATATTGATCTTAAGCATTGGACAAACTTAAATAAAGACGC
Source organism: Prosthecobacter fusiformis (assembly GCF_004364345.1). Taxonomy (NCBI): domain Bacteria; kingdom Pseudomonadati; phylum Verrucomicrobiota; class Verrucomicrobiia; order Verrucomicrobiales; family Verrucomicrobiaceae; genus Prosthecobacter; species Prosthecobacter fusiformis. The sequence goes on along the minus strand of NZ_SOCA01000014.1, from coordinate 71,171 downwards.
TGAAGAGGCAGGGAATTTTCGCGTCAGTCTCTTACAGCTATATTTAATGAAAGATGAAGCACATGAGCATCTTCAGGTTCATGATCACGTGGTTGCCAAATTGGTCGAACGAGCTCATTTATGCCGATTGTTCGCCCCAGATAAAATTCCGGCCAAATTGCTTGAAGGTATCGTCAAAAGTAGAAAAACTGGATTCGTTGATCTAGATCCAACCCGCGACTTGGTTTCAGGAAGGGAATATATGTGGAATATAACTTGGAGAATACGTGGTACTATTCTTATAGCAATTAGCGAATCATTCATTGACAACGAGTTACAGGATATTTTTAAATACACGTCAAAACCTTATGTGATATCGAATATACGGCAAATTAAAAAAGGGCATACACCTAGTGCGATATCTCTCGCCGTCAAACTCGCAGGGGAGGGATCTGCTGTCTTTTGTTTTTCAGCAAATAATGGAATCCAGTGGATAGATATTTTCGCTGGTAAACAAGTGCTAAACACTCTATTCGTGGCAGCAATAAGAAACGGCATAACAAGCTTGTGGCCCGCGGGTGTAACGCCTATCCAATGCACCCAAAGTGAGGCAGGCTGAGATTTGGGCTGTACTCTTGAATTTAGTTGAGCATACTTTGCCCATGGAATCGGAATCAACCAGCCGCCCACCTAACTACGCCTACCACGATAGGTCACGAAAAGACGCCAGGCATAATGCGGCGCTACTGTGATTTCTCCGCCTTCATTGAAAGGCGGGTAATCCGGCGATGAGGTGGGTGAGCAGTTAGGCTTTTTTTCCGCCGGACACACCCGCTCTACGGGTGGGGGGAGGCATATGTATGAACGCGGTCAGGGGGTGCGCTGCGAAGTGCTTTTGATGGTCGGCCTGAACCTGCCGTTCAAGGAGGTGGGCTGACTGAGAAACACTAACTCAACTGACTTATGAAAACAATTGCGACCCTTGCTACCCTTATTTTTGTGCTCACTGGCTCTCTCATGGCGGGTGACAAGACCACGGAGGGGGCGGAGATTTCCAAAACTGCGGTGGTGGAATCTGGAACCTACCAGGGGAAGGCCCATAAGGTGGATCCTGGTGAAAAGGAGATTTATGTCAAAACGGCGGATGGCAAGATCCTGGAGCTGTACCTGAAAAGTGATACGGCTCTGACCCAAGGCGGGAAAAAGGTGGAATTCGATGCTTTGAAAGAAGGGCAGGACCTGGAAGTCAAGGTGGAGAAGGAGGGCAAGAAGCTCAAGCCCATCTCGGTCAATATCGTGGAATAGTTTCCTTACTCGGCGCGGTGCGTGGTGCACTGCGCCGGGTCATTGGCGGAAGGCTGGTGAAGGAGAAGATGCGAGGCTGAGGTGATTTCTCCGCCTTCATTGAAAGGCGGGTCATCCGGGGATGCCGTTAGGTGAGCAGTCAGGCTTTTTTCTGCGGGGAGACAGTAGCCCTAAGGGTGGAGGCATACCTTCCTCCGGGGACAGGCATGAATGCGAGGCTGGGGTGATTTCTCCGCCTTCATTGAAAGGCGGGTAATCCGGCGAGCAGGTTGGGTGAGCAGTCAGGCTTTTCTCCGCCGGACACACCCGCCCTACGGGTGGAGGCATACCGTCCTCGGGGGACAGGCATGAATGCGAGGCTGAGGAATTTCTCCACCTTCATTGAAAGGCGGGTCATCCGGCGATGCGGTTAGGTGAGGAGTCAGGCTTTTCTCCGCCGGACACACCCGCCCAACGGGGGGGGAGGGGCGGCGAGGGGCTTTTGAGAATAGAGGGGGCTATTCTTTGATGATTTTGAGGACGCGGTTGTTGTAGCTGTCGGTGATGTAGAGGTCGCCGGTCTGGGGATGGATGGTGACGCCGTGGGGGCGGGAAAGCTGGCATTCTTTGGGGTCGCCGCCGACGCCGGCGCTACCTTTGGTGCCGGTACCGGCGATGCGCTCCATCTTGCCTGTGGAGGGGACAAAACGGCGAATGAGGTGGTTTTCGGCATCGGCGATGATGACGCTATCATCCTGGTCCACGCAGAGGTGTTTGGGGCCGTTCATGGTGGCATCGAGAGCAAGGCCGCCATCGCCAGTGCTGCCTTTTTTGCCGCTGGCATTGACGACGGTACGGATGTGGCCGGCGGGGTCCACGACGCGGAGGGCATTGCCATTACGCTCGAGGATGTACACATTGCCGAGGCGGTCCACGGCGACAGCACGGGGATCAGAAAGGGGGGCATCGACGGCGACGGCTCCATCCTGGGGGATGCCTTTTTTGCCATTGCCGGCGATGATTTTTGACTTGCCGGTGGTGAGGTCCAGATAATGGACCTGGAGGAGATCTGCAATGTAGAGGGCGGTGCCGCTGAAGTCCAGGCTGATGCAGTAGGGGCCGTTGCCGCGCTTTTTGCCTTCGGGGGCTTTCCAGCCTTCGACGGTGCTGACGGTGCCGGCTTTGACATCGACGAGGCGGATGCAGCCATTCCAGGTATCGCCAATGAGGATGTTGCCATCGGGCTGGATGGCGAGGTTATGGGGGCCGTTGAACTGGGCGCGGATGGCGGGGCCACCATCGCCGCTGTAGCCGGGATTTAAGTCACCGGCGATGTGGGTGAGGATGCCGCCGCCATCCACCTGCAGGAGGCGGTTTCCAGAGACCATCTCCACGATCCACATGTGGCCACCGGGGTCGAACTCGGTGCCGAAGGGCTCTTTTAAAAGGGCTTCTTTGGCATCAATACCGACGGCGTCCTGCTTCCCCCCGGCCACAAGGTGGATGCGCTCCGCCAGGGCATAACCGGGGAGGAGGGTGGCGAGGAGAAGAAGGCGGAGGGAGTGCATGGGGCGGATTATTTAAAAGCAGTTAGGCCGGGACTGAACGGGGGCTATTTTTTGCGCAGGACGCGGACTTTGTGAGCCTCGCTATCGCCGATGTAAACGGAGCCGTCTGCATCCACGAAGATGCCGTGAAGGCGGGCCATTTCGCACTTGAGGGGGTCGCCATCGGCTCCATCGCCCTTCTGGCCGGTGCCTGCGATGAGGTCGAGCGTGCCAGTTTTGGCATTGACCATGCGGACGCTGTGGCTTTCGGTATCGGCGAGCCAGGCGTTGCCATCGGCATCGATGGCGATGCCTTTGGGGCCGCTGAGGGTGGCGTCCTTGGCAGGGCCGCCGTGGCCGGTGAAGCCTTTTTTGCCGGTGCCGGCGACGTGATGGATCTTGCCTGCTTTGAGGTCGAACTTGAAGACTTGGTTGCCCTCACGGGTGCAGAGCCAGAGGTTGCCGTCTTTGTCGAAATCCAGGGAGCGGGGGCCTTTCAGAGGGGTGCCTGCGATGGGTGCGCCATCTGGGGTGGGGCCGGGCTTGCCGGTACCAGCAAAGGTGCTGATGAGGCCGGTCTTCATGTCCACCTTACGGATGACGTTGTTACCGATATCGCAGATATAGAGGTCGCCTTCGGGGCCGAACTGGATGCTGTGGGGCTGCTTCAACTGAGCTTTGGAGGCGGGGCCGCCATCGCCGGAATAACCAGCGGTGCCAGTGCCGGCGAAGGTGGTGATGAGGCCGGTCTTCATGTCCACTTTGCGGACGGCGTGGTTCCGCATGTCCACGATGTAGAGGTCCCCGGCGGCATCGAAGCGGATTTCATGCGGGAGATTGAAAGTGGCCTCCAGGGCGGGGCCACCGTCTCCAGTATAACCGACAGTGCCGGTGCCTGCGATGGTGTGGATGACGCCGTCTGGGGTGACTTTGCGCACTTTTTGGCCGGTGTATTCGCAATACCAGATGGCACCATCCGGGCCGCGGGTGACGCCGAAGGGATTGTCCATCTTGGCCTGGGTGGCGGGGCCGCCATCGCCACTGAAGCCTTTTTCCCCGGTGCCAGCGAAGGTGGAAATGGTCCAGTCTGCCGCCGGGGCGGAAAGGGCCAGAAGGAGGGTGCAGGCGAGGGAGGCGAGTTTCATGGGAGGCATGGGAAGAAAGGGCAAAAACTAGGTAGGCGATACCAACGTGTGATTGGACAGTATTTTTGACGGAGAAGTGCGTTATCGGTCAATGTTTTAAAACGATGAGTTGAGGCAAGAAAATCTGTAACTCTTCCCCGGAATAATGGTATCCATTCATGAGGCAGGTCTTGTGTGCCCAAGCCTTTGGCCAGCCTCCTGTGGTCGTTCTTTCCCCTTCATGCCCCCTCTTACGAGCTATACTAAAGCACTGACTGAAAAGCAGGCCGCCCAATTGCGGACGATCCTGACGGGTCAGGGGTGGGAGTTTGAGACGAAGCCGTACTGCCTGTATGCGGCCAGCCGGGGCAAGGTGAATGTGCAGGTCTATCAAAAAGGACCGAAGGTGCTGGTGCAGGGCAAGGAGGCGGGGGATTTCGTCACGAATATCCTGGAACCGCAGGTGCTGGGGGAGGCGGAGCTGGGCTATGAAGAGGTGCATCATCCTGAGATGTACCACCCCCACATCGGGGTGGATGAGAGTGGCAAGGGGGACTTTTTCGGCCCGCTGGTCATCGCGGGGGTGTATGTGGACGGTGCGGTGGCGCGGCAACTGCGGGAATTAGGCGCGGTGGATAGCAAGAGCATCGGCAGTGACCGGAAGATCGAACAATTGGCTCAAGCCATCCGAACGGTGCCTGGGCTACGATATGAGGTGGTGCAGATCAATCCCGAACGCTACAACGCCCTATACGAGAAGTTTGGAAATCTGAACCGACTGCTGGCCTGGGGCCATGCGAAGGTCATCGAGCTGCTGCTGGAGCGGGTGCCGGACTGCCCGCAGGCGCTTTCTGACCAATTTGCCAATCCGGCGGTGCTGAAACGTGCGCTGCAAGCGAAGGGGCGGGAGATCGAGCTGGTGCAGCGAACAAAGGCGGAATCCGACCCTGCGGTGGCTGCGGCCTCCATCCTGGCGCGGGAAAAATTCATCCACTGGCTGCGTGATACGGGGGAGACCTTCGGGCTGCCGCTGCCCCGTGGGGCATCCGCTCTGGTGAAGGATCACGCCCGGCAACTCATTCAGACTCAAGGGAATTCTGTTTTAGGTAAAGTGGCGAAGATGCACTTCAAGACAGCTGCGGAGGTATGCAACACTGCCGTGGCTGGGAACCCCCCACTAGCAACCTAAGGAATAACTTGCAAACCATTATCACTCAGGCATCTAAACTGCTTCTTCTTAATACGACTATGACGACTGTCACCAAACGCGATTTGATCACGGAACTAAGCGACCAAACTGGACTCAAACATCACCAGGTCGCTGAAGTTTTAGATGGGCTGATCGAGCTGATCGGGAAGAAGGTGGAGTCTGGACATGACGTGACTTTTCGTAAATTTGGCACCTTTGAAGTCTGTGTGGCCAAATCGAAGATCGGTAGAAACCCTAATAAACCGGAGAATGAGGTCTTGATTCCAGACCGCTGTGTGGTCCGGTTCAAGCCGGGCCGTGAATTGAAAGAGCGGGTGGCTAAATTGCCCCCATCCAAGCTCAACGGCGACAAGCCTTGATCCGTGCTCAGAGAAAACTTTATCGGGTAAGCTGCAAAGGGTGCACTCCAGCGAGTGGGAGAGCTAAAAATGGGCCTAAGTCAAGTATGTTCTTATGAACACAAAAAATTGAAAATTTTTCTTCATTTTTAGCAAGACCAGTCTCAGTATTTGTCCCGAATACTCGACGAAACTATGGTCACACTCATTGGTCCTCAATTACGATCAGCCCGCGAACAGTTGGGGCTGACCTTGGAGGATGCTGCGCATGAAACACGCATTCCCCAGCAACGCCTGGAATGGCTGGAGGAAGATAATTATGCGGCGTTTGGCAGCCTGACCTATGCGCGGGCCTTCATCAAGATTTACAGTGCGTTTTTGGGGATCAATGCCCAGAGTCTGCTGGAGGAAATCCCTTCGACCCGGCTGCGTGGGCCCCATGCTTACCGATATCTGACGGAAAATTATGGTCCATGGGTGAATGCCCAGAACCGGCTCCGTCAGACGGTGGTGAGAGGTGGGGGAGGGCGATCCCCGGTGATGGCGGGCATTGGCATCTTTTTATTGATGCTGATCGGCACCGGGGTGTGGGGAAATCATGTGGCACGCCAGAGGCAGGCGGGGAATATGCAGGCGGTGGCCACCCATGAGGTGAAGTTGTCCACTCCTGCCCGGACTCCGAAGACGGCGTTCAGCAGTGGTGTGTTGCTACCGGGAAAGCAGAAGCAGATTTTCCACAAGCGGGTGGCTGATGCTGCGGCGGCTGCATTCGATGCTGGAATGTCTGCGGGCATGGATTAAGATGGGGCATGTCTGAAGCTTTTGTCCCCAAGCGCTGGTGGGTTTCCCCCCTGATTTTTACGGTCGCACTGATCACGGCGACCGTGATTGTCTGCAAGGTGAGCGAGACGGCACGTGAGGTGCTGGCGAAGGCGGTGATGATGATCGCCGGAGCGATGGCGACCCCGTTTATCCTGGAGAGTACGATCGCGATCGTGGGGCTGGTGATCGTGGTGGCGCTGAACCAATGGCGGCTGCAAAAAGAGGGGGACGGCTGGGTCTATCTGGCACAGACGGAGCCGGATGCGGCGAGTCTGGAGGCGGGGGCTGAGACTCCCGCGAAGCGGCTGGAGGGAGTGATCCTGACGCACGCGCCGGATGCGCGGATCGACCTGGATGCGCGTCTGGGAATCGCGGAAGGTTTTTTGGAACTGGGGCTGAAGCAGGAGGCGCTGGAGCACCTGAACCTGCTGAGCGAGGCGGAGCAAAAGGAGCCACGGGCGAAGGCGGTGCGCGCCAAGGTGGAAGCGTGAAGGGCGGGGATGGGGGGCCTTCCGGCGTCCCTCCGGGACGCGACGCAGGTTGGTGATTTGTTCGACTCGCATCCGGTGGTTCACGGTCGGTGCGCGACCTTCACCACCGGGTATTTTCCGTGCTCCCTCTGGGAGCGCCATGAGGTAATTTGGGCGCTGGGGGCAGCGATGCGCGGGACCGGACGTTTTTAGGCCTTCGATATGCGGGGGGCCTCTGCGAACGAGAATGCTTGGGGCGGACGGATGGCGGGCAGGATCACCGCAGTCGCGGGACAGGGTGCAACCGTACTTCCCTGCCAGTGTCCCTTCCGGCAAATGTTCTCAGGCCTTCGATATGCGGGGGGCCTCTGTGGACGAGAATGCTTGGGGCGGACGGATGGCGGGCAGGATCACCGCAGTCGCGGGACAGGGTGCAACCGTACTTCCCTGCCAGTGTCCATTCCGGCGTCTCTCCGGGACGCGACGCAGGTTGAAGATTTGTTCGACTCGCATCCGGTGGTTCTCGGTCGCTACGCGACCTTCACCACCGGGTATTTTCCGTGCTCCCTCTGGGAACTCCATGAGGTAACTTGGGCGCTGGGAGCAGGGATGCGCGCGACCGAATGTTTTCAGGCCTTCGATTTGCGGGGGGCCTCTGCGGACGAGAATGGTTGGGGCGGACGGATGGCGGGCAGGATCACCGCAGTCGCGGGACAGGGAGCCCACCGTGCTTCCGTGCCAGTGTTCCTTCCGGCGTCTCTCCGGGACGCGACGCAGGTTGGTGATTTTCCGCCTCTCATCCGGTGGTTCTCGGTCGCTACGCGACCTTCACCACCGGGTATTTTCCGTGCTCCCTCTGGGAGCGCCATGAGGTACCGTGGGCACTCCTTTCGCTAGGGGCAGCGATGCGCGCGACCGAATGTTTTCAGGCCTTCGATATGCGGGGGCCTCTGCGAACGAGAATGCTTGGGGCGGACGGATGGCGAGCAGGATCACCGCAGTCGCGGGATAGGGAGCCCACCGTACTTCCGTGCCAAACGGGTCTAGCCTGGGATGGGTTATTCGAAGACGACGGTCTTGTTTTGGTAAACGAGGACTTGATCCCGGACGTGCCACCAGAGGGCTTTGGCGAGGACGGTTTTTTCGAGGTCGCGACCTAAACGGACGAGGTCCTGGACGCTGTCTTCGTGGCTGACGCGCATGACGTCCTGATGGATGATGGGGCCTTCATCAAGGTCGGCGGTGACGTAGTGGCTGGTGGCACCGATGATCTTGACGCCGCGTGCGTGAGCCTGGTGGTAGGGCTTGGCACCGACAAAGGCGGGCAGGAAGCTGTGATGGATGTTGAGGATCTGATGCGGAAAGGCCTCGATCATCGCGGGGCTGATGATCTGCATGTACCGGGCGAGAACGACGGTATCCACACGCTCTTTTTTCAGCAGATCGATCTGGGCGGCTTCCTGCGCCTGCTTGTTCTCCTTGGTGATGGGGAAGTGGTGAAAGGGGATGCCGAAGCGCTCCGCCGCCGGGCGGAGGGTTTCGTGGTTGGCGATGATGAGGGGGATGTCCACCGGCAGGTCCCCGGCCTCATGGCGGGCGAGGAGGTCATAGATGCAGTGGTTTTCCTTGGTGACAAAAAGGGCGACGCGCTTGCGCCGACTGGCGAAGTGGAGGCGCATCTGCATTTCATGACGGCGGGCGAGGGGCTGGAGGCGGGCTTCGATTTCCTCCTGCTCCAGGGTGAAGTTTTCGAGGCTCCACTCCAGGCGCATAAAGAAGGTGTCCTGGGCGGGATCGATGTGCTGCTGGAGGTCGATGATGTTTCCCCGGTGGGAAAAGATGAAACCGGTGACGTCATGCACGAGACCCGGACGGTCCGGGCAATGAATCAGGAGGGTGGCAGTGTCAGGCGCAGGCATGGGTGGCGGACAAAGTCACGCAGGGGGCGGGAGTGCGCAAAGATTTATGCGGGGGATTTGAGGGGGCGGATTGGCACCGTAATTTTCACTTCCAGACCGCCTGCTCAATGGTAATATGGAAGTATGTCAGCGCTCGTCATTGAATCATTTCCAGATACGCTGTATGCCCGGTTAAAACTGACTGCGGCAGCGCATCAGCGTTCCTTGCCTCAAGAAGCAATTCATCAATTGGAGAAGGCTCTAGCGACTGAGCAGGACAGTGTCTTGCCCCCCATTGAACCACGATCTTACTGGGCAAACCGCCGCCTTTTGCCAGAATATGAAATGCTGCTGTCGTCGGGCGCTTTCTCAGGAGGCACTGAATCCAGTGAGATGATTTCTGAGGAACGGGACGCGCGATGACATCCGCCTATTACGACTCAACCTACCTGTTCAAACTTCAATGTCAGGAAAATGGCAGCTTTGAGGTGCGTGCACATGCGGTGACAATAGATGCACTTTATTGCTCCATGCACGGAAGGGCTGAATTCGTCTCCGCTTGTCATCGAAAGGTGCGCGAGGGCACAGCGACTCTGATACAACTACAAACTTTGTTGGCTCAAGTTAGCGAAGATACGAAAGCAGGTGGCTTGCGATGGTTGCCAATCACAGAAGCTACTATTTCCCGAGTCGAATCGGTTTTTAGCACAGCGTCAGAAACGACGTATCTGCGAGCAGCGGATGCAATGCATCTGGCGTGTGCAGCAGAGAATGGGTTTAGTGAGATTTACTCTAACGACCGGCATCTTTTAGCTGCGGCACATTTATTTGGGCTGCGTGGGGTGAATGTGATTCCTTGAGTTGGGCTTTCTGTCTAAAGCGAGCTTGCCCACTATTGTTATTCACTGGGAATGGGTGTCGCAGTCAGAGAAAACTAGCGGAAGAAAGATTTCTCGAGAGAAATGATTTCGGGGGTTGGATTGGGGTGGGGTTTGGGGCTTAATGGGGGGACTATGGTGAATCCGGTTTCTTCTACTGCCCTGCCCCGAACGATCATTGTGATGGGGGTGAGCGGGTGTGGGAAGACGTTGATCGGGAATCTGCTGGCGGAGAGGTTGGGCGGGGTGTGTGAGGATGCGGATGATTTCCACTCGGTGGCGAACAAGGAGAAGATGGGGGCGGGTATCCCGCTGACGGATGAGGACCGGTGGCCGTGGTATGCGACGCTGCGGGCGCGCATCGTGGAGATGCGGGAGATGACGCCGCTGTATCTGCTGGCGTGCTCGGCACTGAAGGAGATTTATCGGGAGAAGCTGCGTGAAAATGATGCGGAGGGGGTGATGATCTTTGTGCACCTGAAGGGGCCGAAGGAGGTGATCTTTTCCCGGATGGCGAAGAGGAAGGGGCATTACATGCCGGTGACGCTGCTGGACAGCCAGTTTGCGATCTTGGAGGAGTCTGCGGATTTGTGGAATGTGTCTCTGGAGCAGACGCCGGAGGAGATCGTGGAGGAGGTGGTGCGGAGACTGGGGGTGGACTGACTTTTTTTTATGAGCACTCCGAGGCGCTGGCATGTGAGCCTGGCTGCGCGATATGGCGTGGTGATGGTGGGCTTTGTGGCGGTGGGGTCCCTGCTTTTGCTGACGTGGCTGAGGTATCAGCAGCAGGAGGAGGCGAGGCGGGTTTTCGTGACGCTGGCGCAGAATGATGCGGACTTTGTGAGGCGGCTGAACCTGCCGCGCAGTGCGAAGCTGGCGGAGGATCTGCGGCAACTGCTGCGCATGGACATCCATTTCCGCGATGCAACGGGGCGGGTGGAGCCGGGGCTGCCGGAGGTGGAGGAGGCGGCGCTGCGGGACGGGCGGGGTTCAAAGGAGGTGCTGAACCTGCCGACGGGGAGGCAGGGGCTGGTGCTGCGGCTGGATGGGGAGTATGAGATGATTTTTATCCGTGAGGCGGGGCTGATGACGCTGAGCCTTTGGCATCCGGCGACGCGGTATGCGCTGGTGGCTTTTTGGCTGTTTTCGGCGGTCTTTGCCTGGGTGCTGGGGCTGCAAGTGGTGGGGCCGGTGGGAAGGCTGACGCGGGGTCTGGCGGGGTTTTTTGGCCAGAGGGAACGGGGGCTGCCGGAGACGGGGCGTAAGGACGAGATCGGCGAGCTGGCGCGGGCGCTGACGCAGGCGCGGGATGAGCTGCTAGAGGAGCGGGAGCGGCGGGAGGCATCCGAACGGCTGGCGCTGCTGGGCCGGGTGGCGACGGGGCTGGCGCATGAGATCAAGAACCCGCTGGCGGGCATCCAACTGCATGCGCAGCTGATGGAGAGTGTGGAGATGGATGCGGAATCCCGGCTCTCACTGGGGCATCTGCTGGGGGAGGTGCGGGTGATCGAGGGACTGGTGAATCAATGGTTATACCTGGCGCGGCCGGTTTCGCCCAAAAAGCAGGTGCTGGGGCTGATGCCGGTATTGAGGGAGACAATGGGGGTGCTGGAGCCGCAGGCGATGCACGCGGGGGTGAGGGTGGAGATGAAGGCGGGCGGGGAGATGGAGGCGGTGCAGGTGCGGGGGGACCGGATGAGGCTGCAACAGGTCTTCCGCAATGTGATCCTGAACGCGATCCAGGCGATGCCTGCGGGGGGGCGGGTGTGTGTGTTTGTGGAGCGGGACGGGGAGCGGGTGCGGGTGGTTTTCCAGGATGAGGGCCGGGGGTTTTCTGAGGCGGCGCTGGACCATGGGGCGGATCTTTTTTATTCAGAAAAAGAGGGGGGAATGGGGGTGGGGCTGAATGTGGCGGCAGAGATCATTTCTGCCCACGAAGGGCAAATGATGCTCAAAAACCATCCAGGAGGGGGTGCGCGGGTGGAGATTGTTTTGCCGATGGTCGTTTCCTGACCTTTGATGGCGGATTATGGCGCGTGTGCTGATCATCGAAGACGAATATGCTCTGGCGGCGGCACTCTCCACGGTGGTGAGGCGGATCGGCGCGGAGGCGGTGGTGGCGGCCTCAGGCCAGGGAGGGCTGGAAAAGGCGCAGCGGCAGGCCTTTGATGCGGTGCTGCTGGACATCGGGCTGCCGGACATGAGCGGGCTGAAGGTGCTGGCGGCGCTGAGGGAGGCTGAGAATCCACCGCCGGTGATGATCATCACGGCGCATGGGACGCTGGACAATGCGCTGGAGGCACGCCGCCTGGGGGCCTATGACTACTTTTTGAAGCCGCTGAATCTGGCGGAAATCCAGCCGCAACTGCAGGCGCTGCTGAAACTGCCGAGGCATGAGCCGCCGGCGGTGGCGAACTCGCCTGACCCGGTCATGATGATCGGCACGGCACCGGCAATGCAGCGGGCGTTTGCGGTGATCGCCCAGGCGTGTGCGACGAAGGTGCCCGTGCTGCTGACGGGCCAGCCAGGAACGGGCAAGACGCTGGCGGCGGAGGTGATCGCAGCCCAAAGCGGTACGCAGCCGCTGGTGCGCTTCCGCTGTGATGAGTGGCCGCGGGAGCAGGCGGAGGTGATGCTGGACGGGTGTCTGGAAAAAGCCCGTGGCGGGCCGCTGCTGATCGAGGAAGTGGGGGCGCTGCCACTGCCGCTGCAGGCGGTGGTGTGCCGGGCCTTAGCGAAGGAGGAGCAGCGGATTTTGGCGACGAGCTCGCATTCGCTGCTGGAGGCGGTGACGCAGGGTCGCTTCCGGGAGGATCTCTATTATCAACTGAGTGTGCTGCACGTGAGCCTGCCGCCCCTGGCGGAGAGGACGGAGGATCTGCAAGCACTAGCAGCGGCGCTGCTGAAGCGAGCGGCGGGTGAGCGTGAACTGCCGCTGGCGCTGGAATCCCTGGCGGTCCTGAAGGCCTATGCCTGGCCGGGAAATGTGCGGGAGCTGGCGGCGGCGATGCAGCATGCGGCGGCGGTGTGCTCTGCACCGCCGGTTTTACCCCGGCATCTGCCTGCGCGGTTGCTGGAAAATGACCAGGCGAATGTGCATCTGGAGACGGCGCTGAAGCGGGCCCTGGTGGCCTGGCTGGACAGGCAGCTCACCTGCCCGGAGGAGGCACTGCCGGAATACGATGCGCTGCTGGCGGAGGTGGAGAAACCGCTGCTGGCGGAGCTGCTGGCGCGGTTTGAGGATAAACCGACGCGGCTGGCGGCGGCGCTGAATATGAACCGCGCGACGCTGAGAAGGAAGCTGCGGGAGTTGTTGGGGAGGGAGTGAGGGGGGGCGGCGGAGTGCTCAGTGCTCAGTGCTCGGTGCTCGGTGCTCGGTGCTCGGTGCTCGGTGCTCGGTGCTCAGTGCTCAGTGCTCAGTGCTCAGTGCTCAGTGCTCGGTGCTCAGTGCTCAGTGCTCAGTGCTCAGTGCTCAGTGCTCAGTGCTCGGTTGTAAGGGGGGAGTAGGGGTTATAGGACGGATGGGGCCTATAGGGTGAAGGGAGTGGGCACGCTTTAATCTGAGAACTGCGCACTGAGGACTGAGCACTGGTTTTTGAATGCCGACGGGTCGTCGGCGCTCCATGGGGACGGGGGCGTTAGAACGGTCTTGCGCGGGACGCACAAGACGGCAGGCGGGACGCCCGCGCTCCAGGGGGGACGGGGCGCGCGCTCCAGGGCGGAGGGGCTTTAGATCCAGGTACCGGCGGGGATGACGGTGTCTTTGGGGATGACGACGATGCCGTCACGGATGTAAAAGAGGTCGCTGTCCATGTTCTCGGGTTTGCCTTCGGGGGTGATGACGACGTTGTCACCGACGTGGACGTTTTTATCGAGAATGACTTTTTCGATGCGGCAGTTGCGGCCAATGCCGGGGGCGGGGCGGGTGAGGTCGGTCCCGGCGGCTCCGGCGTAGTAGTCGGCCCCCATGATGACGGTGTCGCGGATGGTGGTGCCGGTCTCAATGATGGAGCGAATGCCGATGACGGCGGTTTCGACATGGGCATCGGTGATGATGCAGCCGTCCGAAATGAGGGCCTCGCGGATGACGGCACCATTGATCTTGGTGGCGGGCAGGAAACGGGCGTGGGTGAAGATGGGGGCGGAGGAATCGAAGAAATCGTATTGGGGGACGAGCTTGCAGAGGTCCAGATTCGCCTGGAAGAAGCTGCGGATGGTACCGATGTCTTCCCAGTAGCCCTGGAAATTGAAGGAATGAACTTTATACTTTTTGAGGGCAGCCGGGATGATGTGCTTGCCGAAGTCCATGCAATCGTTGTCGAGGCTTTCGATGAGGGCTTTGCGGTTGAAGACGTAAATGCCCATGGAGGCCTGATAACGGGGCTCGCTCACGGGGAGGCCGAGTTCTTTGAGGGTCTCATCCGGCATGCGCAGACCGTCCAGGAGGGCGGGATCCTTGGGCTTTTCGACGAATTCATGGATGCGACCGGTGGCATCCGCCTTCATGATGCCGAAGCTGGTGGCATCGGTGGCATTGACGGGGAGGGTGGCGATGGTGAGCTCTGCCCCGGTCATGAGGTGCTGGTCCATGACTTTGCGGAAGTCCATGCGGTAAAGCTGGTCACCGCTGAGGATGAGGAAGTATTCGTGGTCGCCTTCCAGGAAATAGCGGAGGTTTTGGCGGACGGCATCGGCCGTGCCCTGGTACCAGCGCTCTCCCTGAGGGGTCTGCTGGGCGGCGAGAACTTCAATGAAACCGCGGGTGAAATCATCAAACTGATACGTGCGGGCGATGTGGCGGTTCAGCGAGGCGCTGTTATACTGCGTGAGCACGTACACCTGACGGACGCCAGAGTTGATGCAATTGCTGATCGGGATATCGACAATGCGGTATTTACCAGCCAGGGGAACGGCAGGCTTGGCACGATCTTTGGTGAGCGGGAAAAGGCGTGTTCCAGCCCCACCGCCCATGACGATGGCTAGGGTGGAACGTCGCAAGAGGGCATCAGTTTCGATTCGTGTAGGCATGGGGGTCGTTTTGTGTGAGTTAGTTTTCCTTGAAACAAGACGCCTAGGCAAGCGTTTCTCTCGCTCATGATGCAGGTATTCCTGATGATTCTCCCTGCAACATACCCAACCACCCCCAAATCGCATGTCCTCCGCTTCGCTTCGTCTTACTTTTCTTGCGCTCGGCGCTGCTGGCCTCACCCCTCCGCTCCAGGCGGCGGTGGATTTTGAGAAACAAATTTTCCCCGTGCTCGAAGCCAAGTGCCTGGGCTGCCACTCCGCCCCGCATATGGAAGATGGCAAGATGAAGAAACCCAAGGCGGACCTGCGGCTGGATGCGGCCTGGGCGATGCTGAAGGGTGCGGAGAGCGGCCCCTCCCTGGTGCCGGGAAATCTGGCCAAAAGCTACATGTATGAGGTGGTGACGCTGCCGAAGGATGATGACATGTTCATGCCACCCAAGGGTGATCCACTGACGGAAGGTGAGATCAAGCTGCTGAAAGAATGGATCGAAAGTGGTGCGGACTTTGGCGGCTGGAAGGGCAACATGGAAGGAGCGCCCCAGGAGGCAGCCACCCCTGCCGTGGCGAAGGTGCGTGAGCATGAGGTGTTTTACAAAAAGCTGGAGGAAGGCGTGAAGCCGGCGGATGCGGCCGCGATGGAGAAAGCCAAGGCTGCGGGTGTGCAACTGGCCACGCTGAAGATGGACAGCGCCCTGCTGAGGGCCGACTTCCTGACGGGGGTCTCCAAGTGCACGGATGAGAGCGTGACGGTGCTGCTGCCGCTGAAAGAAAACATCGCGCAACTGGACCTGGGCCGGACGGTGATCACGGATGAAGCGCTGAAGACGGTGGCGCAATTTCCCCGCATGGCCTCGCTGGACCTGCGGCAGACCAAGGTGACGGATGCGGGCCTGAAATCGCTCAGCGGGCTGAAGAACCTGCAAAATCTGAACCTCTTCGGCACTGAGGTCACTGACAAAGGCGTGAAGGAACTGGCGGCGATCAAATCGCTGAAGACTGTCTCGCTCTTTCAGACGAAGGCCACGGCTGCTGGTGTGAAGGAACTGACGGATGCCATCCCTGGCATCAAGGTGACTTTGAAGTAAGCCGGTTTGCTGCCGGATCTGCCGTCAGCCATTTTTTGAAAAGCCCTCTGCCCGCCCTGGTGCAGGGGGCTTTTTGTTTTCTGCTGCGACTGAATCCGGGGGACTCCCCTTCCCCTCTGGACAAGGCAGGGTGCAGACGCCACTATCCATCCAGAAACAACCTCTTATGCCCCTTTCCCAACAGCTGACTGAAGACATGAAAACCGCCATGAAGGCGAAGGATACCGTGACCCTGAATGTGGTCCGGGGCCTGAAATCCGCCATCAAGTATGCAGCCATCGAAAAGCATGGGGCAGAAGGTGAACTGGAAGATACGGATGCCATCGCCGTGATCCGTAAAGAGCTGAAAAAGCGCCAGGACTCCGTGGCCAGCTATGAAGCAGGCGGGCGGCCTGACCTGGCAGAAACCGAGAAGGCTGAAATCGCCGTTTTGGAAAAGTATCTGCCTGCTGCGATGAGCGCCGATGAAATGGAAAAGCTGGTCAACAGCGTGATCCTGGAACTGGGTGCGACCTCCAAGAAAGACATGGGCGCGGTGATGAAGCTGCTGGGTGAACGTGCCGCAGGCCGTGCAGATAACCGTGCGCTATCCACAGAAGTGGCGAAGCGGCTCCAGTAGCCACTAAGCAGCGACGAGATGTGCGGGGTGATGGCCCTTGGCTTTGGCCCCGCGCTCATCCTTTTCCACCACCCCATCCCGCAAGCGGATGATGCGGGTGCAGCGTTCCACCATGCGTTCATCGTGGGTGACGAAGACGAGGGTTTTACCCTGCTCATTCAGCTCATCAAAGAGAGCGAGGATCTCCTGGCCTGACTTGGAATCCAGGTTGCCTGTGGCTTCATCGGCCAGGATCATGAGGGGGCTGTTAGAAAGGGCACGGGCGATGGCCACACGCTGCTGCTGTCCGCCGGAAAGTTCGTTAGGCTTGTGATAAAGACGATGGCCTAACCCCACCTGGGTGGCCAGTTTTTCCGCCACTTCGCGCATGTGTGCATCATCGGCACCGCCATAGTACATGGGCACGGAAATGTTCTCCACGACCGTGAGCTGCTGGATGAGATTGTAACTCTGGAAAATGAATCCGAGATTCCGGTTACGTGCGGAAGAGAGGTCATCGTCATTGAGGGTGGCGACGTTCTCCCCCCCCAGGAAATAATCTCCGCTGGTGGGCTGGTCCAGGCAGCCGAGGACATTCAGGAGTGTGGACTTGCCACAACCGGAAGGGCCCATGATGCAGACGTATTCCCCCGGAAAGATGTCAAAGGTGACGCCCTGGAGGACGTGGCTGAGCACATCCCCCATCTGGTAGGATTTGCGGATGTCCCGCAGGCTGATGATCGGCTCAGAAGCAGGCATGGCTCATTTAACGATGGCAGCCACATCTTTGGGCTTGGCCTTACCCTTGGGCTTGACCGGGGCCACAGGTTCTTCATCCGGAATGCCGGGAATGGAAGGTCCTGCTTTGTTTTCAGGCACCAGCTTTTTCGGCAGGGCCAGGGCGACCAGCTCTCCAACTTGAAGGCCGGTGCGGACTTCGATAAACTCATCGTTAAACAGACCTGTCTTCACTGGGCGGCGCTCCAGGCCCCCGCCAACGGTGACATAACAGTAGTGGCTGTCATTCTCCACCTCAATGCTTTGCACAGGGACGAACACGACCTCGGCAAGCTGGTCCACCAGGACTTCGACCTTGGCATTCATGCCTGGCTTCATCCAGGGATGCGTGCCCAGGATATGGACGGAGGCGGGATAAACTTTCAGGTTAGGCGTATAACGGCTGCTGGCCGAATCCGGCAGGACTGCCAGCTCCGCCACGCGGCCTTGCAGGACGACTCCAGGCTCCGCATCCACGGTGATCAGGGCAGGCTGGCCGACACGCACTTTTTTGACCTGGGATTCGTGGATGTTCACATGCACGCCCATCTGCGACATGTTGGGAATGGTGAGCACCGTCTGGCGGAAACGGACATTGGTACCTTCCTCAATGGATTCATTGAAACGGGCGGAGGCGCTGGCGTTGAGGTTGCCATAGGCCACAAGGCCGGGCTGCACGGCGCGCATCATGCAGGCCTTGAGCTGGCGGTCGAGGTCCTCTTTTTTGGCCAGTTCCATTTCATACCGGCGCTTGGCGGTGGTGAAACGGGTCTCTGCCTGGGCCATCTTGGAGCGGTTGGCACGCACGGTGCGCTGAAGCTTGGTCAGGCTCTCCCGATAAGCGGAGAGCAACTGGGCGCACTGCTTGGAGAAGGCGTATTTTTTGAACAAGGCCAGTTCAGTCTCGGCGGTCTTCACAGCCAGGGAGACTTTTTCAAAGTTCACCTGGTCATTTTCAAGCTGGGTCTTGGAGATGAAATCCCGGGCAGCGAGACGTTGGGAAGCCTCCACTTTTTGCTTGGATACGGCCAGCTCGGATTTTCTCAGCAGCAGCTCGTCCTCAAGCTGGCGGAGCATCTGCTGCGCCTCACCATCGCCGCCTGACTGTGCTTCCAGATAGGGGGAAAAATCAATGCGCTCGGTGATGGGCTTGCCGATGGTCTTTTTGAGCAGGCTTTTGGTGTCCTTTTTGGCTTCACCGACGGCGCTGATATTGGTGCCGGCTTCAAGCTGGGCATTGGCCTGAGATTCCAATGTGGAGGCAAATTTATCGAATTCGGCGGCATCTTTGGGCAGCAGGCTGACAGCCAGGAGTTTCGTGGTCAGGTCACTGCCGAGGTATTTTTCAAAGTCCATCAGGGCGAAGATGGAAGTCTCCTTCATATCCCGGACCAGGCTTTGATTTTCACTGCGCTGAATCTCACGGCCTTCATCGGCATCGATGTAAGCGGCGACGGTGCCCTGAAACTGGATTTCATGATCCTGAATGCGGGTTTTTAAATCCGAATTGTCCAGCTCCACCAGTACCTTACCCTCCTTCACATCCTCCTCCGTCACGAGGTAGCCTTCAGGAATGATGCTGAGAATTTTGGTGGGGGTTTCGATCTCGGATTTGAGTTCGAAATTCTGCAAGGCACGGATTTCCCCGCCCTGGAGTACGTTGATGGCCAGCGGCCCTTTTTGCACCGTGAAAGTGGGGACGTCCTCCCCCTGGCTGGTGGAGCCGGAAAAAAGATAGGCCCCTATAGCGATGACCGCCACAGCCGCGCCCCCGTAAATCCAAATTTTAGACTTCCCCTTTTTCATGACTCTCCCTTCGGTTTTTCTTTATTCAATACGTCCACCCAGGACCCATCTTTCTCAATGTAGAGGACTCCCATGTCGCTCCAGAGCTGAAGACGGGCGATGACGTGATCAATCAAGGTGGAGACGACCAAGTCGCGGGCGACGATGAGGCGGTCCTGAGACTCCACAATGTCACGAGCGGTCCCCTGCCCTTCCTCCATGAGTGCTTCTTCGATCTCGAGACGCTTTTGGGCCAGGGCGAGGCCTTGCTGGGCCAGGTCATACTGCTTGCGGGCCACTTCCAGCCCGCGCCAGTCACTGCGGATGGTGCTGCGGAGTTGCTCCTCAGCCAGTTCGAGTTCCCGCTGGGCGCTCTGCTCGGCGATCTGGGCAGCGCGAAGCTGATTGCGCTCCGGCTTGACGTTCAAGTTCAGGTCCACATCCACTCCGGCGGCGATGGAACGCTGGTCTGTACTCACCTGCAATCCCTGGCTGTTTACGGGAGAGCCCACCTGGTAACCGACCAGGGCATTGAGCGTGGGCAAGGTCTGCTGATGGGCGATTTTGACCTTGCGACTGGTGTCCTGTACGCGGTCGCGCTCATTGTAGATATCCAGACGGGTGATCAAAGCGGTATCCAGAACCTGATCCAGAGTGCCCTGGGGATCTGTAACCTGGAGTTTTTGCAGTTCGTCCTTGGCCAGGACGACACGCTCATTCACCGGCAGACCGAGGGAGATTTTGAGATCATCCAATTGCTCCTCATAAGTACGGATGGCATTGATCCAGTTCCGCTCATAGGTGATGCGCCCCTGCTGGATCTGCTTCAGACTGGACTGGGAGCGCAGGTTGGCGGCGGCGAGGGCGGTCTCACGCTCAATGGAAACGAGGGCGGCCCTGTAGGCGACGAAACGGTTTCGCGCAGCTTCGCGGGCCTGGACCACGCGGAAGTATTGAGTGGCGATGCCGACGGTAAAGGTCTTCCGGTATTGGGTGAAATCACGGATGGCATAGAGCACATCCCGTTCATCCTGACGCAGAGGCTCGACGGTGGCCAATACCCCTGCTCCGCGCAGGAGGGGCTGAGTGAGGGAAACGGCGGCTCTGGAATCGCTAAGACCGCGCACGTCCCCGGTGAAAAAGCGGGTGAAATCCGTGGTCAGGTCCACGGCGAGACGCGCGCCTGTTTTCATCAGGTAATCAAAGGTCACCGCCCCGCCTGTGGCCAGGGTGGAATTCCGCACGATCCGGTTTACACCATTTTGTACCTGGACATCTGAATACCCAGCGCTGCCGGAGCTATCCACGATGGGGCCGTATTGCTGCCGGGTGAGAGTGAGGGTGAGCGCGCTGAGATAAACGAGTTCTTTCCGGCTGAGGTAGGTGCGGTTGCGATGGACGGCGAAGTCCAGCGCGTCCGCCAGGGAGACGACCCGTGCACCTTTTTCGATAAAAGCCCGGTCACCGAGGAATTCGGCGGTTTCAGCACTTTTGATCAGGGTATCCAGCTTCACCGGCGCTGGCGGGGTGATGCTCAAAAGGGTGTCATCCTCTGACCCGGCGACAAACTGTGACTTTTTCCCGATGATGCCGAAGACCTCCCGGTCTGCCCATTTTTTATAGTGTCCCTGCGAACATCCTGAAAGCATACACAGACTCACCGTGGCGGCTGCGTAGAGCGTGCGTGTGAGAGGACTGTGGGGCATGGGAATCGGCATAATAAGCATTCAGCCCGCTCCTATGGGTTGGTGGAGCCTGCTGTGTGTATCTGGGGGGAGGTGACATAACGGCCAGAAAAGGATGCGTCTATCAACAGGCATTAAATAAGCCTCCCGCGTGCCCCGGCCTCAAAAAACCTTTATTTCGCATCTTTATTGCAACTGATGGCGAATCCTGCGTTTCAAATAACTCTTTGCTACGCCTAACCGACGACTTACACTGACTGCCCATGGAGGAACCGCTCCCAAAAGAAATCACCGAAGAAATGATCAAGGAGGTGTCCGGCTCACCGGCAACCCGCAAGACCTTGATCGAGCGACTGGACAACTGGAGCGACTGGGCCAGTTGGGATGAATTTTACCGTACATATTCCGGGTTCGTTTTCCATGTGGCGCGCAAGTCTGGCCTCAGTGATGATGAGGCTGGTGATGTGGTGCAGGAGACCTTCATCGGCGTGGCCAAGAACCTGCAAAAGAAGAAGTTCGATACCAGCCTGGGTTCCTTTAAATCCTTCCTGCTGAATCAGGCGCGCTGGCGCATCCTGGACCAGTTTCGCCGGCGGAAAAAACAGCAGAGCCGTGAGGCCAATCTGTATGCGGATGAAACCGATGACCGCCGCACCGCCCCCATCGACCGCTGTGCGGACCCGAACGGCATGACCCTGGAAAAACTCTGGGACAAGGAATGGCAGGACAAGGTGATGGACATCGCCCTGCGGCGTGTGAAAGCGCTCGTTTCACCCCGCCAGTACCAAATCTTTTCCTGTTATGTGCTCAAGGGCTGGAGCCCAGAGCGGGTGAAAAAGGAGCTGGGCGTGAATGCGGCTCAAGTCTATCTGGCCAAGCATCGCGTGGGCCGTATCCTCAAACGCGAGGCGGCAAAACTGGCTGCTGAAGAGGAAGGGGAATAAAACGATTTTGCGTCGCGCGCTGATCAAATGGTTCAAGCCAATAGGGGCGTCGCGAAGCGACGATTGGAGTTTGGCTCTAAACTCCAGGGCTCCCGGAGGGAGCGCGGATGCGGGAAACGTCTCCCCCACTGGGCATCGCGTCCCGGAGGGACGCCGGACGGATCGTGTGAAGGAGTCATGTCTAGGGTCAGGGCATACCTCCAGCGTCCCTCCGGGACGCCTTGCGGATTTGCACATCGGGGGTCGTCTGTCCGGTGGTTCCCGGCCGCTGCGCGACCTCCACCACCGGCTATTTTCCATGCTCCCTCCGGGAGCGCTGGTCAGATTATGTAAGCCTGTTAAAACGACATCCCTCCTCCGGTGAGGAAATCACCGACGAAGGGATGAAGCAAGAGAACCCGGAGGCTCTCAAAGGAGAAGGGATTCAGCACGGCCGGTCAGCGACTGACCGTGCTTTATCACCGAGATGGGGATTAGCGCTTTGCAGCAGCCAGGGTGTCGCGAAGGTTGCGCACATTGTCATGTGCGGACTTCACTTCAGCGGCCTGTTTCTGGACGATGGAGCGGACGTTGGCCGGGAGATCGGTGTCTTCCAACACCTTGCTGTAGGCCGCCACGGCGACGTCTTCACCGCGCTCACACTCAGCGAGGACGGCGTGTTCATCCTTGCTCATCAGAGCCGCCTTCAGGTTGAGCCAACCGCGATGCACAGCACCGGAGACGGAGCCGCTGTCAGCAGGATCATGGTCACCCAGAGAGATGACCACTTCCTGGAGCTCACCGGCGAAGCGGCTGCGCTGAAGCGAGTATTTGCTGAAGAGGGTTTTCAGGTCAGAGGATTCCACATCCTCCGATGCGGCGCGGAAGCCTTCCTGGCCATCTTTCAGAGTTTCGATCAAGTTATTGAGGGTAGAGATAGTGCTCATAGCAATGACATATCGGGAGCCGCTGCTGAAATGAGCTTGCTGAATTTATTTTCAAACGTGGTGGCCACCCCTTGCTCAGCGGCTGTTGGCCTAACGGATGCGGGTCACTTCTGCATTTTTTTCGCTGCCTTTTTCAGCGACAGCATGCCCGGGGAATTCCACTTGATGACGTGATACGTGGCGGGCGTATCCCCGGCATTGCGGATGCTATGCATTTGGTTAGCCGCCTGAAAAATGACGGACCCCGGGCCGACGATTTTGAGCTCGCCATTGACCAGGGATTCCACCGTCCCTTCCTTGACGATGATCAGTTCCTCATCCGGATGCTGATGAGGAGGATGGGCCTCCTGGCCGGGATTCAGGGTGGTGACGTGGCACTCCAGTTCATCCAGCGTGGCCGTGGGTGCGCGAAGCACACGGCGGGACTCGCCCTTTTCACTGACTTTGACAGGCAGCAGGGTCCAATCGAAAATGGTGGACCCCATGATGGCGGGACGGGCACGGTCATCACTGTCCTGCGCCAGGGCGAACAAACCAAAGGCGAGGCACAAAGGGACCAGAAGGACGGCAAAGGAGCGGTTGAATTTCATCCCGCCAGAGAACGCTAGCCGCGCTTCGTTTCCCTCAGCAGATGTATCTTCCAGATTAGTTTTCAAGATCCCGATCTAAATTTGGACCCTCTGAAAGACATAGGGCATAAAGAGAGATCAGGCCGCTAGACGTGTTGCTAGTCACGCTTCACCAGCAAACTGGCCGCAATGGCAGCGATCGGTAAACTAAACGCCACCCAGAATAAGATCCGAGGAAGGGAGTACACGGTTGTTTCCACCCATGTGCCACTTTCCACCCAGGTTCCCCGCATGAACTGGTCGAACGAATCGGCACTCAGAGAGGACATCAGGGCGATGCACACGACCCCTGTAAGAATCCCCATAGCTATCACTGCCCCCTTTAGACCTTTCCTCAAGGAAGCGCGGGTGGGTGTGCGGCTGGCTGCCCGAATGTCTTGATCGCGTGGGTCCATACTTAAAGAATACCACTCCTCAATATTGCCTATTCTTAACCACTCAGTGAAGTCTTATAGAATCAAGGTTCCAGCAGCCTGATACTGAGCGCTTAGCGCCCTTGGCTACCCCGCATGGATTCGAACCATGAACGAGAGATCCAAAATCTCCTGTGTTACCATTACACCACGGGGTAATGAGGTGAGGGTTGGCAGAATACTGCTCAATTTCACGCGTGCAACCGCAGCGGCAAAAATTTTCACGGGGTCTCCCGCCAAAAAGGTTAGGTGGCTGTGGGTTTGGCCTGGGTGAGCTTGGGTTTCGGCTCGGGTTTGGCCTTTTTTTCGCCGCCCGGTGGGTTTTTCCCATCAATGGTGGGGACGACGCGGGCACCGTCAGCGGGGAAAGGAATGGGGGTGAGGCAGAGGATATCACCGGGCTTTGGGGCCTTGGCGGCACTGGCGGAGACGACGATGTGATCTTCGTTGCTGACCATGGGCTCCACGGTCATGCGGCGGAGGGTATTCTGCGGCTGGTCGATGAGGATGATCTCATTGCCTGCACGGACGGCATTGCGGGGAATGATGTAGACGTCCTGAAGAGGTTCACCGGCGATTTCAGCTTCGACAAAAGCGCCGATGGTGAGCGGCGGAGATCCATCGGCACGCCGGGCGTACGGATCGGTGACCTGGGCGACGGCGGTGGACTGGCGGGTCTCCGCATCCAGGGAGCCTTCCACACGCACGATTTTTCCCTCCCAGGCGACGGGCTTGCCTGCGATGACGGATTTCAGATACACGGTGGCTCCATCCACGGAGGCGGTGCTTTGGTCGCTGAAGGATTGGGGGAGCTTTAGGAACTGGCTCTCACGCTCCGGCAGGGGAAGGCGAATCTCCACATAATCCACGGCAAAGATGCGACCGAGGATGGTCCCCTGCCCGACGAACTGGCCGATGTCCACGGCCTGCTCCAGCACCTGGCAGGCATAAGGAGCGCGAACGGTGGTACGCTCCAGGTCACGCTCTGCCTTGATGACTTGTGCCTTGGTGGAGGCGACATCGGCCTCGGCTTTTGCCAGTTGGGGAGTGCGGGTGACGAGGGCGGACGGGGTGCCGGTGCGGCCCATGGCACGCCAGTTTTCCACGGCCTGATCCGCCCGGGCTTTTTCCTCCGCCAGCATGACTTCCGCCTGGGCCAGCGCGGCTTTGCTGATGACGATGGCGGTTTCGTAATCCAGCGGATCCAGACGCATGAGGACATCTCCCTGGCCGAAGAATCCACCGGGGCGGAAGGACGGGCTGATTTCTATGATCTTTCCGCTTACCTCTGGCAGCAGGGTGCTGGTGGTGCGTGGCTGCACGGTGCCCTGGGAGCGCACGCGCAGATCATAGCTGGTCTTGTTTAACACGGTGCCCTCCACGCGGACGAGCGTGGGGGGCATCTCCATCTTTTTCTGTTCGGGCGGATGGGACAGCAACCACCACGCCACGAGGACGCAGCCTCCCAGCACGATGACAGGAAGAATGAAGCGAATGGCTTTGATGAGGAACCGCATGGACAAAAATTAAACGCTTCGGGATGCCTCAGGATTCAATCTTTGTCGAATGCACTTTCAGGTTTTGCAGTGGCGGTGCCCTCGTCTGTTCAGCCAAAAAGGGCTGCGATAGGCTTGCCGCCATCGGTGATCGGCACCGGACGGGAGGCATCCATCAATTCATGGGAGGGGTTGATGCCCAGGGCGGCATGGATGGTGGCGTGGAAATCCGGGGTGGAGACGGGATTTTCGACGATCTTTTTGGAAAGGTCATCTGTGACACCATAGGCACCGCAATGCTTCAGGCCACCGCCGGCCAGGATCATGCTAAAGGTGGTGCACTGGTGACCGCGACCGCCGCCGCCATCGAACTCCGGCGGGCGGCCGAATTCAGTGCCGATGGCGATGAGGGTCTTGTCCAGAATGCCATGCGCCTTCAGGTCCGCAATGAGGGTCGCCAGGGCATCATCCAGGTCCTTGATGAGCAGATGCTGGTTCAGCTGGCCGTCGTTGTGGGTGTCCCAGCCTGTGCCATTGACGAAGCCGAGGTTGTGCGAGACTTCGATGAACCGGACACCGTCCTGAATGAGGCGACGGGCCAGGAGGCAGCGCTGGCCGAACTCGCTGCCGTAGGCGTTGCGGAGGTCGGAGGATTCTTCGTCGAGGTTAAAATTGCGCATGAACTCAGGACCAGCCAGGCGCAGGCCTTCACGCTGAGCGGCCTCGTAATCCGCCAGGGAGGAATCCTGGGCGGCGCGTTCCTGAAGAGGTTTCAGGAGTTTTTCGCGGGCGCTCACGCGCTGAGAAGTGACATACTCAGGACGGGTGAAGCCGGAGGGGCCTGCCTTGGTGTCCGACAGGTAAATATTGCCATATTTGGCCCCCAGGAAACCAGGACCACGGCTGGGGCTGGGATAACCGATGAGCATGTAAGCGGGCACCTTCGGATTTGCCGCGCCACGCTGATGGGCGACGATGGAGCCGATGGAGGGATAGCTAGCATTGCCACTGACTGGGCGTCCTGTATGGACGAAGTTTGTGGCGATGGCGTGCTCGTTGATCACATTGTGAAACACGGTACGGACAGCGGTGACGTGCTCCATCTGGCGTGCGGTTTTGGGCAGGTGCTCACACACCCGCACCCCTGGGACGGAGGTCTCGATGGATGGATAGGCAGAGCCTGCCTTTTTCGGATTGGCCTTGGGATCTCCGAGAGCCTTGGGATCAAAGGTATCAATCTGGCACATGCCGCCGCCTAACCAGATGAAGATGCAATTCTCAGCCTTGCCCATTGGGATCGGCGCGGTGGTGCTGGCGCGAACGCCCATGGAGGCAAAAGGAGCCAGGGCGGCAGTTTGGAGGAAGTGGCGGCGTTTCATGGTTAATGTATCAAACGCTTTTCGGAGCGCTTTTCATATTTCTATTGCTATCACTTTCGTGGGGGGTGTGTCCACGGTGGTCTAGGTTAGGCTGGCGCAGCAAGGCTCGTTTAATAAGCAGTCACTCGTGGTCGTCCTGAATACGGGTCTTCCAGTAGTCCGGGTGGCGTTTAGTATGCATCACGGCTATTACATGGACGTCATCTTTACGTTCGCGGTAAATGATGGCGTATGGGAACTGTTTCAGATTCGAGCGGCGGTAACTCTCATGGACGAAATGACAGGATTTTGGGTTTTGGAGAATTCCGCGCAGGCTCTCGCGGAATCTCTCAATAAACCTGTCTGCATTCCAAAGACCTGTTCCCTCCAAGTAAATAACGATCTCTTCAATTTCATTCTCGACTTCAGGATGCTGACTGAATTCGTTCACGATGCCTCCTTTCAATGCGGTCAAGCACAGCAAAAGCATCCTCACACTGCACCCTGCCGCTTACGATCTCGTCCCAGCGGCGGTCCAGGGTGGCTTTCATATCGTCGGTGAGCACTTCATCGGCAGGCACGCCGGAAAAACTGTCTTGAAGACGCTCGGCAATTTCCAAGCGGTCTTCTTCCGGCAGTGTCAGCAGAGTGCCCATCAAAGATTCAGCAGCGGCGGTCATGGTGGTGTGATTCAAAGTTAAGCAGCGATGCGTTCAGGCGTGAGACGCCCCGCCTGACGGGCGGCATCCGCCGCATCGTCAAGCTCCGCAGTCCGTTGCTCCAACTCAATTTCAAGAAGCACCCGGTGAGCCAGGCCCAAGCGAGCATCCGGCAACCGGTCAATCTCCGAATGCAGGAGCGGCCGCTGGTCCTTTGGATCTGCCGAGGTGGCGGTGGTGGTGCTCATGATGGAATTTTAACCTCACTGGGATCAGAACTCAAAATCAAAATCTGGACTCAATGATCAAGGTGCAAAGACCCATTCGGGGGCGTTGAGGAGGGCCCAGAGGACGTCTTCGAGGCGGTTGCGCCATTCTTCTTTGAGGCGTTCCGTTGGGGGATCACCCGCGCGGGCGGCGGTTTCTTCCTCCATGCGCAGGGCATTGGCTTCTGCATCCAGATGGTTAGTCCAGGAGACGTATTTGGTGCGGTAGCGCGGACCAGACACTGGCGGGGAGACTTCCTGCATGCGGGAGTCATACCCTTCACTGAGGTAGGCGATGTATTGCTCACGCTCGGCAGCGGTCGGCTTGCGGGTCAGCAGGCGCAGGTAGAGCGTATCCACGAGCTGGTCTAACGGCATGTCTTGCAATGCCAAGCTGGTGATGCCGTGGTCATCGCTCAGACGGGTGAGCCAGACAGCGACGGTGCCGTTGCTCAAGATGGCAGGCTGCAGCGCATTCGGGGAATTTTCACGGCTGCTGACCGGGTCCTGACGGGAACCGCGCCAGCCGAAGGCCTCGAGCACGTCGCACACGGCCTGGATACGGGGCAGGCTCAGGCTGGGGCGGTCACGCTCGTTGCTGGTGCTGGCCAGCATCCAGGCGCGGGTAGGATTCCCCAGGGAAATGGAGCTCTTCATGTCGCGGCGACCATCGATGTCCAGGCTGACTTCCTCAGTCCGGAACGGCTTGCCGGTGGCGGCAAACAAAGCGTCCACGATCTGCTCGGCGGCCAGACGGCGGGGTGCCGGGGAGGCGAAGAGCGGGCTGGTGGCCGTGAGCTTCGAATCCGTGGCACGCTGATAGGCGTGGGAACTGAGGATGATGCGGGAGAGATTTTTCATGCTGTAACCACCGCGCACAAACTCACGGCCTAACCACTGGATGAGTTCAGGATGAGAAGGCTTGCCCTTTTCCCAATCTTCCACGGGCTCCACAATGCCACGCCCCATGAACTGCTGCCAGAGGCGGTTGGCGATGACCTGGGCAAAGCGCTCATTCTGCGGAGCTGTGATGAGGGTGGCGAGGCGGTCACGGGAATCCTTGGGATCCTGGGCCAGCGTATCGGCGACGGAGGCTGGAGCAAATTCTTCAAACGGCCAGGCGGGGTCCACTTTGGTCCCTGGTTGCAGAGTGACCTGGATGAGGGGCTTGCGGCCGCCTTCATGCAGCTTGTCCATGGGCACGCTGCTGGTCTTGGGCACGTCCACTGCTTTCATTTGCAGCATGGCGGCCAGTTCGAAGAGGTCCTGCTGCAGGCTCTTGTGAGCAGGAGCATCATGGCAGCGTGCGCACTTCATTTCGACACCGAGGAAGGCGGTGCTGATGATGGTGCCTTTGGCCGCCATGGGCACGTCATTGCCGGAGGCGGTGCCAAATCCGGCAGGGCCACCGAAGCGCTCGCTGCCTTTCATTTGCAGGAGTTCTGTCACCACGAGGTCCATGGGGCGGTCGTCCTCCAAGGCTTCATGCAGATACCAGCGGAAGGGGCCAGTGTTGTTCAGCGTAGGATTCAGGATGTTCGGATTTTCCGCCAGGGCATCCTGCCAGTAGCCCATCCATTTGTCGGCCCAGCGTTTGTCGGAAAGGAGGCGTTCAATGACTTTGGCGCGCTTGTCCTTGGAGGTGTCTGCGGTGAAGGCGGAGATTTCTTCCAGAGTCGGCACCACGCCGACGGTATCCAGAGTGACACGGCGCAGGAAGGCCAGGTCATCGCTGAGGGCGGTGATCTCGATGCGGTCCACATTCATCTCCGGCCACACGGCGCCTTCACTGATCCAGCGCTGGATCACGTCAATCTGTTCCTTCTTCAGCGGGTGCCCCTTGGGAGGCATGATGTAATCTTCATCGGTGGTGCTGATGCGGGCGAGCAAAGAGCTTTTTTCAGGCTTGCCGGGGACGATCGCAGGGCCGTCGGATTCGCCGCCTTTCAGCGCATCTGCCAGGGAGTCGAGCTTCAAATCACCCTTGGTCTTGCTGCCCTGGTGGCAGCTAAAGCAGTTCGCTTCCAGGATGGGCATCACCTCTTTGTAGAAGTTCACTCCATCCTTCTTGGCGGCAGAATACTGGAAGGAAACGGCAGCGATTTTGGCATTGAGAAAAAGGTCCACTTCATTGCTGACAGGATAGCCTTTCACCGGTGCGGGCACTTTCACAGCAGGGGCGCTGGCCAGCCACTCGGCAGCGGCTTCACGACGCTTTTTCCAGTAGCCATCATGCTGGGCACGCACCTCAGCACGGCGCTTGGCGTTCATCTCAGTCAGGCGGGCTGTCTGCTGCTTTTCATAGGCAGTCCAGCCTACGTCATTGTAGGCCACCTTGGTTTTACCGGGGCTCATGAGTTCCCAGTTTTCACTGCCTTCATAGGAAATGGCCAGCACGGTTTCACCGGTTTCAGGACGCTTTCTGGCACTGCCTACAGCACCACCGATCATGCTTTCAATCACGAACAGATGCTCACCACCCTTGGTTTCAAACTCCGCCCAGGTTTCCTGAGTCCCAGGAGGTGCAAAACGGAAGTCGGGGCCCAGGTTCAGGTAAACATCCTGCTCAGCCACACGGCCATGACCGCCGGTATCCGAACGGGCAAAGGGGAGGTCCAGGAACGGCTTGCCATCAATGTGCAGACGGGTGGCACTGCGACCACGCACCAGCAGGCGATGCTTGCCCGCAGGCAGATTCACCACCGAGGCAGCACGAAGGAGATAGGGGATGGGGCGGTCACCGCGCACACCTGTTTCCACATACTTCTGCGGCACTTCAGACAGGCCAAAGACATCCAGCGTGTAGGTCTCGCTGGCCGTCGGAGGCATGGCAGGCCAGGAGTTTTTCGGCGGCACGCCTTCTTCACAAATCTGAACCAGCACCTGACCCTTCGGCAGTTTTTTGGCATCAATGGCTGGTGGTGGCGGCTGGAACTGGTAACGCTGGGCCAGCAAGGCCTCCGGGAGGATCTCGCGATAGATGGCGATTTCATCCAGGGCACCGTTCAGGGTATTGCCTGAACCGCCGCCGTAGCCGGTGCCGATCATGACATCATCGGCATCACTCACCGGCGGTTCGGTGGACTTGCCTGCGATGTCCCAGACACCACCGGGGGTCTTCTTGCCGTCCACATAGGCCTTCATCGTCTCCGGTTTCCCAAAGGTGTAGGTCACGGCGATGTGATGCCAACCGGAGCCGGGGCTGAAGCCTTCCTTGGAAACCCAGCGGTGATAATTTTCCGCACCGGCTTTGTTGCGGCTGCGGAAGAGGAAGCAGGGGCGTGCTTCGCCATCTTCACCCTTCAGGCGCAGCGCCCAGTTCTGGTTCTCGGCCGTGAAGCCTTTGGCCTTGTTACGACCTTTGCCGACGAGATAGACATACTTGCCGTTACCCAGTTCTTCAGCATTGACCCAGGCCTCGATGCTGATCGTCTCGCCTTGCACAAAACGCAGATTTGTTTCTGGCAGGTCGGCCTCGCGGACTTGAATATAGCTGTCTTTGCCCGTAAAAACGGCCGCTTTGTTCCCTTTGGGAAAACCAGGATAGATCGGCTTCTGCGGCCCAGTGGCATCAATGCTGGCTTTGCCCTTCAGCACGCCGGGTTCTTTGGCGTCAAAGGTCCACTTCACCAGAGGTGTCACCTTTGGGATAGGCGTGGAGTCATTCTGCGCGGCATCCTTGGCATCATCCGGGACATCAGCGGCCAGCAGGAAGCCGGGAAACAAAAGAAATGAAAGAGCGCGGGTCATGGTGATCATCAGTGTGATGATTTAAACGCGCTCTGACGAGACATTTCACAGTCTCTCACACCCCACTTTAGGGGGATGAGAGGGGAATGGTGAGATTCTTGAATAGCAGGCCATGCGCCTGGATTCCCTCAGCCATTCCCCTCATCGCCTTCTTAGGCTTCCTTGGCGGCGGCATAGCCCTTGGCCACGGCATCCCAGTTCACCACATTCCACCAGGCGGTGATGTAGTCCGGGCGCTTATTCTGATATTTCAGGTAATAAGCGTGCTCCCATACATCCAGACCCAGGATCGGTGTGCCCAGATCTGTATCCGGCACTACGCCCTTCATGAGGGGATTGTCCTGGTTAGGCGTGGAGGTGACGGCCAGTTTGCCATCGGCCTTGACGATCAGCCAGGCCCAGCCGGAGCCGAAGCGCTTCGTGCCGGCTTCACCGAAAAGTTTTTTGAAATCATCCAGGCTGCCAAAGGTGCTCTGGATTGCCTCGCCCAGCTTGCCTTCAGGGGCGGTGGCTCCGCTGCCCGCAGGGGCCATCCACTGCCAGAACCAAGTGTGGTTCACGTGACCGCCGCCGTTATTACGCACGGCCATGCGGGATGCCTCAGGCACTTTAGACAGGTCAGTGATGAGCTTCACCACGTTGTCACCCGAGAGCTTGGTTCCTTCCAGGGCCTTGGTCAGGTTGGTGATGTAGGCCACGTGATGTTTGCCAAAGTGAATGTCCATCGTAGCTGCATCAATGTGCGGCTCCAGGGCGGCGGAGGGATATGGCAGGGGTGCCTGCTCCAGTGAGATGACGGAGGCAGCCTGGGCTCCAGTGCTGATGAAAGAGCCTGCGACGGCAGCCCCAGTGGTGGTAATGAAAAAGCGGCGATTCATGGTAGGATAGTAAGTTTCAGGTTCGTGAAACGGTGACAATTGCCACGGCATTACGGATTACGTTGCACTGCGGTCAAAGTCACGGCTGATTTGTAATCGTAATGTCTCTCTTTATCCCGCCTCATTATTTTCGTGAACTTCAGCCAGCCGAGATTTTCCCAGATGCCACCCGCCTGCTGGAGGTGGAGCTGGGCTGTGGAGACGGCACCTTCCTGGTGGGCATGGCGGCAGAGCATCCTGACCGTGATTATCTAGGCGTGGAACGCATGCTCGGCCGCGTCTCCAAGACCAGCCGCAAGATCGACCGCAAGGGCCTCACCAATGCAAAAGTGATGCGCCTGGAGAGCGGCTACACCGTCGGCTGGCTGCTGCCTGCCGCCTCCGTGACCCGTCTGCATCTCCTGTGCCCGGATCCGTGGCCGAAAAAGAAACACGCGGCACGCCGCTTGGTGAACCAGGATGAATTCCTCAACGGCCTGGCGCGGGTGCTCCAGCCGGGAGGGGAATTTCTGCTCAAAACGGACGACCGCGTTTATTATGAAGACGCGCTGGCCAGCTTCGCCGCACGACCAGACTTTGCGCTTCTGGAATGGCCGGAAGACGCCTTCTTTTATCCCGTCACGGATTTTGAAAGTCACTGGTTAGAAAGTGGCCGGACCATCCACCGCGCACGCTGGCAATTGAAGGCTGCCTGAACACCACTCACTCCAGGGTATTCATGCCCCGCTCTAGACCGTGCATCATCGGCTCGATGAAACGGTATCCTTGGGGAAATTCGATGCGGGCCAGTTCCCCCACCTCAGTAAAATAAAGACGCACCTCCTCCATCTGCAAAACATCCAGGGTGACGATGTAACAACGGCGTTGTTTGCCAGCCAGTTCCATGATGCCCTCGCGTGCTTTCAGCGGCATCGCCTGGGCACCTTCCCGCACTTTGGTTAGCTGGGCCAGCCAGTCCGTTTCCCCGCCAAACGCGCCCTTCATTGCCATCATGGTCTGGATGAACTGGGTATTCATGACCAGTTGCCCTGCTTTTTTTACTTCGATGGCAGGCAGTTTATCCCCTGTTTTCCAGATCACCGTGGCCTGCATATCCGCAGAAACGGACTTCAATTCCAGATCAAAGCTGCTCCACCGCTCCGCATCCTCCAGCTCTCCCGTCAGGCGGTAGGTGACGTCATGCCCCGCGATTTGGGATTCCTTCAAGTCCATGGAGCCGGAAGCCAGCACAGCATACACAGGCGCTTCCTCATCCTCCTCAACATTCCCGTCACGCCTGATGGTGAAGGTGGTATGGCCGATCTTTTCCTTTTCATGATAAAGATGCAGCGTGTTATTAAACGCCGCAGCCTCCGTCAGAAAGAGGTCAAAGACAAACTTGGGCGGCACCACGGCGAAGCGCGAGTGGTCCGGGAAATACGTGTCCCGGATGATGAGTCCAGTCATCACCGCCCAGAAGAGCACCACAACCGCTGATAGAATGCGCCACAGCATGAATGACATACTGACGCCGAACCCGGCCGGATGTAAAGATCAGGCGATCAGCTTCTTCACCAGATTTCCTGCTACTCCCGTCAGGCGGACGTCCAGACCTTGATATTTAACCGTCAGGCGTTTGTGATCAATGCCCAGCAGATGCAGCATGGTGGTGTGCAGATCGTGCACATGCACGACATCCTCCACAGCGCGATAGCCCAGCTCATCCGTGGCTCCGTAGCTGAAACCTGGCTTCACCCCGCCCCCGGCCATGAAGACATTGAAGGCCAGGATGTGGTGGTCACGTCCCGTCCCCTGCCCCATCGGCGTACGGCCAAATTCCCCACCCCACAGGATGAGCGTATCATCCAGCATGCCGCGCTGTTTGAGGTCTTTGATCAGGCCCGCCGTGGCACGGTCCACATCCAGAGCGGCGGATTTCATTCCATCCACAATGCCGCCATGGTGATCCCAGGCACGATGGTAGAGCTGGATCATGCGCACACCGCGCTCCGCCATCCGGCGGGCTAACAAACAGTTGGACGCGAAGCTGCCATCCCCCGGCTCTTTCACACCATACATATCCAGGATGTGCTGCGGCTCGCTTTTCACATCCGTCAGGTCCGGCACACTGGCCTGCATTTTAAAAGCCATTTCATACTGGGCGATGCGGGTCTGGATTTCTGGGTCCAGCTTTTCCTCCGCCAACATGCCATTCAGGCGCTGCACTTCCTCCACCACCTGCCGCTGGGTGCTCTGGCAGACACCGTCTGGACTGCCTAGATAATGCACCGGCTGGCCTTTGGCCTGGAACTGGATACCCTGATACTTGCTGGGCAGAATACCCGCCGACCACTGCCGGGCGGATACCGGTTGCTGTCCGGATTTACCGGCGGAAGTCAGTACTACAAACCCCGGCAGATCACTGGTCTCACAGCCCAGACCATACAGCAGCCAGGAGCCCATGCTGGGCCTTCCTTTAATGATGCTGCCAGTGTTCATGAAGGCATGAGCCGTGTCATGGTTGATCTGCTCCGTCTGCATGGAGCGGACGATGCATAGATCATCAGCCATGCTGCCGATGTTGGGAAACAGCTCCGAGATCTCCTGGCCGCTCTGGCCCCATTTCTTGAAGTCGCAAAAGGCACCGCGTGCGGTCAATTCCGCACCCTGGAGCTGGGCCAGTTGCTGGCCTTTGGTAAACGATTCCGGGAAGGGCTTGCCATCCAGCTCCTTCAGCTTCGGCTTCCAATCGAACGTTTCCAGATGCGATGGCCCGCCCGCCATGCAGAGAAAAATAACCCGCTTCGCCTTCACTGGCAGATGTGGCTTCAGCATCGCTCCGGCCACTCCGCCCTGGGCTTGTTGAGCAAGTCCCGCCAAGGCCATGCCGCCCAGCCCATAGGCCGACTGCGTCAAAAACGCACGGCGGTTCACACTCAAGGCATGGGCTGTGGGATCGAGAGCTTTCATTTCAGGCGGTCAGGAATAATACGCCCGAGATAACCCTACCTTGCCAGCCAAAGCCAGCTTTCAGCCATGGAGGATTCCATCCAACCGCCGTTGAAATCACACGTCCACAATGACGCCATTCCCCTGACCGGTCTTCTGTGCCGCCTGCCATGCCTTGTATTTTTCCAGCTCTCGATCAATGAGCTTCAGGCAAAAAGCCACCACGGTGGCATCATCCAGATACCCCACGCCCAGGATCACATCAGGGATCACGTCCGCAGGGTTGAGCACATACAGCATGGCCAGGGCACTGGCACTGATGACCCAATACGGCACCTCGCGATAACGCCCTGCCCAGTAATCCTTCACCATCTCCAGGATGATCTTTCCCTGCTCCGTCCAATGTTTCAGCTTCGGCAGCTTGTCCTCAATGTCTTTGGAACGCTGGCTGACCTTGGCGATGTCTATATCGTGCTGGGTATCGGACGCTGGCATGGAAGTATTTTGCTCTAAAAGATGGCTCCTGGCGATGATGAAAAAGATTCTTTTTTGGAATCACTGCTCTTTAAAAACATGCCTGGGATGAGAAAAGCCGGATTGCCCTGCTGGCCAGACTCCGCTTGGATACGGGCTGATGTCCGACGTAACCGCCCCTCCTTTTCATAAACGCTGGCGCAAGGAGCTCGCCATCGTCGGGGCATTGCTGGTCACCCTGCTCGCGCCCTTTCTGCTGAAACCTGCGCAGCCCGCCTCCTCCGCCAGCGCCAGCCGCAGGTTGGTCATCGTCACCCCGCATCCCGAGCGGCTGCGGGCGGAATTTGGCCAGGCCTTTGTCCGGCATTGGAAGGAAAAGACGGGTGAAACCGTGGCCATGGACTGGCGGGTACCCGGCGGGACGTCCGAAATCGCCGTCATGCTGAAGTCCGAATACAGCGCCGCCTTTCAGCAATACTGGACGCGCAAACTGGGCAAGGAGTGGACCTCGG
Organism: Prosthecobacter fusiformis; assembly: GCF_004364345.1. Taxonomy (NCBI): domain Bacteria; kingdom Pseudomonadati; phylum Verrucomicrobiota; class Verrucomicrobiia; order Verrucomicrobiales; family Verrucomicrobiaceae; genus Prosthecobacter; species Prosthecobacter fusiformis. The sequence goes on along the minus strand of NZ_SOCA01000014.1, from coordinate 35,428 downwards.
CGACGGCGCAAAATTTCATGAATGCCAAAGCACCGGCGGATGATCCGGCGCGCCAGGCTTTCCTAAAATCCCGCGTCGGCATCGGCATGGATGTCTTCTTCGGCGGCGGGGCCTATGACCTCCAAATCCAGGCGGAATCAGGAACCCTCGTAGCCGAAAACGAGCCCGGCACCGGCATCGCCGAGCTGAAGAAAACACACCCCGAATGGTTCAGTGACAAAGGCATCCCGGAGATGGTCAGTGGCGAGCCTTTCCGCGATCCAAAAGACCGCTGGGTGGCGAGCTGCCTGTCCAGCTTTGGCATCGTCTTTAACCGGGATGTACTCAAGCGCTTGGGCATCGAAAAAGAACCCTCCCAGTGGCGTGATCTGGCAGACCCGCGCCTCTTTGGCCAATTGGCCCTAGCCGATCCTGGCCGCAGCGGCACCGTCACCAAGGCTTTCGAAATGCTCATCCAGCAGGAAATGCAGGAGGCCATCACCCGACTGACTCAAAATCCGGGAAATCTAAAAACGCCGCAAGAGATCGAAAGCGCCGGCATTCACGAAGGCTGGAGCAAGGGCCTCAACCTGATCCAGCGCATCAGTGCCAATTCACGCTACTTTGCCGACAGCTCCAGCAAGATCCCCCTGGATGTGGCACGCGGCGATGCTGCAGCGGGCATGTGCATTGATTATTACGGGCGCTCCACGGAGGAGGAAACAAGGAGGCCCGATGGCACCTCACGGGTGCGTTTCATCATGCCAGTTGGAGGCAGTTCCGTCAGCGTCGATCCCATTGGCATGTTTCGCGGTGCGCCCGAGTCAGAATTGGCCACCGCATTCATCGAGTTCGTGCTCAGCGATGCCGGGCAGAAGGTCTGGTCCTACCGTGCAGGCACACCCGGCGGCCCGGTCCGCAGCGCGTTACGCCGCCTCGCCGCACGGAAGGATTTTTATACCCCGGAGCATCAGGCGCACATGAGTGATCCCGCTGAGCTGCCGTATGAACAGGCCAAAGCCTTCACCTACCATCCAGAGTGGACTGCCGCCGCCTTCAGCACCCTGCGTTTCCTCATCCGCGTGATGTGTGTGGATACCCATCTGGAGCAAAAAGAGGCCTGGCAGGCCCTCGTCCGCTCAGGGATGCCTCCGCGCGCCACACAGACCTTTGAGGAACTGAACAACGTCCGGTACGATACCGCCATCGGCTCCATCACCCAAGTCGTCCGCTCCCGTGATAAAGTGGCTGAAACCCGCCTCGCCCGGACTTTGGGCGATGCTTTCCGCAATAACTACGAGCTGGCCCGTCACCTGGCAGGCAAGGGAGAATAACCAGCCTGCTGTTCTAAATTTCGCACCATGTCACGCTCCCTCGCCCTCCTTGTGTCTGGCATCATGGCCGCCTTTTTCGGCTGCTTTTTTGCCTATCCCATCTGGACGACCGTGAAGCTTGCCTTTGAGACGCCAGACCACCGTTTTACCCTGGAGTTTGTCTGCGAAGTTTTCATGAACACCCTCTACCGCGAGGGGTTGATCAATTCGTTCGTCATCGCCATCTGGACAACGCTGGGCTGCCTGCTCATCTCGCTGCCGCTGGCCGTGCTCTTTGTTCGTTATACGTTTCCTGGCAAGACACTGCTCAACAGTCTGGTGCTCACTCCCTTGGTACTGCCGCCCTTTGTCGGTGCCATTGGCATCAAGGCGATCCTGGGCCAAGCCGGTTCTCTGAATGCGCTGCTGATTGATCTCGGCCTCATGAACGCCCAGCATCCAACGGACTGGCTGGGTGAGGGGCAGATGCTGGGCATCGTCATCATGGAGGTGCTGCACCTTTATCCCATCCTGTATCTGAATGTGGCCGCAGCCCTCGCCAATCTGGATCCCGCCATGGAAGAGGCGGCGGCAAATTTGGGCTGCTCACCGCTTCAGCGTTTCTGGCGGGTCACGCTGCCGCTGATCATGCCGGGTATCTTTGCCGGGGGCACCCTGGTTTTCATCTGGGCTTTCACAGAGCTCGGCGTGCCGCTGGTCTTCGACTACGACCGCGTGACCTCAGTGCAGATTTTCCGCTCCCTCAATGACCTCAGTGACAACCCCTTCCCTTATGCCCTCGTCGTGGTCATGCTGGTCTTCAGCACGCTCATCTATCTGGTGGGCAAAGTCTTCTTTGGCCGTGCCGATGCCACCGGCGGCGGACGCGCCACCACCGGGCGCGAGACCTTGAGGCTGCCCCTTGGCCTCGGCTGGCTGTGCACGCTGGTTTTTGCCCTGGTGACCTTTGTCGCTGTACTGCCACACCTCGGCGTGGTCATGCTCAGCTTTGCGGATGACTGGTATGGCACCGTGCTTCCCCAGGCTTTCACCCTGGATCATTACCAGGAGGCGCTAGGCCATGAGATCACCCTCAGCGCCATTGCCAACAGCCTGAAATACTCCGTCATCGCCATCCTGTTCGCTTTATTGTTAGGCATCGGTGTGGCCTACGTGAATGTGCGCACCCGCATTTGGGGCCGCCAGTTGCTGGATGCCATGGCCATGCTGCCTCTGGCTGTGCCGGGCGTTGTGCTGGCCTTTGGTTACCTGGCCATGACCCGGCCCGGCCAGTACTTCGACTGGCTGATCCTGGATGAAAATCCCGTCCTCATCCTGGTCATCGCCTATGCGGTCCGCCGGTTGCCTTTCATCGTCCGCTCCGCCTCCGCTGGTTTTCAGCAGGTCAGTCCCACGCTGGAAGAAGCTGCGCAAAACCTCGGTGCCACACCGGAGAGAGCCCTCTGGCGCATCACCCTGCCGCTGGTGGCTCCGCATCTGCTGGCAGGTGCGTTGCTAGCCTTTGCCTTCGCCATGCTGGAGGTCAGTGATTCCATGATCCTGGCGCAGCAGGCCGCTCATTTCCCCATCACCAAAGCCATCTATTTCCTCGTCATGGCCCTCGGCAACGGCCCCAGCCTGGCCTCCGCACTCGGTGTCTGGGCCATGATCTTCCTCACCATCACCATCACCGGTGCAGCCCTGCTCCTGGGAAAAAAGCTGGGCGCATTGTTCCGTTAGTGACATTTCACCTTCCCTTTCCGCCACCTCTCCCTCATCTTCTCCCATGTCACGCCGCCGCCGTCTTTCCCCGCCCTGGCTTCCCGGCTTTTGGCCCATGGTCGCCTTCCTCCTGCTGCTGGGCAGTGTCGCCGGCTACTATTATGGCCTGGCCAAACTGACGGACTTTAAAAAAGTGCCGCCCGAACCTGCGGCCAAGCCCGCGCCCAAATGACCTGGGATAGGGACCGCCAGCCACCCGAGTCCATAGCCTGCGGATGGCATTGATCCCTAACCGGGGATATGACTATCCTGCGCAGCCGGATGAAGCATGCTGCCTGTTCGCCATGTACTTGTAATGCGGAGCCTGTGGCGGACGTACTGACGGGTGGATGCGTACCTTCTTTGTCATCGCTTTTACGACGCTCGCCGCCCAGGCTGCGCAGGCTGCTACCCGGCTGGATTTTAACCGGGACATCCGGCCCATCCTCAGTGACAACTGCTTTGCCTGCCATGGCTACGATGCGAAAAAGCGGAAGGCGGATCTGCGGCTGGATACTCCAGAGGGCGCGTATCAGGTCATCGACGGTGTGCAGGCCGTGAAGCCTGGCGACCCGGCGGGCAGTAGCATCATCACCCGCATCCTGAGCAAGGATGAAGACGAAATCATGCCGCCGCCGGAATCGCATAAAAAGATCACCCCCCAACAGGCGGAGATCCTTCAGCGATGGATCAAAGAAGGCGCGCAGTACCAGAAGCACTGGGCTTTTGAGAAACCCGTGAAAGCGGCGACGCCGAAGGTGAAGAGCGCGCTCGTACGCAATCCCATTGACGCGTTTGTGCAAGATCGGCTGAGGCAAGAAGGGCTGGCACCTGCGCCGGAGGCCTCCAAAGAAACACTGATCCGCCGGGTGACACTGGACCTCACCGGCCTGCCGCCGACACTGGCGGAGGTGGATGCCTTTCTGGCGGACACGGGAGCGGATGCGTATGAAAAAGTGGTGTCGCGACTTTTAAAATCGGAACGGTATGGGGAGCACATGGGCCGCTACTGGCTGGATGCAGCCCGCTATGCGGATACCCATGGTCTGCACCTGGACAATGAACGCAGCATGTGGCCGTATCGCGACTGGGTGGTGCGTGCCTTCAATGACAATCTGCCCTTTGATGAATTCACCCGCTGGCAACTCGCCGGAGACTTGCTGCCGAATGCGACGGTGGACCAGCAGATTGCCTCTGGATTCAACCGCTGCAATGTGACGACGAGCGAGGGCGGCTCCATCGCGGAGGAGTTTGTTTTTCGTTATGCGGTAGATCGTACGGATACCACGGTGGCTGTCTGGATGGGCCTGACTGCGGGCTGCGCCGTTTGTCATGACCACAAGTTTGACCCCATCAGCCAAAAGGAATTTTATGCGCTGTATTCGTTCTTTAACAGCGCTGCGGACCCGGCCATGGATGGCAACATTCTGCTGACACCGCCCATCCTGCGGCTTTCCACCCCCGAACAAAAAGTGCAGCTGACAAAGCTGGACCAGGCCATCACGGCCAAGCAGGAGGAGATTAAACAGGCGATAGCGAAGATCGAATACACCGACCCGGCCAGCCTGACGCCACCGCCGCCCGTTCAGAAGACGGAGGTGGTGTGGTTTGAAGACAGCTTTCCTCCTGGCGTCACCGTGAATGGTGCTGGCGGTGAACCGACCACGCTGGTGAGCAAAAAAGACGGACCTGTCTTCAGTGGCGAGATGGCACTCCGGCGCACGGCCACGGCGGTGGCGCAGGATTTTTTCAGCGATGGAGCCACCTTTGATGTTCCGGCGAATGGGGTCATCAGCGTGCAGTGTTTCCTGGATCCGCAAAATCCACCCTCATCCATCATGCTGCAATTTTTTGTCGGCGGTGGCTGGAATCACCGTGCCTTCTGGGGTGAGGAAGGAGCCATCCCGTTTGGCAAAGTGCGCACGCCAGAACGTGTCAAAATGGGGGCTCTGCCGAAAGCGGGCGAGTGGGTAAAACTGGACGTTCCCATTGAAAAACTGGGGCTGAAGCCGGGCATGAAGGTGACGGGTTATGCGTTCACTCAATTCGCTGGCACCGTGTCCTGGGACCGGCTGAGCATGAGCTCGCGGGTGGATCCGGCGAAGGATGCACAGTGGTCATGGAGTGTGTGGCTAACGAAAAACCAGGGCCGCCGGGTGGCTGAGCTGCCGCAGGATCTGCAAATGCTGGTGCGTGGCAAAAAGGTGACGGAGTGGACAGAAGCGGAGACGAAAAGCGTGAAGGACTGGTGGTATGAAAATGAGTACCAGGGCGCGCGGGAAATCGTGAACGGGGTGCGTGGTGAGAAGCTGGCGCTGGAATCCCAACGGAAGGCACTGGAGGATGTGATCCCGGCCACCTTCATCATGGCAGATCTGCCGCAGCCGAGAGAAAGCTTCGTCATGAACCGCGGCCTGTATGATCAGCCGGGGGAAAAGGTGAGCCGTGGCACACCCGCCGTCTTCCCGCCCCTGCCCAATGCGGAGCAGCCATCACGACTGGACCTGGCCAACTGGCTGGTTTCCCCCGAACATCCCTTAACTGCACGGGTGACGGTGAATCGCTTGTGGCAGCAGTTTTTCGGCACAGGTCTGGTGAAGACGACGAATGACTTTGGCTCCCAGGGTGAGCCGCCGAGCCATCCGGAGCTGCTCGACTGGCTGGCGGTGACCTTCCGTGAAAACGGCTGGGACATGAAGGCTTTTGTTCAGGGTATCGTCACCTCGCACACTTACCGGCAGACTGCGGAATTCACTCCAGAGAGCCTGAACAAAGATCCTGAAAACCGTCTGCTGGCACGTGGGCCGCGCTTCCGTGCGGATGCAGAAGTGGTGCGTGATAGCGCCCTCTTTGTGAGCGGGCTGCTGAGTCCGAAGATCGGCGGCAAAGGGGTGCGGCCTTATCAGCCGGAGAATATCTGGGAGCCAGTGGGCTTTGGCGGTAGCAATACCCGCAACTATGTGCAGGACACGGGTGAATCCCTGTATCGCCGCAGCCTTTATACCTTCTGGAAGCGCACCGCACCACCACCAGGGATGACGAACTTCGATGCGCCTAACCGGGAATCGTACTGCCTGCGTCGGGAGCGCAGCAACACCCCGCTGCAGGCGCTGAACCTGATGAATGATGTGCAATACTTCGAGGCAGCGCGCCACTTCGCCCAACAACTTTTGCTTCAAAAGAATGACAGCACCGATGCGCGGATCACGAAAGCTTTCCGCAGTGCAACGGGACGCTACCCCACAGCGCAGGAGGCTGAGATCGTCCTCCAGGCGTTGAAACAGCATCTGGCGGAATACAAGGCACGGCCGGAGGAAGCGAAGCTGGCGATCAGCTTTGGTGAATCCAAGCCAGATGCGAACCTGGACGTGAGCGAACTGGCCGCTTGGACCATGGTGGCAAACTTGCTGCTGAACCTGGATGAGATGGTGACGAAGTGAGCAAGTGCACCCGGTGATGCAACAGGCTCCCGGCTTCTGCTTACCGAATATCCACGCCTTGAGCGATGGCTTTCTCAGCTTCCTCCGCATCGGCTTGGCTACGGGCATGAATGCGCAGCAGCACCTCACCCGCTTGGATTTCCTGGCCAACCTTGCGCAGCCCGTCCACGCCGACGGCGGGATCGATTCGGTCGGTGGCTTTGGCTCGTCCTGCGCCGAGGGCAAGGACGGCGCGGCCAAGGGTGCCTGCATCCAAGCGCCGAAGATGGCCACTGCGGTCAGCGATCATCTCATGGATGACGGGTGCGCGGTGAATTTTGTGCAAGCGCTCCAGGCTTTCCACACGCCCACCCTGGACGGTGACCATGTGCTGAAATTTGGCATAGGCGCGGCCATCATGCAGCATCTGCCGCAGTTCCGCGCGGGAGGAGATGGAGACGGCGCAAGCCAGGTCCAGGACGATGTTTTCCAGGTCCGGTGGCCCCTGGCCCTGGAGGCAGCGGAGGCATTCGATGACTTCCAGGGCATTGCCTGCGGATTCTCCCGTGGCCTCATCCATGGGGCTGAGGCGGACGCTGGAACGGACACCTAAAGCACGGCCCACGCTGACCATGCTCTCCGCCAGAGCCTGGGCCTGCTCACGGGTCTGCATGAAGGCTCCACTGCCGTATTTGACATCAAGAATGAGGCGGTTCAGTCCCTCGGCAAGCTTCTTCCCCATGATGCTGGAGGTCAGCAGCGGGATGCTCTGGATGGTGCCGGTGACATCCCGGAGAGCGTAGAGTTTTTTATCGGCGGGACAAAGGTTGGCGGTTTGGCCGACCATGAGGCAACCGGTGATGGGCAGGGTTTTATAGATTTCGGATTCGCTGAGTTGGGTGCGGAATCCAGGGATGGACTCCAGCTTGTCCAGTGTACCGCCGGTGATGCCGAGACCACGTCCGGAGATCATGGGCACCCACAGACCATCACAGGCCAGCAAGGGGGCGAGGATGAGGGAGGTCTTATCCCCGATCCCTCCAGTGGAGTGTTTGTCCACGCGCATGGGAGCGTCCTTAGGCCAGTGCAGGACGGTGCCACTGCGCAGCATCGCCTCAGTCAGCGCGGCCGTTTCATCACCGCTCATGCCTTTGAAGAAAATGGCCATGGCCAGTGCGCTCATCTGATAATCCGGCATGTCCCCCTGCGCATAGGCGGTGATGAGAAAGCGGATCTGCTCTGCGGACAGGGCATGGCCATCGCGCTTGGCTTCAATGAGAGAAGGGATGTGCATGGTGAGCGGAGGACCAGGACTGGTGAACGAAGTGAGAGTGAAGTCTATGAGGTATTCGCTTGGAAGTGCGGCATTTGTCCCTAGCGTTGCGTTTAATTCACATGGACTGGGAATCGCCGAAACTTTTGCTGCTGGCTCTGCCCGCCCTGGCTTTACTGCTGTGGTTTGAAAGCCAGTCGGCGCATCCCATGGACGGACTGAGGAAAAGGCTGCTCCTGGTGGTGCGTGCACTGGGCATCCTGCTGGCACTGGCGGCGCTGGCGGGTCCGGCACGGATTTCACAGACGGGTAAAAAAGCGCTGGGCATCGTGGTGGATGCCAGCCAGAGCCAGGGGACGGAAGGGCTGACCAAGGGACTGGCGGAGGCCGCCCGCCTGCAAAGCCGCCTGGGGGATGACACGGAAAGTTTCATCGTCATGCTGGGGGATAAACCCGTACTGACACCGAAGGGACCGCAACCGGTGAACAATCTGACCCGCTTCCAAACGGAGCACGGCGGCGACAGTCATTACAGTGCGGCCATTGAGTACGCAGAGGCGCTTTTTCCCGCCGGGGCCAGCCGGGACATCGTCATCATCGGGGACGGGCATGAAACGCGGGGAGATCTGCTGGAGGCTGCCCGGCAGGCCAGTGTGGCCGGGGTGCGTCTGCATGCGCTGCCCATCGCAGGCCCCCGCAAGCCGGATGCGCGCATCCGCGAGCTGACGGCCAGCCGGGCACGGCTGAATGAAGGGGCGACGCTGAAACTGACGGCGCAGATCGAGTCCACGCTGGATGCGCAGGGCACGCTGAAGCTCTACGAAAACGGGATTCAGGTGGAGCAGCGGCCCGTCACCCTCAAAGCCGGAGTGGCCCTGGCGGAAACCTTTACCCGGACGCCTGGGGAACGAAACATTTTCAAATATCGCGCGGTGCTGGAAGGCATCGGCGGGGACTCCATCCCGGCGAATAACAGTGCACTCACCCTGGTGGATGTGCGCGGGCGGCTGCGGCTGCTTTACCTGGACAGTGAGGGTGGTGAAGCTGCGTATCTGGCGCAAGCGATGGCCAAGGAGGGCATCGAGCTGGATCTGCGGCAGCCGGGGAATATCCCTTCGACGCTGGATCAGCTCTCCGGTTATGACGGCATCATCGTCAGCGATGTACCTGCTCATGTATTGGGCGAGGGGACGATGAATGCGATGCGGGACTATGTGGACAAGCTGGGCGGCGGCTTTTTGATGCTGGGCGGGCCGAACAGCTTCGGCCTGGGCGGCTATTACAAGACACCGGTGGATGACTTGCTGCCGGTGCGGTTGAAGGCCCCGGATGAGGAGGAAAAACAAAGCGCGGCAGTGGCCATCGTCATGGACCGGTCCGGCTCCATGGCGGGTGAAAAGCTGGAGATGGCCAAGAGTGCCTCCATCGCCACGGCGGAGGTGCTGGGGCGCAATGATTTCATCGGCGTGTATGCTTTTGACAGTGAGGCGCATGTGGTGGCGCCGATGACGCGGCTGACCTCCACAGCGACGGTGGCGGGGCAGATTTCCGCCGTGGCCTCCGGTGGCGGGACCAACCTGCAGCCTGCCTTTGAAGAAGGCCGCGAGGCTCTGCGCCGGGTGAAGGCCAAGGTGAAGCACATGATCATCCTGACCGATGGGCAGACCTCCGGCTCAGGTTATGAAGCGATGGCCGCGCAATGCCGGGGCGAGGGCATCACCATTTCCACCGTTTCCATCGGTGAAGGCTCACATGTGGCGCTGCTCCAGGCCATCGCCAGCAGCGGCGGCGGGCAGTCCTATACCACGACGGATGCGACGAACATCAGCCGCATTTTCACCCAGGATACCCTCATGCACACAGGCCGGATGATGCGCGAGGAGCCTTTCATCCCGGTGCTGGTGGAAAAGCATGCGATGCTGGCAGGTTTTGATAAATGGACCTCCCCTGACCTGCTGGGCTATGTGAAAACGATCCGCAAGGCGACGGCGCAGGTGCCGCTGGTGACGGATACGGGAGATCCCCTGCTGGCGCACTGGCGCTTCGGCTTGGGCAAGGTCACCGCTTTCACCAGTGATGCAAAAAGCCGCTGGGCGTCTCTGTGGATCGCCCGCTGGCCGGAGTTCAGCCGCTTTTGGTCCCAAGTGCTGCGGGAAACCGCCCGCCCGCCGCAGGGACGGCACATGGACCTGGCCACGGAAATGCGCGGGGATGATGCACTCCTGCGGGTGGACCTGCAGGAAGATGCGGGCACCCGCTCCAATGATGCGCAGGTGCAGGCGGAGGTATTCTTCGTCGCCGCAGATGCACTGGGCGCGCCCCTGAAGCCGGTGCAAAATCTCACCCTGGGCCAGAGCGGCCCAGGTTTGTATGAAGGCAGTTTCCGACCGGATCAGCCGGGGGTATACCTCGTCCGGGCGCAAAGCGGTGCGGAAATGGTCTCCGCCGGCCTGATTCATAATCCAAGTAGCGAAGCCAGCCTGGGCACGGTGAATGAAGATTTATTGGACCGCGCCACGAAGCTGACCGGCGGAAAAATTCTGAAACCCGGTGAACTGCCGGACATGAGCGAGACACGCGCTGTACAATACATTGAGCTTTGGCCCCCCCTCATCCTGACCCTGCTGCTGCTTTTCCTTGTGGATTTGGGTATTCGCCGCTGGGAGCATGTGCAGGGCCTGTGGGAAATCGCGATGGCGATGGTGAAGCGCGGGAAGGCGTAGGCGGGTGGGTATAAACTGAGGATTTTTAAGTCTTCAGGGGCTGCCGCCCAGGTGAAAGACGCGATTTCCACTGAATTCCAGAGCCAGTTACAGTGCTTTTGGCAGAGCCGTCTTTAAGCGAATATCCATGCAATATGCAATCAAAGCGGAAAGGCGTTGATAATATCCATATTTAATTGCATGTTTTGGATCAATAATAGCTACCAGACACTGATCTTCACTTCTTCTTTTCAGTCATGGCTTATTTACAATGCTGCTCCCTTCACCTTTTCATTCGACCCGCTGGTGAGGAAATGAGAGCATTCGGAACATTTGATCATTTATAAAGGTTTTTCTGTCTGTGAGTAAAGTTTTTACCATCACCAAAACAATCTTCCGCGCAGGAGTCCTGCTGCTGGCGAAGATTCTATTGTGTGCGGAGAGTGTAAAGGCAGCGGATGAAGAAGGACCGAACGTGAAAGAACTGGCCGCACTGGACTACGGTGACTTGAGCCTGGAACAACTGATGGATATCAAGCTGGACTCCGTCTATGGGGCCTCCAAATTCGACCAGAAAATAAGCCAGGCACCGGCATCCGTGACCATCGTGACGGCCAATGAGATCCAGATGCTGGGGCACCGAACGCTGGCGGATGTACTGAACGGGGTGGGCGGGGTGTATGTGACTTATGACCGGAATTATTCTGCGGTGGGGATGCGGGGGTTTAACCGGCCAAGTGATTACAATACACGAGTGCTGCTTCTCGTGGACGGTCACCGGATGAATGATGACCTTTATAGTTCAGCCTTGATCGGCACCGAGGGAATGCTGGACGTGGATCTGATTGAGCGTGTGGAGGTGATCCGGGGGCCGAGTTCTTCAATCTACGGCAACAGTGCGTTTCTGGGGGTGATCAATGTAGTGACGAGGAAGCCTAGTCAGATCAATGGCACCGAGGCGGCCTTTGCTGTGGGCAGTTTCGACAGTTACAAGGGCCGCTTTACTTACGGCAAGAGTTTCAAAAACGGGGTGGAGTTAGTGCTTTCAGGATCCGTGCTTTCATCGGACGGACAGCAGGGGCTGTATTTTGAGGAATTCAATACGGCAGGGAATAACGGCGGGGTGGCGGACGGGATCGACGGAGATTATTCACAGAGCCTGTTTGGGAGCCTGAGCTATGAGGCTTTCACGCTGACGGCAGGCTGGTCGCGGAGGGAGAAACAGGTGCCGACGGCTTCTTACGGGACCATTTTTAATGACCGCAGGCAAAGAACCGTGGATGAGCGATTTTTCGCTAACCTGAAGTTCGAACACAGCTTTACCGGCGGGACGGAGATGACGGCGCGCGTGTTTTACGACCACTACTCCTACCTGGGGACTTACCCGTATGACGACGTGCTGCCTGCGTATGTGAATGTCGATGACCATGCTGCTGAGGGCATCGGTGCGGAACTGCAATTTACGCGCACTTTTTTAGACCGTCATACGGTGATTGTCGGAGCCGAATACCGGCACAGCCTGAGCCTTTATCAGGCAGGGTATTCAACAGACCCGACGGCGTACTTTTTCGAGGATGAAAGGGAAACCGTCACCTTGGGGATCTATACGCAGGCGGAGATTAAACTCAGGGATGATTTACTGCTGAACGGGGGTCTGAGGTATGATTACTTCAGCAACTTCGGAGGCACGGCAAATCCTCGGGTGGGACTGATTTATACTCCCTGGGAAAAGAGCACTTTTAAGCTTCTGTACGGTCAGGCTTATCGTGCGCCCAATGCGTATGAGATGTATTTGGAAAGCCCTGGGTATAACAAGTCAAATCTGTGGCTGGAGCCCGAGACCATTCATACCTATGAGCTGGTGTATGAGCAAATCCTGCCAAAGAATTTGAGGCTCAATGTTTCAGCCTATCACTATGAAATCGACGATCTGATTACCCAGGAGATCGACCCTGTGGACGGGCTGTATGTCTTTAATAATGTCGATAATGTGCGCTCCAACGGACTCGAGGTCGAACTGGAAGGCCGGTATGCGCGTGGACTCAACCTGCGTGCCAGTTATGCCCTGCAACGGACGGAGGATGAGGCGACGGGGGAGGAGCTGAGCAATTCACCCCGCCATCTGGCGAAGCTGAAGCTGATCCTGCCACTCTATAAGGAGAAGCTATATGGCGGTCTGGAACTGCAATATACCGGGGATGTGACCACGGCGACAGGCAAACACAATTCGGGATTCCTGATCGCGAATGCGACGTTGTTCAGCCGTGAGGTGATGAAGAACCTGGAGCTGTCCGCCACCCTTTATAACCTTTTTGACACCGAATACTCACACCCTTCCGTGGCGGGTAACGTCCAGGATACGATCCCACAGGATGGGCGCAGTTTCCGACTGAAATTCACTTATACTTTTTAACTCTTTGCCTTTCCTGCGCCTCCAGCGATCAAAGCCTTCCTTTTTCAAACCTCTGCACAGGTTTGCTTGGACAGTGCTCACTTGTCTGAGCACCCTTTCACTGGCCTCTCCCAGGGTGGTGGCAGAGGGCATCGCCCATAGCTTGGCGGATCTGAGCATGGAGCAGCTTCTGAATGAATCGGTGAACTCCGTGACCAAGCGGAAAACCCGGCTGTTTGATTCCCCTGCCGCCGTTTCTGTGCTAACCAACGATGACATTCAACGGTCCGGGGCGACGACCATCGCGGATGCGCTGCGGCTGGTGCCTGGGATGAATGTAGGGGCCGTGAATTCAGGGCAGTATGCGATTTCCGCTCGTGGATTCAATACCGTCTTTGCCAACAAAATGCTGGTCCTTGTGGACGGGCGTGCGGCTTACAGCTCGCTCTTCGCCGGGGTGTTTTGGGATCTTCAGCAGCAGATGCTGGAGGACCTGGAAAAGATCGAGGTCATCCGTGGTCCTGGTGCTGCCGTGTGGGGTGCCAATGCCATGAACGGGGTGATCAATGTGGTGAGCCGCAGTGCGCGGGAGACCCAGGGCAGCCTGATCTACCTGGGCGGCGGTAATGTGCATCAAACCCTCGCCGGCGGGCGCTATGGCGGCATGATCAGCGAGGATGTTTACTACCGGATTTTTGCCAGCACCCAGTCCAACGATGACTACCGTCTGGCGAATGGCCGCTCTGCCGAGGATGCCTGGATGAGCTGGCATGGCGGATTCCGTGTGGACCAGTATGCGGATGGGGATACCCAACTGACTTGGCAGGCAGATGCGACGTTTTTGGAAATGGACCAGGGAGGATCCAATGCCTACAACATTAATTCACTGGCACGTTGGGTGAAGGAGTTATCAGGCAGTTCCCGGCTAGAAGTACAAGCCTTTTATGACCGCGTCTATCGGGATGAAATGCGGCGTGCGTTGTATAATTCGGACACGTTCGATATAGCCATCCAGCACAGCTTCTCCCTCGGCCAGCATCACGATATCACCTGGGGCGCAGGCTATCGGTTTGTGACGAATTCCGTGGAGGAAACGACGCCGGATGTGAGGGTCTGGGAAGACAGCTTCGACCGCAATCTATACAGCCTCTTCATCCAGGATGAATGGCGCATGATGCGTGACCGCGTGCGGGTGACGACAGGTGCGCGGCTGGAGCATAATGATTACACCGGTTATGAATTCCAGCCGAGTTTGAGACTCCTGTTCAAGCCCACGGAGAAACAGACTCTTTGGGCAGCCGCTTCACGGGCCGTGCGCACCCCCTCCGCCCTGGAAAGCATGGATGTTTTTGGCATCAAGTATGCCGAGCCCTTCATCGGCCCCGGCGGCATCCCTTATACACCGACGGTGGTGGGAAATCTGGAACCGCACGCGGAGGTCCTGTGGGCTTATGAACTGGGCTATCGCATCCAGCCTCACAGCCGCGTGAGCATCGATGCCGCAGCCTTTTACAATCAATACGATGAACTCATCAGCGTGGAGGCCATCAGCCGTCTGGTGCCAGGGGCCACCTCCGGCCGGGCAGAGCTGCCTTTTGACAATGTGCTGAGCGCGGAAACTTACGGGGGTGAGGTCTCGATGACGTTTTCAGCCTCGGATAAATGGCGGCTGACGGGGAGCTATTCCCTGCTGCTGGCGAACTTTCATTCAGTGAGCAATGACTGGAATTCCGAGGTGCAGGAGCGGTCAATACCCACGCAGCAGGCAGTGCTGCGCTCCTCCTATGATTTTTCTTCGCGGCTAAGCCTGGATTTCCAGGTGCGGTATGTGGATCAGATCGAATCGGTGCCAGGGTATGTGACGGGGGATTTCCGGCTGCTGTACAGGGTGACAGACAGCATGGATGTAACCTTGAGCGCTCAAAACCTATTCTCCAACTATCAGATGGAGCAGAGGGACCAGCCGGTGACGGTCACTTCTTCTGTACCTAGAGGCATCTACGGGAAGGTCACGTGGCGATTTTAAAATCCATGACGAAACTCCTCTCTAGCGCTAACCCTACCCCCACTGCCCTGCGCTGGTGGCTGCTGGCGCTGCTGCTCGTCTGCCCGCTGTTTTTCTGCCCAGGTGGAAAGGGAGCAGAAGAAGGCTCCAAGGAGCACCAGATCAAGGCGGCCTTTTTATACAATTTCACGAAGTTTGTGGTGTGGCCAGAGCCGCGTCCGGGATCTCCAGGGGATGCGTTTGTGATGGGCGTCCTGGGCAGGAATCCTTTCGGCAACGAGCTGGAAAAGGTGGTCCGTGGCCGGATGGTGGGAGGCAGAAAGCTCCTGGTAAAATATCTTTCTTCAGTCTCTGAAGCTACTACGGTGGACCTGCTTTTTGTGGCGGAGGGGGAGGAATCCAGGCTCGGGCCTTCGATGAAATCCCTGCACTCACACAGTGTGCTCACGGTGGGTGAATCCAGCCGTTTTGAGGCGTTGGGAGGGATCATCACCTTCAGCACCCTGCAAGATAAAATCCGCTTTGGCATCAACCGTCAAGAGGGTCAGGCCGCCGGTCTGAAGATTAGCCCACAACTGCTAAAACTGGCCATTCCAGCACGCTCGGGAAATCCCTAAAACCCCGCCATCCATCATGCAGTTTCTTCATGACATCCCCATCAAACGGAAGCTGACGATCATCATCATGTCCGTCAGTTCGGCCGCGCTGCTGCTGGCCTGCGCAGTCATCCTGATGTATGAGCGGCATGCCTTCCGGGAAACCATGGCGCGAGATCTGGCCATCATGGCAGATACGCTGGATGACAATGTGGCCTCCGGCCTGTCCTTCAATGACCCGGAGTCCATCGAGCATACGCTGAGTACGCTCCAGGCGAATCCCATCATCATGGCCGCCTGCGTCTATGATGTGGGAGGAGAACGGGTAGCTGAATACCAAAGGCCGGATCTGGATAAACCGTTCGATTTCGCCGGGCTTGAGGCGACTGGGCAGACCTTTCATAAGGACTACCTGGATACGTTCAAAACCATCATCCTGGCAAATGAGGTGATCGGGTCGGTCTATATCGCAGCGGATCTGGAGTTCATTTCTCAACGGTTGAAACGCTCCGCCACCTTTGTGCTCGCGGTGTTGCTGGCCTCCCTGCTGCTGGCATTTTTTCTATCCACACGGCTGCAAAAATTCATCTCGGTGCCTGTTCATCACTTGGCGGAGATCGCAGGACGGGTGGCGAAGGAAAAGGATTATTCGGTCCGTGCGGTGAAGCAGAGTGATGATGAACTGGGCAGCCTCATCGATGCCTTCAATGAGATGCTCAGCCAGATCCAGATGCAGGATTCCGAGCTTCACACTGCGCAGAGCAACCTGGAGACACGGGTGCAGGAGCGGACGCAGGAGCTTGCTAAATCTCTGTCCCTGCTGAATGCGACGCTGGACTCCACGGCGGATGGCATCATCGCCATCCAATTCACTGGAGAGGTGGTGTGCCATAACCGGCACTTTGCGGAGATGTGGAGTATCCCGCCGGAACTTTTAGAAAAGCCGGATAAGAACAAGCTGCTGGAATTCATCGCCGCAAAAACCGTGAATCCAGAGGTGTTCATCTTTAAGGGCAAAGAGCTAGAACTGCCGCTGGAGAAGGAAGTCTTCGACCGGATTTACCTGAAGTCAGGCCAGACCTTCGAGCGGTATGCGAAGCCGCAGCTCGTGAATGGGAAGGAAGTCGGGGTGGTGATCAATTTCCGTGACATCACATCGCGCGAGCAAGCCGTGACAAGCCTGGCAGAGGCGAATACACGGCTGCTGTCCACTTCCCGTCAGGCGGGGATGGCGGAGGTGGCGACGAGCATCCTGCACAATGTAGGCAACGTGCTAAACAGTGTGAGTGTCTCCGCAGAGGTGGTCTCCACCAAGGTGCGGCAGTTCCGCATCGGTAGTCTGAAAAACCTGGCGGGACTCCTCCAGGAAAATGCAGCCAACCTGGGTACTTTTTTGAGCACGGACCCACGCGGCAAAGAAGTGCCTGCTTACATGATGAAGCTGGTGGGCCAGCTTGCCGAACCCCAGCAGGGCATCCTGGAGGAACTGGAATCCCTGCGCAAAAACATCGAGCATATCAAGGAGATCGTGGCCATGCAGCAAAACTATGCGCGCGGCTGCGGGGTGATGGAGGAGATATCGGTGAGCGAATTGATCGATGATGCCATCCGCATCAATGCGGCGGGATTCACCCGGCATGAGCTTTCCCTGGTCTGCGATATCCAGGATGACCAGCCCATCCTGACGGACCGGCATAAAGTACTGCAAATTTTGGTAAACCTGCTTGGCAATGCAAAGTATGCTGTGGCACAGACACAGGAAGAAAAGATCCTCACCGTGAGAGTAACGAGAGACGAAAACAAGGCCGTGCAAATCTCCATCATCGACAATGGAGTCGGCATCGCCTCAGAAAACCTCACGCGGATCTTCCAGCACGGCTTTACGACCAAGAAAGATGGGCATGGCTTCGGCCTGCACAGTGGTGCACTGGCCGCCCGTGAGCTGGGCGGCAACCTCACCGCCTACAGCGCAGGCATTGGCCGGGGGGCCACCTTTACGCTGGAACTTCCCTGCCCCAAGCAGCCCCCCTTCCCCACTACCCAGCCATGATGACTGCACCCCTTGTGAAGAAGAACAGGCGTATCCTGGTGATTGATGACAATAGCGCGATCCAGGCAGACTTTCGCAAAATTCTAGGGGAGCCAGAGGCTGCGGATGCGGAGCTGGATGCCTTTGAAGCCAAGCTTTTCGGGGCCAAGGAGAGTGAATGGTTTGAGATTGATGCCGCCTCCCAGGGGGAGGAAGGGCTGGCCAAGGTGCAGCGGTCCATCGCCAATGGCACCCCCTATGCCATCGCCTTTGTGGATGTGCGCATGCCCCCAGGATGGGACGGCATCGAGACCAGCCGCCGTATCTGGGAGGTGGATCCTTATCTGCAAATCGTGATTTGTACCGCCTACTCCGACTATTCGTGGGACCAGATGCAGGAGCAGATCAATCCTGGGGACAGGCTGCTGATTCTAAAGAAACCTTTTGATGCAATCGAGGTACAGCAACTGGCCAATGCGCTGACGGAGAAGTGGCGGCTGGCGGGAGAAGCCCGGATGCTGCTGGGGGATCTGGAGCGTGTGGTGCAGCAGCGTACATCGGCTCTTCAGCAGGAGATGGAGGAAAGGCTGAAGCTGGAGGAGATCTTCCGCAGCCAGGCCTCCCTGCTGGACAAAGCGCGTGACGCCATCCTGGTGCGGGACATGGATAACCGCATCACATACTGGAACAAAAGTGCGGAGATACTCTATGGCTGGACAGCGGCAGAGGTCATCGGTCGGCAGTCCACGGAGATCCTCCGGGGAGAGCCCACCCGCTTTCAGGAAGCCACAGCGGCAGTGCTGAGAAATGGTGAATGGACCGGGGAGCTGGGCCAGCATGCCAAGGATGGCCGGGATGTGCTGGTGGAAAGCCGCTGGACGCTGGTGCGTGATTCCGAAGGGCATGCGCGGGCGGTGATGTCCATCAACACGGACATCATGGAAAAGAAGAGGATGGAAAGCCATTTCCTGCGTTCCCAGCGCATCGAGAGCATCGGCACGCTGGCAGGGGGCATCGCCCATGATTTGAACAATGTGCTGCTGCCCATCATCCTTTCCATCGACCTGCTGAGGCTGAGCATTAAAGATGCGGGCCAGTTGAACATCCTGGCCAGCATTGAGAGCAGTGCGCGGCGCGGTGCCAACATGGTGCAGCAGGTGCTGTCTTTTGCGCGTGGCGTGGACGGTGAGCGGCATCCGCTGAATCCCAAGGGCGTGGTGGAGGACATCCGCAGCTTTGTTCAGGAAGCCTTTCCCAAGAACATTGAATTTTATCCTCAGGTGCAGGAGGACCTGCCTGGATTCATGGGAGATGCCACCCAGGTGCATCAGGTGTTGCTGAACCTTTTCCTGAATGCGCGGGATGCCATGCCGGATGGCGGCAGGCTGACGCTCAAGGTCTATGGGACCCAGGTAGGGGAAATGGGCATGTGGGCCGGGACGCGGATCAAAGGAGGAGCCTACATTGTCTTTGAGATCACGGATACGGGCACAGGCATCTCTGAGGCAGTGCAGGAAAAGATCTTTGACCCGTTTTTCACCACCAAGGATCTGGGCAAAGGCACAGGCCTGGGCCTATCCACCGTCATGGCCATTGTGAAGAGTCACGATGGATTCATCACCGTCTATAGCAAGCCGGGGAACGGCACCTCCTTTCAAGTACACTTCCCATCCAAAACCACGGGGGACAGCGCCCCGGTGCAAGCGCCAGCGAATACGATGCCCCGGGGCAACGGCGAAATCATTCTCCTGGTGGATGATGAGGAAAGCGTGCGCTTCATCACCCAGCAAACCCTCCAGGCCTATGGCTACCGGGTTCTTTCCGCGAGCGATGGCTCTGAGGCCATCGCCCATTATGCCGAGCATGGACGAGAAGTGGCTCTGGTGCTGACGGACATGATGATGCCGGTGATGGACGGCCCGGCGACCATCCAGGTACTGAAGCGGATGAATCCAAAGGTGAAAATCATCGCCGCCAGCGGTTATACCACGGATGCTGAAAAAGTGAAGGCCATGGGGGTGAACCTGTACCTGCACAAGCCCTATACAGCCATGACGGTGCTGAGTGCACTGACTCAGGTGCTGAAGGAGTAACTTACGCAATAGACAAGCTCACCTGCTGCGACCGCCCCCTCCCCCCCAACCCTTTCGCTTCGCGGCTTCGCAACACCAGCTCCCTCCGGGAGCATGGAAAATAGCCGGTGGTGGAGGTCGCGCAGCGGCCGGGAACCACCGGAGAGACGACCCCGATCTGCAAATCCCCAGGGCGTCCCGGAGGGACGCTGGAGGTATGCCCTGACCCCAGATATGCCTCCTTCACACTACCATTCCGGCGTCCCTCCGGGACGCGATGCTCCGTGGGGGCGATGTTTCCCGCATCCGGTGGTTCTCAACGGCTTCGCCGTTTCCACCACCGGCTAATGTCCGCGCTCCCTCCGGGAGCCAAGGGCGCGAGGCGAAGATGGTTGAAACTGGGTGTTAGACTGACCTTCATCTGATCTCCCGCTTCCAGCCGCAGTATCGGCGGTGTCTTCCGAGCGAAGTTCTAACAATCATTCTGGAAACCGCCCCCAAGCTCAAGCCCCCTTGGTGCGCTCAAGAGCACGGTTCCACCCGCTAAGCAGGCTTTTTCTTTGCGCCGCTTTCATGGTCGGTTCGAAGCGACGGTCCGTTTTCCACTGGGTGGCGATCTCGGCCTGATTTTTCCAGAAACGAACAGCGAGTCCGGCCAGGTACGCGGCACCGAGGGCCGTAGTTTCTGTGACCACGGGACGCACGACGGGGACGCCGAGGAGGTCAGCCTGGAACTGCATCATGAGGTTGTTATTGCTGGCACCGCCATCCACGCGCAGCTCGCGCAGTTTCACTCCGGCATCGGCCTGCATGGCGTGGAGGATATCCGTGACCTGGAAAGCGATGCCTTCCAGGGCGGCGCGGGCGATGTGCGCCTTTGTGGTGCCACGGGTGATGCCACACATGAGGCCCCGCGCGTATTGATCCCAATGCGGTGCGCCGAGACCGGCGAAGGCGGGAACCAGGTAAACGCCGCCAGTATCAGAAACCTGGGCGGCGAGAGCTTCCACCTCGGAAGATTTTTTGATGATGCCAAGGCCATCGCGCAGCCATTGGACCACGGCTCCGGCGATGAAGACGCTGCCTTCCACCGCGTATTCCAACTCCCCATCGCCGATCTGCCAGGCGACAGTGGTCAGGAGGTTGTTGCCAGAGGCGATGCGCTTTGTGCCCGTGTGCATGAGCATGAAGCAGCCGGTGCCAAAGGTGTTTTTCACCATGCCAGGGGTAGTGCAAACCTGACCGAAAAGAGCGGCCTGCTGGTCCCCAGCGATACCGGCCACGGGGATGCTGCCGCCTAACAATAAAGTCTCACCAAAAATTCCGCTGGAGGGCCTGACCTCCGGCAGGGCGGAGGCGGGGACGCCAAAGAGCTTCATCAGTTCCGCATCCCACTCTCCCTTCGTGATGTCATACAGCATGGTGCGGGAGGCATTGCTGACATCGGTGGCATGGACGCGGCCTTCGGTGAGATTCCACAGAAGCCAGGAGTCCACCGTGCCAAAGGCCAGGTCGCCCGTCTTCGCCAGTTCCTTTGTCTCAGGCACATGCTTGAGCATCCAGTTCATCTTCGTGGCGGAGAAGTAGGCATCCACGACGAGGCCCGTCTTATGCCGGATCATGGACTCGGCTCCCTTGGCCTTCAGGCGGTCACAAAAGGCGGCGGTGCGGCGGTCCTGCCAGACGATGGCTTTGCCGACTGGCTTACCGGTTTTTTTGTTCCAGGCGACGGTGGTCTCCCGCTGGTTGGTGATGCCAATGGCTGCAATGTCCCGTGAGGTGGCTTTGGCCTTTTTGAGGACGTCCTTGATGGTGCGGAGTTGGGTGTCCCAAATCTCACTGGCATCATGCTCCACCCAGCCTGGCTGGGGGTAATGCTGGGTGAATTCCTTTTGCGCGGTGGCGATGACTTTGCCTGCTTTATCGAAAAGGATGCTGCGGCTGCTGGTGGTGCCCTGATCAAGCGCAAGGATGTATTTCATACTGACGATTCTTCATATTGTCAGGGAGTTGGCGAGCCTGAATTGTAGGGGCCAGGAAGGTTTGGTTTATTCCACGATGAATCCTGGGCCGACTTCTGCCACCTCTTCTGATTGACGCCCCGGCGCAGCTTGTGCCATCATGCTTTCACCATGATCCATAACGTTTACTTCTGGCTGAAAAAGGACCTGAGCACTGAGCAGGTCGAAATCTTCGAAAACGAGCTCATCGCTCTCAAAACCATTGAGTATCTGGAGCACGGCTTCGTCGGCAAACCTGCTCCCACGGAAGAGCGCCCGGTCACGGACCATAGCTTCAGCTACTCCCTGGTTCTCCATTTCAAGAATATGGAAGACCACGAATTCTACCAGAAAGACTGCCCGAAACACAAACGCTTCGTGGACATCTGCAAACCCTTCTTTGAGCGTGTCATCGTTTACGACACCTCTCCGATTCATTAACCGCTCACTCATCCCATGAAACTCGGCAGCACCATCTCCGTCCTTCGAATGTTCGACGAGGAAAAGGCCGCCGAGTTTTATCTGCAGTTTCTCGGCTTTTCAAAAGACTGGGAGCACCGCTTCGGCGATGGCTTTCCCTTGTACATGCAGATCTCCAAAGATGACTGTGTGATCCATCTGACGGGCCATCATGGGGACAGTTGCCCAGGCTCCACGGTGAGGATCCATACGCAGGATGTCGAATCCTATTCAAAGAGCCTGCGCGATAAAGACTATGTGAATGCCAAACCTGGCTGCCAGAAGACCGAATGGGGCACCGTGGAAATGACCATCCACGATCCCTTTGGCAATCGGCTCATTTTTGCTGAACGTTTGGAAAGCTAATCTCAGGCAGGGGGATTCGTCTCAGTGCATCATTTCTTTTAGAGGGAGGCGCTTTCTTCCTGCCAAATTTTCATGGTGGGCGACGGCCCAGTGGTGCAGATGCATGACCACCTCCTTCACGCTCACTCCCCATTCAGTCAGGGAGTATTCCACATGGCGGACTTTTCCCTCCAGAACATCGCGGTGTTGAATCAGGCCATCTGCCTCCAACTCCCGCAGACGTTGCGTCAGCATCTTTTGAGTGATGCCGGTGAGGCTGCGGAGTAGCTGGCCGTGGCGGCGCGGCCCGGTCTCCAGCTCCCGGATCAGCACCACCTTCCAGCGGCCCGCGATGACCCGCAGCAACTCTTCCACATCACATTGAATCCTGTTTTCTGTCATGAGTTCTTTAGCATGGCTTTAAGTGCGTGAGCTGGCAGTCACTTTTTGTATCTGCCCCGAAGATTTTAAAGCCAAACTTGGCGATCATTTTTCCATTGGATAATGGCAAATCTTTTTGGGGCAGCTGCCTGCTCTTAGCAGAATCTTTATACCAAGCTCAGACCGGGAAACCCTCTTGCCAAAACGGTTAGGCAGACGACCTATCCAGTCCCCAATCAGGTTGCGTCCCCCAAACAAGCGCACCTTCCCTTTTCCACCATGCGCCGTTTTTTCATAGCAGCTACATGCCTCGCCCTTGCCATCCACGCATCTGCGGCGGATATCGCCGGCACTTACAGCGCCAACACGACTCTGGCTAACGGAGACACCTGGACTGGTGGCGACGTCACCATCAATACTGGAATCATCGTCAACATCGGCACGGGATCTACCGTCACTTTCAATTCCACCGTCAACTCCAGCTCAACAGGGGGCCGGATCCTTGCAGGCAGCGGCACGCTGAAGATTGATTCGGGCGGACGCCTGCTCATCGATACCACCAGTACCAATGACAACATCACCGTCAGCGGTGCGGCCAGCCTGATCAATGATGGCACCTATCAGATCGATTGCGGCTCCGATTTTCGCCTTTCAGGCCTTGGATCGTCCTTCACCAACAATGGCCTGATCCATAAAACCCAAGGCAGTGACGGAAGCTCCAATGACCCGGCCTACATCTACCCTTCCTCTCCGAGTCAGGGCGGAGCTTTTGTGAACAATGGGGACATCCAGGTGGATGCGGGGCACCTCAATATCTCCGGTGCCCGCACGACCGCTGGTGCCGCCACCTCCAATGGCGGAGACTTTACCGTCGCCAATGGGGCCACCCTGTCATTCACCGGCGGCTGGACCCTTCTTCGCGGCGTCTCCAGCATGACTGGTACCGGAGCGGTCGCACTGACCAATGAAAACCCATCCGCAGCCACGGGTGGCATTTTTTCCGCCCTCGCTGCCATCACCATTCTGGATGTGACTGGTGATGGCCTGCTGTGGACCACCGGGATCCTGGATGGCAATGGCAATACCCTGCGCAATGACGGCATCCTCCGCCTCACCGGCACCGGCGCAGTGGTTCAGGGCACGGGCAGTGTGGAAAACGGTGCTGACGGTACCTTCCTCCTGCAATCCGGGACTTTGACCCTGACGGATGCCAACTTCACCAACCGCGGAACCATGACGCTGGAAACGGCCTCCGCAGGCACTGCGGTGACCCTGGCAGGTACGGGCACGCTCATCAATGCGGCAGGCGGCACCTTTACCCTCAAAACGGGCACCCTAAACACCAGCACCGCCATTCAGAATGATGGGACTCTTGTCCTGGATTCCGCAGGCACCCTCACCCTGGGCGGAAGCGGTACCCTAACCAATACTGCGACCGGGCTTTTTTCACTGATCCGTGGCACCTTGACTCTCAACGGCAGCCAGCTCATCAACAACGGCATCGCCGAATTCATTACCAATGCCAACAAAACTCTGACAGGCAGCGGACGCTTCATCAACAACAACACCTTTAACCATGTCTTCAGCGGCAGCGCTGACAACCTCAGCATCAGCGGTACGGTAACCTTTGAAAACAACGGGGTCTATGACTTCCAGGCTGGCGGGGACATCTTGTTTTCAAGTTCCGGTACATTTGAAAACAACGGCATCCTCAAAAAGACCTCCAATACAGGGGACACCTCTTTTGTTTATGGCACCGCTGGTTTTATCGCCGCCGATGGCAGTGAGATCCAAAGTACCCTGGGCACGTTGCGCCTGGCATCCGGCGGCACCAGTGTGGCCGGGGCCACCTGGACGGCGAATGGGGGCACCCTGGATATCGCAGGTGTCTGGTCCGGCGTGATCAAAGGTAGCTCCAGCTCCTCCATGCGCATCACGGACAGTGCCAATGCTTCGGTCGTCAGTGAACTCACTGTCGGTCTGGGCGGACTCTCCTTCGATATCAGCGGCAACGGCATCGTCTGGTCACAGCACAACATCAATACTCAAGGTTATACCCTGACCAACCTCGGCATCTTCGGCACGGCCTCCTCCTCCACAAAAACCCTGACTGGCGGGGGTGAATTCGTCAATGCCAGCGGGGGTGTATTCAATCAGGGCAACGGGGTCCTGACCTTGTCAGATAACAGCATCTTTAGGAACCAGGGCACCTGGAACATCGCAGCCGGAGCCAGCTATACGGGAGCCGGATCTTTCATCAATGACAGCACGGGGACCGTACAATGGACAGGCGGCACCCTGGGCATTGCCCCGACCGTCACTTACCGCAATGACGGCATCTTCGAAATCACCGGCACGGGCACGCGCACCCTCGCGAACGAAGGCCAGCTTCTGATCAGCAGCACCGGAACTTTCAACTGGAGCAGTGGTTCAACATTGACCATCAATGCCAATACAAGCCTGCGCAATGAAGGCACCTTCAACTTCGAAAATCCCGGTACACGGACAATCAATGGCAGCGGGGAATGGCGCAATGCAAGCACCGGCATCGTCAACTGGAACACCAGTGCCACCTGGTCCATCGGGGCTGATGTGAGCGTCATTAACGACGGCACCTTCAACGTCAACGGCACCGCCAACCGGACCATCTCCGGCGTTGGGACGTTCATCAACAACGGCACCTTCAACCTCATTTCAGTGGGCTCGGACAACTTGGTCGGCTTGACCTCCGGCGGTGAGTTCATCAATAACGGCCTGTATGTGTTTGGGGATATCAATGACTTCGAGATGCGTGAAGGCTATACTTTCACCAACAGTGCCACTGGTATCATCCGCAAGAATGCCACGACCAGCAGCAGTGACCCGGCCCAGTTCTACAGTTCTGACGGGGACGTGGGTGCAGGCACTTTTGATAACCAAGGCACCGTGGAAGTGCTGGGCGGAAACTTCCGCGTCACCACCTCCCTGACCACCGATTTTGACGACCTGAACTTTGTACAAAGCGATGGTGCAGGCACTCTGACAGGGGGCACCTGGATCGCCAATGCCACGGCTACAGGACTGGCCACCATCGACCTGGAACCCTTTGGCAATACCAGTGGATTGACCCGGATCGGAACGGCGGCAACGGTGGAACTCATCAATGGCGGCAGGCTGACGCAGATCATATCGCTGACCCAGGTGGATGGTGCTCTTTATGTGCAGGGGCAGACCTTCACTCCCAGCGCGGCTTTCCAGGTGAATGCCAGTGGTACCCTGGGTGGCGATGGCACCATTGGCCGGGCGATCACGGTGGCTGGCAAGGTGATCCCTGGAGGCACCCGGGGCACGGCCATCGGCACACTGACCGTAGGTTCATCCGCCACCTTTTTGAGTGATGCGCTGCTTCAAGTGCAAATCAAAGGTTCGCTGGCCTTTGTGGATGTGAGCCTGGATCAGGCTGCTCGCAATGCCTTCATCATCGGCCTGGGCGATCTGGACCCAAATGGCACTCAGCATGATTCATTGGAAGTCTCAGGCACGCTGACATTCAGCACCGGCACACGGGTAGAGGTGGTGCCGGACGGGATCAGTTATCAGTCCGGCATGGTCTTTGACCTCCTGGACTTTGCTGGTCTGGGCATCGCCGGAGTGACAGACGCAGATGCACCGGGCATCCTGGAACTGCCGGACATTGATGACCTGGGACTGACCTGGGATACTTCCCTTTTTGTCAGCCACGGCATCATCTACATCACCCCGGAACCCTCCCGGATGCTGCTGCTGATGCTCGGCGGTGTATGGGCCTTCAGCCGCCGGCGGCGTTGATCAACTTCGGTTACTGGCGGTCAAAGAAGCTTTCTTCGTCACGGTCGCCGACCTTCAGATAACGATAATAGACTTCAAGCTGAAGGGTGCAAAGAACCTGACGATAGACGGGATCCGGGGCGTCACCGGAAGGCCAGTTAGGGCGGCCTTTTTTGAAGCTGCCATCCGGCTGCTGGGCGGCGAGGATCTGGGGGAGGAACTGCTCGTTGTAGAACTTCCAGTCTTCACCCCCTGCTTGGAAGAAGGTCTGGGTGTAATAATACCAGCAGTAGAGATTGCAGTTCTTATTCCAGTCCAGCGGCTCGGCGGTGATGAAACTGCGCAGGAATCCGATGCCTTTCTTGATGGAGGCGGTGCGGCCTTTACCGAGGGTTTGCAGGCCCAGTGAACCGACTCCGGTGAGGCTCCATTGATTGTAATGAGCATCTCGGTTGGCTTTGCCAAAACCGCCGTCCTTGGTCTGGGTACGCTCGATATAGTCACAAGTCTTGTCGATGGCGCTCTGGAGACCCGGGATTTTGAGACCGGTGAACTTGGCGGCTTTCAGGGCCTGGTATTGCCAGCCAGCGACAGAAAGGTCTTCGCGAGAAGAGGTGGGCTTACCCTCAGCGATGTTCTTGGTATAGTAGTCCCAGGAGCCTTCGGCGTTTTTGGCATCGGCTTTATTCTGGGTCTTGATGATGAGCTGGACACCTTTTTCGAAGGCTTCACGCATACCGGGGAGCTGTTTGCTGCCGAGACGGGCCAGGGTATACATCTCCCCCAGCGCATAGGTGGCGATGCCGTGCTCATAGGCACCGGAGTTGCCTTTGAAGTCTTCGGTGATGGCACCGTGCTCGTTCTTTTTGGAAAGCTCCACCAGATACATGATGGCACGCATGACGTTGTCCCCATAGAAAGGAGAGTCTGGCGTTTCGCAGCGGCCCAGATAGCAGAGCAGAGCCAGGCCAGTCATGGCCGCTTTATTCCTTTTACCCCCGCCCTGCCCCCAGGAGCCATCTTCATTCTGCTGGCCCTTCAGCCATTCCAGGGAGGCGGATACCGCACGCTCACATTCGGCATTGCCGCCGTTTTGACGTAATTTTTCCAGGCGCTCCGAGGTGGAGCAACGCTGTTTCATGGAAGGCGGCAGGCTGACGAATCCCTGCATGCTGCCCATGCCCATCCCCGTGCCGAAACCACCCCCGGCCCCGGCTTTGCCGAATCCTGCACCACTGAGGCTGCCGCCGCCCAGCATCGCGCCTACATCCGGCACATCCAGGATGTCCGGCGGAGCGTCCGGCAGTGTCACCGCCGAAGTCTGGCTGGTGCTGACGATCTTCTTCATCGGCATGGATTTGTTCAGCGTGGTGCGCTTCTTCTGCTGTACCTTGTGCTGCATCTCGGCAGAGGCTTCCGCCCCTTGCTGAGTGCCGCCACCGGGTAAGAAGTCCACCTGCTTCTGGATCATCTGCGTGCTGACCACGATGGCCCCGCCGACAACCAGGATGCCGACGTGGATGGCGATGCTCAGCGCCAGGGAACCGCCGCCGACCTTGCGCCAAGCCTGGATCAGAGGATTGGAGGGTCTTGCCGGTTCAAAATGATTGAGCGCTGGCGGATGGAATACTTCTCCGCCCACGGCTTCCACGGCCATGAATTCTTCTTCCTCTTCCTCCACGGCGGCGACGGGCACCGGGCCTGAAGCTGCGGACGGAGTGGGATAACCCAACGGCTGCGTAGGAGGCACCATGCCGGGCTGGACGGGATAGCCCAGATTCGGCTGCACTGGATAACCCAAATTCCCCTGCACCGGGTAGCCCAGGTTGCCAGGGTTGGTGGCCCCGGGTGGTGGACCCAGGGGCTGGGTGGCACTAAGATCCGATGGCGAAGGTGGGCCACCGGGACTAGGCGGGGGAGGCGTGGCAGACATAGAAGGCGAAAGGTAGGCGCTGAAGCCTGTAGCAACTGACGATGCTTGGATGAGGAGGGCTAATGGCCCCTGCTGAAGATTCTAGAATTCATCCCCACCGACCGTGAATGTGACGTTGGCGATTTTGGCCTTGGCCATGGAATTAAGCACATCGATCACGCGCTCATAGCGTGCCTGTTCTTCGGCCTGGATGGTGACCATGACCTTGGCGTTGCGATGATCAGCCTCCTGCTTGAGACGCATGAGGGTATTGGTGAAATTCGGCAGCACTTTGTCTGTGGGGGAATCGAATTCCTCCTCATTCAAAGTGACGATGCCGGTTTCTTCCACCGTGACGAGGATTTCATCAGGCGGGGTATTGTCATCACTTAGCGCGGGAGTGCCAAGTCCTGGGAGCTGGGTCTTCAGTTCACGTTCTACCTTCACCGCACCGGCCATGACCATGAAGAAGAGCATGATGACGAAGACGACGTCAATCATGGGTGCGATCTGAAAGCCCATGTTGACTTGCTCCGCCTCAATGTGGCGATGTTTTTTGTTATGAGCCATGGGTCAGCCGTCTTGATTGAGGGTTGAGAAAGAGATGTCATCAATGCCTGACTGGGCAATGAGGGCCATGACTTTCTGAATTTCTACAGCCGGCACGTCGCGGTCACCACGAATGATGACGCGATGGGCGGCGTTGGCATTTTTGAACTGGGTCAGGGTGTTGACGATTGCTTCGTTATCCAATTCCTGACTGTCGAGCTTGATGATGGACTGCTGCTTGGCCGCGATCCAACGGACGTTGATGGCGGTCTCGAACATGGCGTTCTTATCCTTCTTCTTGGCGTCCGCTGCGACCGGCAGCTTGATGTCCTTATCAATCTCCAACACCTGCGCCGAGGTGATGCTCATAAAGAAAATGAGCAGCACCAACAGCACATCAATCATCGGAGCAATTTGAAACTCCGGTTCTCCGCTTTCGGTACTTCCGCCTCCTCCTGCCATATGGGTATCAGATTAAAAGGTTTATAACACTGGGACCGGCACCTGCCGGAATGGCGATCAGCCGACAGCAACGGCGACAGCCTGGACTTCACCATTGCCAGTGACCCAGTTAGGCACGGCAGCATAGAATTCTTCTTCACCCACTTGAGCGTCCTTGAGGTGCTCGTAAGGCATCTTGCGGAAGAGGGAGGAAACGATTTCCTGCATGCCGTGCATGGAGACCTGGAGACGGTTACGCAGGAAGTAGAAGATCATGAACGCAGGCACGGCGACGGCGAGACCGGAAGCAGTAGCCACAAGCACCTCACCGATAGCCGCGGAGAGCTTGGAAGGATCACCCACACCGCTGGTGCCCAGGGTGGCGAAAGCGCTCATCATCCCGGTCACGGTGCCGACAAGACCGATCATGGGGGTGCAGACGCCGAGCACGGAGAGATAGTTGATGCGGGTCTGAACGATGGAATTGGTTTTGTTCAGCTCAGAAAAGAGAGCTGCTTCCACAGCTTCCTGGCCTTCACCGACGAAGCTGAGGCCGACGCGGGTGATGTCCGCGAAGTAGGAGTTGTTGCTGCGGCAGAACTGATAAGCACCAACGTAATCGCCAGCGCGGAAGAGATCCTGCACCTGAGTCACCTGGGAAGGAGGAGCCATGCTCTTGATGCTGGTGCGCATCCAGAGATCCACCGTGAGCCAAACGAGGGCGATGGAGCAAAGCAGGAGGGGATACATGATCCAGCCGCCTTCATGAAAACGGTCCATGAGCGTATGCTGGTGGACGACAGGAGCAGCAGAAGCTTCAGCGGCAGGTGCGGCGTCCTGAGCCTGAAGGCCCGAAGTCATAAGGAAAGTCCCGCCGACGAGGAGCGCGCAGGCGCTGAGGCGGACGAAACCACGGACGATTTTCTGGATCATGGAGGGAGGGGTGCTGGTGTGCATGGGTAGCGGGTCGGGTGTAGAGATTTGTTTTGGAAAAAGAAGAAGGATGAGTACAGATCAGCTTTTTTGAGCAGGGGCTTCAGGTTCCTCTTCAGGCTCGTTTTTCATGCCATTGATGGCGGCCTTTTCTTTGGCTGCGGTATCGGCGATGGCGGAGCCTTTGTAGGAATCTGCAATGCGGCTGAAGATGGCCTGGGCGTCTTCATAACGTTTCATTTTCACAAGCATTTGACCGGCCTTGAGTTCGGCATCCGGCACACGTTGCATCTGAGTACCGTAGAAAACGGGAATGCGCAGGTAGGCCATGAGGGCTTTTTCCCACTCCTTCTTTTTGGCATGAATGTCAGCGATGATGATCCAGATGGAAGCGCCGACAGCGGAGTCGTCCGTATCAGCCAGGATGCCTTCAGCCTCAGCCATGATGGAGGTGTATTCCGTGGAGGTCTGGCGGTCGATGTCCAACTGGATGATGCGAAGCGTCATCTTCTGGGCAGCGGTGAGAGGCAGGGTTCTCAGCAACGGGAGAAGTTTGATGGTGTCTTCAAACTTGCCAGCCTGGCTGAGTGTTTCGACATACGCAAAGAAGACCTGCTGGTACCAGTTGCCTTCGATCTTTTCAAACTTCTGGAAAAAATCGAGGGACTTCTTGAGCATGGCGAGTGCTTCGTCCGCCTTGGCCTGGGCCATGAGGGACTTGGCTTCCAGGAGTTCCGGGGGTTCAGGCCAGTCGAGGTAAGCGACGTTCTGCCAAGGGAGCACCGTGGTGGCGGAACTGCCGGCGATCTTGAGGGTGCGGACAATTTTGTCCCCATCCATGGTGAATTCCGTATCCGGAACGCGGGTGCCGTCTTTGAGAACGATGGCCTGGCCAAAAGCGGCCCCGCAAAAGAGGAAGGAGGCCAGGATGCAAAAGGTGTAACGCAACATGAGAACGTGGAGTTAAGTCGTGGGGAATTACAGCTTGGAGAGTTCCAGCTCAGCCTGCTTCATTTCAGGCAGGTCTTTGAGGTCTGTGCGCTTGACCATTTCAATGAGCAGGAGCTTGGCGTTTTCCCGGTCCGGGTATTTGTTAGGCGGCTCAGCAGGTCCGTTGCGCTTGAGGAATGCACGGGCGCACTGGAGGTAAGACTGGGCCATGATGGACTTCCACTTTTGATGGGCGATGAAGACACGCTGATAGAAGGGGATGGCTTCTCCCCATTTCTGGTTGGCGAATTCGATCTCCCCCTGCATGAACAGTGAGGTGGCATGGGCTTCACCGCGCCACTCCTTGGTATTGAGGATCTGCACGTAAAGCGCCTTGGCCTCGTCATACTTCTTGAGCTGGAAGAGGGTCTTGGCCTTGCCCAGTGTGGCATCCAGGAGACGGGAGCTGGCGGAGTATTCTTCAATGGCTGAAGTGAAGAGCTCCAGAGCCTTGTCGTATTCTCCCTTTGAGTAGGCGATTTCTGCCAAGCCGACTGCGGCACCATCCGCGTATTCGGTTTCCTTGAAGAATTCGTTGAGGCGGTTGTAGCAAGCGGCGGCTTTATCCAGGTCGCCTTTGGTGCGGGCATTGTCGCCAACGGTGGCGAGGAGCATGGCGCTGAGGTCTTCCGGCTTGGCGACGTCAATGATGACCGCGAAGAGTTTTTCCGCTTTCACGGGTTCACGCATGACCTTGGCGAGCCAGGCCTTGGCAAAGAGGATGCGCATCTGGGAGGTGCCATTCTGGGCGGCCTGAGGCGGGGTGAGCAACTCCTCAAGCTGAGTGGCTACCTGCTCATGGGTGAGCTCAGGCTCCGGTGCCGGTGCGCCTTCGGTGGTCACTGGACGGCGGCGTTTAGGAGCGACAAGGCTGACGAGCTGCTGAATGAGACCTTCCACCTGCTGATTGGAAGGATTGGAAATTTTTGGGCGGGTGGCGTCAGCGAGAAGCTTTTTGGCTTCGTCCAGTTTGTTTTCCTTCACCCGGGCGCGGGAGATCCATAGGACAGCTTTGAGCTCCTGCTCTTCGTTGTCCTTGTGGGTATTCATGTATTTCTGCCACATGTCTCCCAGCTCTTTCCACTTGCCGGTCCCGGCATAGAGGTCGGTGGCCTGGTCCATGGCATAACTGAGGACATCGTCAGACTTAGCCTTGGTCACGCCGAGGGCGAAGTTTTCCAGGGCTTTTTCATATTCGCCTTTTTGGTTATAGGCATCCCCTAACAAACTGTGCACCTGGCCGATGTTGGGATCATTCGGCGCATCTTTGATGATGGCCTGGAGGTCCAGCATGGCATTGTCCACATCGCGGGCCTGGAATTTAATGAAGGCTAGGCGGTAGCGTGCATCCACGACGTACTGCCCTTTCGGGTTTTCCTTCATGTAGTTCTTCAGCGCCTTCGTGGTATTGACGGAATCGTTCTGGTAGAAGTAGATGAGGGCGATGCGGTAGAGGGCATCATCTTTATAGGCGGACTGAGGGAACTCATTGATGAGGAGTTCAAAGGTGGTGCGGGCGTCGTCGAAACGCTGCATTTCAAAGAGCACGTTCCCGCGAAGGAAGCGCAGGCGTTCCCGGTCGGATTTAGGGAATCCTTCGGCTTTATTGAAGGCATCGGCAGCCTCCTGGAGCTTGCCATTTTCATAGGCGAGCATGCCGAACATTTCCGAAACGGTGCCGAGATCCGCCCCATCCGGGAAATCATTGATGTAACGCTCACAGAGCTCACGAGCGGACTTGACGCGCTTGAGCTGGGCATTGGCGATGATCATGCCAAAGACGCAGCGGTCACGCTGGGGGAATTCTTTGAAGTCATTGACGATGACATCGAAAGCGAGGAGGGCCTCCCAGAAGCGGCCCATTTCGAAATAACAACGGCCCAGGCGGTAATAAAGGGAGGCATCGTAGTCGCTGCGCTGCTCAATTTCCGCCAGGAGGGTGTTATTGGATTTGAGCTTTTCCTCGAGCTCTTCCTTGGTGCCTTTGATGGGGCCACGGCCTGGGGTTTTGAGGCTCTGCTCGATCTTGGCGATCACGTCCTTCTGCATGCGGGTGATCTCATTCTTGCGGCGGACGAACTGGTAGGCACCGAGGGCCTCGCGGAAGCTTTTTTTCTCCAGCATCTGATCCCCGAGGCGGAGGTAGATGTTGTTCATCTGGGCGACGTTGTCACCGCCGGTGGCGAAACCTTTCACTTTTTCCATGAGGGCACCGGCCTCATCCAGCTCACCTTTGGCGACGTGAAGGTCTGCGGCCATCATGGCGGCCTGGATGGCCTCCGAACTGCGGATGCCGCCTTCAAGGACGGATTTCAGCACGGAGAGGGCTTCATCCACCTTATCCTGCTTTTTGAGTGCTTCAGCCACGAACAGGCCTGCCTCAGACTTCATGTCGGGGGACTGGGAGACGACTTCTTTTAAGACGGAGATGCCTTTGTCGGCATCGCCTTTATTGATGTAGCTGCGGCCAAGGGCCATTTTGACAGCGCTGATGTATTCGCCATCGCCGAAGTTTTTGATGTAGTCCTCCAGGACGGCAATGGCCTTGTCGTATTCTTCCAGATTGAAGTAGGAAGCGCCTTCCACGAAGAGGACTTGAGCGAAGGGCTTGTTATTGAGGTTGGTCTTTACCTGCTCGATCTTTTTGAGCGCCTCGGGGTATTTGGCCTCTTGGAAAAAGCGCAGAGCCTCAGCCATGAGAGCTTCCGTTTCCTGCTGGATGTTCAATGCGCCAGCGGGTGCAGCCGGGGCAGCAGGCGGCGGGGCCTGCCCGGTGAGCTGGAGGGTGAAGGCAAGAACTGAAACTAGGCTAAGAACGTAACGCATGGCAGACGAAGACGAGTAAAACATGACTGACCGAGGGATCACAATGCAAAATCGGACACTCGTACCTGGCAGGTACGATCAAACTTAATCCGAAGATGTTGAAACACAGGGCGATTACCGGACATTATTCGTGAAAAAGAATGCAAAATTAGCAGGAGCACTTTTTTTGTCACGAACGAAGTCTGGAACAATGGAAACAAGTGAGAGGCCCAGGAAAGCGAGGCCCATCCCAAAGATAACGCGCCGGGTGCATTCAGGGACGTGGCCCATGAAACTAGAGAGGTGTTAAAACAGGTGCATGGGGATGAATTTGAAATTTTCCCCATTTGGGGATTTGGCGTTGTTTACCATTGATAATCAACGGATTATGATGGGGATTGTTTCCCCATCGTGTCCCCAATGGGGAACGGTGGGGAACGGTGGGGAAGAAGTTTTGGAATTTTGATTAAGAAGTTCCATTGGCATTGAGTTGTGGAAAATCGGAATCGTGTGACATGCCTTTGCATCACGAGAACTATGAGATGCGGGATGAGAAGAAGGTGGATGATGTTTTATAATTTAATCCATTATTCTTGAACGGCAACCGTGGCGAAGGTTTGTTGTGGTGCCCTTAATTGGGGGAATCGCGGGGTTCGAGCGGCGATGCCATGAAAGAAGGCGGTGCGGGTGAATAACCGCGCCCTTGAAAGGTCTGCTAGGATACGAACCCAGCACTGCGGCGGGGGATTTGCGGAGGTGGCCTCGCCCCCGTTTTACAGATGCAGGAAGTTAGTCGTGCGGAAGGAAGGACGTCCAGGGACCTCGGTGGAAGGCGAGGGTGCCTTCCAATGCACGCGGGGGCGCGTGCACTTCCTTTTTCTACGTCATGCTCCCTGGCCCTTCGCTCCCGGAGGGAGCGCGGAAAATAGATATGGTCAGAGCAAGGCCGAAGTGGAAGATTTTTTCAGGCTTCCAGTTTGGCGAAGTTTTTGACAAATGGCGTGTCGTGTTTGAGCACGCCAAAGGCGACCCGGATGATTTTGTGCATGATGGCTCCTAGGGCGCACATCTTCGGCTTGCCGCGCTCCACAAAGGCTTGGTAGCTGGCATGGAAGGCATTGGTGGCGCGTTTCACCGCTTGCAGCGCTGCCATGTAAAGCATCTTGCGCAGTATGGCGCTGCCCTCTTTGGTCATGTGCCCGCGCCGGTTCACACTCGTGCCTGACTGGCTCAAGGCAGGTGTCAGTCCGGCAAAGGCGGCCACCTCGCGAGCTCGGCCAAAGGCG
>NZ_SOCA01000013.1 GCF_004364345.1 Prosthecobacter fusiformis | reverse complement strand
AAGGTTACGGCAAAGAGCAGATGGCTCCTCACAGCATGGTGCTCTGCGCCGTGGGCACAGGCATGCTCTGGGTGGGCTGGTATGGCTTCAACGCCGGTTCCGCTCTGGGTGCTGATGGCATCGCCTCCAACGCATTCATGACCACGACGCTGGCAGCCGCCATCGCCGGATTTGTGTGGGCCCTCCTGGAGTGGATCACTCGTGGCAAGCCATCCGTGCTGGGCTTCTGCTCGGGCATCGTGGCCGGTCTGGTGGTGGTGACTCCCGGAGCTGGTTTCGTGACTGCCAATGGCGCAGTGATCATGGGTGTGGCAGCTGGTATCGTTCCATTCATCGCGGTGGCCTTCCTGAAGAAGATCCTGGGCTATGACGACGCACTGGACACCTTTGGTGTGCACGGTGTGGGCGGAACGATGGGAGCGATCCTGACAGGCGTGCTGGCCGATGAGAAGGCCAACTCCATCGTGGCAGGTCTGAAAGAAGGCCTGCTCATGGAGCAGCTCAAAGCAGTGGCAGTGACCATCGTGTGGAGCGTGGTGGCAACCTTCGTGATCACCCTGGTGGTGAAACTGATCGTGGGCCTGCGTCCAACGGACGAAGTGGAGCAGGTGGGTCTGGACCTCTCCGAGCACGGCGAGTCCGGCTACGAACACTAAGAACTTAGGCAGGAGAGATCCTGCCGATAGGAAGCCGGAGCGTGAAAGCGCTCCGGCTTTTTTGTGCATTGTAGTCCCGGCTTCAGCCGGTGCATTGGCTGCTGAGTCCCCACAAAGTCATCGGTGGCCAGACCGGCTGAAGCCGGGACTACAAAACTCTCCGCCATCTCTGCCCCCCTGCCTCTTTGCGGTAAATCCATATCAGTGTGATACCCCGTTTTTGCCGCAGAGGGGCGGAGGAGCAGAGAGGGGATTCTATTTCTGATTATGAGGCTTTTTCGGGTAGGGCTTATCAGAGGTATAGGGCCTATGGCTTGGCAGGGGGGCTCAATCTGAGCACGAGTTTTTGAATGCCGACGGGTCGTCGGCGCTCCATGGTTGAGGGGGCGGACGGGGGCTTGAGAACGGTCTTGTGCGGGACGCACAAGACGGCAGGCGGGACGCCCGCGCTCCATGGGGAAAGGCGCGTGCGCTCCAGGGGGGCGTGCGAGTGCGGGAATTAGGCGATGGGTTCGACGATGATTTTGGGGCCTTGGATGTCGCGGATGCGGACTTCGGTGCCGCTTTGCAGGTAGCCGCTTTCGACCATGGCTTCGATGCGGCGTTCGCCGAACTGGGCGGTGCCGTAGGGGCGGAGGGCGCTGATGGTTTGGCCGAGGTCGCCGATAGAAACGGTGGCGGTATTGGGGGCTTTGGCTTCTCCCTGGTCAATGGAGGAATCCAGGACGAGGCGCTGGAAGGGGCCGGTCTGGGGCAGGAAACGGAAGATGGCGAGGATGAGGATGCCTGCGCCGAGGACGCCTAACGCGAAGTTGCGCAAACCGGTGGCGTAAATGTTGATGTCGAAACCGGTGCCGTCGGGGGATTCTGCAGGCGATCCGGGGAGGGTGGGGGAGACGGGCATTTCCCAGCCGGACATGGTGTAAACGAGGGCGGCCATGATCATGACAAAACCGAGGATGCCGGGAATCAGCAGGCCGGGGAAGATGGCGATCTCAATGATGAGCAGGGCGATGCCGATGATGAATACGGCTGCGGCTGCGGCGGTCTCCTGGCCGACGAGGCTACCTGCGACGTAGTGGCCAAAGAAGAAGAGGCTGAAGGCGGCGATGGAGACGAAGCCGGGGATGCCGAACCCAGGGGCCTGCATTTCCAGGTAACCACCGGCGACGCCGATAAGGATGAGGATAGCGGCGTATTTGGTGACCCAGATGGCGATGACTTCAAAACCGGTGGGCTCGGCGATGACGGTTTCGCCCTTCAGACCTTCGGCCTTTTTAATTTCATCCAGGGTGTCCACGATGCCTTTGGCAAAGAGGGGCTTGCCGTTTTCGAGCTTCATGACGGCCTGCTCGGCATCCAGGGTGAGGATGGAATCCTTGCTGTCCAGGAGGACATCGCCGATTTTCAGTTCGCGGCTCATGTCGATCATGGCCTCGATGACGCGGGGATCGTGACCTTTGCGTTTGGCCACGGCGCGGGCCATGCCCATGGTGGCGGAGTTCATTTTGGCGCGTTCGGCATCGCCCATTTCCTGGCCACCGCCATAGACGGGGGAGGCTGCTCCGGCGGTGCCTGCGGGGGCGATGTAAATGCCATCCGTGGCTACGGCGATCATGGCCCCGGCGGAGAGGGCGCGTTTGTTGACGAAGGCGAAGCTGCGCGGTTTGAGCTTTTGCAGGTCGTTCATCATGAGGTCCACGGTGTCCCAAAGCAGGCCGCCGGGGGTATCGAGGTCAAAGATCACCGCCTCGGCCCCTTCATCGGTGCAGCGCTCCAGGGTGCGGGACATGAACTCGAAACGCGCCCGTGCGATGAGGTCCTCTTCGCCGACTGGGATGATGACGACCTTGCCTTTGTAGTTGGCGGTTTCGGCCTGGATCTGCGGGACGAACAGGCTGATCAGCAGGGACAGGCAAACCAGCAGCGGCAGGAAAGTGGCGGACTTCATGCGGGGAGCATACCTGGGCTGGGGTGGCGTGGCAATGACTGGGTTGTGCGGGGGGGTGGGTGGGTTTTTTGGGGGGGGGAGATGTCGGGGGCATATTGGGGCGAGACGCCCCAACTCCTTGGGAGACCGAAGTGGGGGGCATGGACACCCCGCGATGGCTTGGGGGGGACGTGTCGGGGCGGGACGCCCCAACTCCTTGGGTTGTATTGGCGGGCGCCCTACACCTTGGGGGTGATGCTTTGTTTTGCTTCGGTGAGGACGGCATCGAAGCGTTCGGCCATGCGGGCGGCGCTGAATTCGGTGCGCACGCCGGTTAGGCCGCGATTGGAAATTTGCTCGCGCTGGTAATCGTCGAGCAGGAGTTTTTCCAGGGCATCGGCGAGGGCGGTGACATCGTCTGGCGGGCAGAGGACGCCGCCTCCGGAAGCGGCGATGAGCTCTGGAAAAGCACCGTGGTCTGGCTGCACGACGGGGACGCCGCTGGCCATGGCCTCGAGGATATAGAGGCCGAAGGCCTCGCCATAGGTGGCGGGGACGGAGAGGACGGTGAGGTTGCGGAAGAATTTGAGCTTATCGGCGAAGCTGAGATTCGGGTGCCATTCCACGCGCTGGGCGCAGCCTGCGTCTTTGAGCTTCTTTTGCAGACTGGCGATGTATTTGTCATCGCTGGCGGTTTTGGCGCCGCCAATCTTCAGTTTCACGCGGGGGACGGTGCCGCGTTTGGAGAGCTGGATATACGCATCTACCAGGGTGGTGAGGCCTTTGCCATGGATCATGCGGGCGAAGTAGCCGATGACGGGCCAGTTGGGATCGGGGTCGGCGACGCTGAAGGAATTGGCATCCAGGCCATTAAAAACGACGGCCATTTTGTCTGCGCCGACGGCCAGTTTTTCCTGCATGACGCGGGCGTAAAACTGGCTGGGGGCGACGAATTTGGAAACGTGCTGGGCATTGCTGCGCATGGCGGCCCAGGACTTTTCACGGTAAGGCTCGATGAGGGTATCCAGGAAGGAATCCTCCCCTTGCAGAGAGACGACGACGGGGATGCCGAGATCCCGCTCCAGGGTGGGGCAGAGGCCGATGAGGAGGCTGTTGGAGAGGGAGATGACATCGGGTTTTCCCTCCGTGCGGATCCATTCGATGAGGCGTTGCCATTCGGGCCATTGGCGACCGGATTCTCCCTCCAGGGCCCCGAGGGTCATCTCACCCAGGTCGCGGGCGCTGGTCATGCCCATGAAGCGGGAGGCGAAGCGCAGGTGGTTAGGCTTGTCCAGCCAGCGATGGATGAAGCGCGGCAGGAAGCGGAACCAGGGCATCTTTTGCTGCAAAAAGAGGGAGATGCCGCCGACGCGGATGCCGATCTCCGGATTGGCCACCTCACGATCTGTGACCAGGGGCAGGTAGAGCGGGGCCATGATGGCATCGTGCCCGCGAGAGCGCAGGGCCTTGATAAGCGCATGGTCACGGAGACAGCTTCCGCAGTGAAAGTTACCAGTGCCTGGCGTGAGATGAAGGATGCGCATAGAGGGCTGTGGGCGGGGCAGGGGCGCGATGTTTAACGCAAAGGATACGCATCATCAAGGTCCAGGGAACCATTCGTCTGCGATCAATTCACACGCACATAGCGGCGTCCAGGTAACGCCCGGATGAGGCGTTTCATTTCCAGCCGCATGAGATTCACATTCACAGTGCCGGGGGCTAGGCCGGAGAGGGCGGTGAGTTCATCGATGTGCAGTTCTTCGGTGGTCATGGCGCCAAAGAGGATCTGCTCATCCAGGGTGAGATTCACGGCCGGGGGCGGGGCCTCCACCTTGGGAGCGATGGGGGCGGTGGGGAAGAGGGTCATGAGGTCATCCAGGACATCGGCTCCATCCATGACCAGCTTGGCCCCCTGCTGGATGAGGCGGTTGCAGCCTGCGGAGGTAGGTTTGTCAATGGGACCGGGGACGGCATAGACGGTGCGGCCTTGCTCGGTCGCCTGCTGGGCGGTGATGAGGGAGCCGCTTTTCACGGGTGCCTCCACGACCAGGAGACCGCTGCCCCAACCGGCGACGATGCGGTTTCTATACGGAAAGGTCTGCCGGTCGGCGATGCGGTCCACGGGGTATTCGCTGATGACGGCGCCGTTTTCGGAGATGCGCTGGGCCAGGGCCATGTTTTCCGGCGGATACAGCTTGCCTATACCGGAGCCGATGACGGCGACGGTGCGCCCCTTTGCTGCCAGGGCGGCTTCATGGGCGGCGGTATCAATGCCACGCGCCAGGCCGCTGATGACGGTATAGCCTGCATAGGCGATCTGGAAGCTCATCTTCTTCGTGGCATTCATGCCGTATAAGGTGGCGTGACGGCTGCCGACGACACCGATGGCCTGGTGGTCGCGCTTTTGAAGCTGACCCCAGACATAAAGCAGGATGGGGGCATCGTAGATCTGCTTGAGCAGGGGCGGGTATAGCTCGTCCTCCTGGGTGAGGAGGGTGAGGCCGCGCTCGTGGATTTTTGCCATTTCCTTATCCAGATGGACTTGGCTTTCCCAGCCTGCGATGGCCTCGGCCTGGGTCATGCCAAAGCCATCCACCTGGACGATTTCGGAAGCCTTGGCGGTGAGGACGCGCTCCGGGGTGCCAAAGGTCTGCAAGAGCCTGCGGATGCGTACCGGGCCCACTTGGGGGATCAGGTTCAGGGCTAGGTAAGCTTCGGTGCGCGTCATCCGGGCATGGTTGCGGCAAGTGGCGGTGCGCACAAGCGGGCATGAGATGGTTTTCTATTTTTGGCCCGCTTTCGGGGGAATTCAGAGATGAGGCCCGACCGGTTATGCGGGGCAGCTTCAGCTTGACGAGTTCTGCATGCATGATGATTCATGCGCTGGCTTTGATCCACCCCTGTGAGAGCTGTGCCGATGCATCCATGATCCCCTCTTCATCCTCATCCTACCGCCCTGATATTGACGGCTTGCGTGGTCTGGCGGTGCTGATGGTGGTTCTGTTTCACGCGGATATGGGGTTCAATGGAGGATATACGGGGGTGGACATTTTCTTTGTGATCTCCGGGTATTTGATCACGGGGCTGCTGTTTAAGGAGATGGAGCGCGGGTCGATTGACCTGGCTGGCTTTTGGGAGCGAAGGCTGCGCCGCATTACGCCTGCTTTGGCGGTGATGCTGGTGGTCGTTTTGGCCCTGGGGGCTGCTGTGCTTTTCCCATCCGCCTTTACCTCCCTGGGGGAATCGTTTGTGGCGCAGGCCTTGCTGAGTGCGAATCTCTATTTCTGGCAGGATTCGGGTTACTTCGCGGATGCGGCTGAGGAGAAGCCTTTGTTACACCTTTGGTCCCTGGCGGTGGAGGAGCAGTTTTATATTCTGCTGCCGCTGCTTTTGATTTTCGGGCAGCATTGGTTAAAGCGGCGGCATTCAGCAGACCAAGTGCGCTGGATCATGGTCCGGGTTTTCGTGGGGCTGATGGTTGTGAGCTTCGTTGCCAGTGTGGTGGGGGTGGCGATGGATGCGAATACCGCTTTTTACTGGCTGCACACTCGGGCGTGGGAATTGCTGTTGGGGAGTGTGCTGGCCGGGCTGCCGGAGGCATGGCGTTTAAAAAATCGCCAGCAGCGGGAGGTGGTGGCCGGGCTGGGACTGGTGCTGATTTTGGTGGCCGCGTTTGCTTATGAAAGTGACACGGCTTTTCCTGGGGCGGCGGCTTTGCTGCCCTGTCTGGGGGCTGCGGGGTTGATCTGGGCGCATAGCCTGAGGGCGGGGGAAAAGGCCCAGGCGGAGTCGCTGCCGCGGACCTGGCGGGTGATGACATGGAAGCCTTTGGTAGCGGTGGGGCTCATTTCATATTCGCTGTATCTGTGGCACTGGCCACTGCTGGCGCTGGCTCAGTATGTGAATATTTTTGGCGATAATTCACCGCCGGTTTTGATTCGGGTGGGTGCTGTCTTGCTGGCCTTTTTGCTGGCCTGGATGTCCTGGCGCTGGGTGGAGATGCCGTTCCGGCGCAAATCCATTTTTAAGACCCGGCGCAGCATTTTCCTGATGGGAGCAGGGTTGGGTGTTTTGTTCATCGTAGTAGGCTGGCAGATCGTCCGCCATGAGGGGCTGCCGGAAAGGATGCCGGAGGCCGCAATGATCTATGAAGGCGGGAAGCAGGACCGTCCTGAATTTCCTCTCACGGTGGATTTGGAGGCGGTGCAGCAGGGGCAGTTTGCCAAGGCGGGCATGAAGGATGCGGAGGCTCCGGTGGCGATGATGATCTGGGGGGACAGCCACGCGCGAAGCCTGATGCCGGTGCTGGATGCGCTGTGTCAGGAGCATCGTTTGACGGCGGAAATGGCGATGTATAGCGCCACCTCGCCGACGTTGGGCTTTTACCGCCGCAGTCGTAACGGCCTGGGGGTACGAACGGAGATCCTGGCCAAGGCGGTGGTGGAGCGGGTGAGGAAAGCGAAAATCCCCAACACGCTCCTGGCTGCCTACTGGAGTGAATGCCCCAACAAAGATCCCGAGGGATTTTCCAATGCGCTGGTGGAGACGGCGCGTGTTTTAACAGAGGCGGGCACCCAGGTGTGGGTGGTGCTGGATGTGCCGACGCAGCCCTTTGATGTGCCGAAGGCGCTGGCTCTGGGAAGGCTGCCGGGAGGCTGGTTCCCAAATCCTGCGGAGAGAACGACGACTCTGGAAAAGCACCGTGAAATCAATGCGGTGATGCAGGCGCTGATCCCGCGTTTGCTAGAAACCGGAGCCCGTGTGCTGGACCCGGCGGATCTGCTGATGAATGCGGATGGCAGAACCCTGATCGAGCATGACGGGCATGCGGTTTATGTGGATTACAACCATCTGACCGTGAAAGGCGCGCACCTGCTGAGGCCGCTGTTTGAGGGCCTAGTCTCCGGCTCTGCCACGCCTAAGCGCTGAGCACTTTTACAAATAAAGAGTGGTGCCAGGAGGCAGTGCCTGGCGCTTGGGGGCCTTGGGCTTGCGGCCATGGCGTGTCTTTGGTTTTCGCACTTCCTCCTGTGGGGCTGGTGCTTGCTGCACCATGGGGACGGGGGCCTCATAGGCAGCCAGGGAGGCATTGCCAACGATCTGTACAGGGGTGCCGTGAGGGGTGGCATTGTAAAAGATGGCGGCCATATCCGTCGGCAGGCGGATGCAACCATGGGAGGCGGGATAACCGGGCAGGTATCCCTCATGCATGCCGATGGCCCCGACGACGCGCATGAAGTAATGCATCTTTGCGCCGAGGAAGGTCGTGCCAGGTGGGCGGGGATCTTTGCGCACATCCACATCCTCTACGACGACGTTGCCATCGGCATCCACGTAGCTGCCATACAGGGAGGAACGGTGGTAACGATCCTTTTCCGTGATGCGGAAAGTGCCGGTGACTGTGGAGTGGCTTTCCCGGCCTGAGGAAATGGGGGAGACGCCGACGAGCTGGCCGCCTTTGAAATAACGGATGCGCTGGGCGCTGAGGTCGATCACCAGCTTTGGGCTGCCCGCGACTTGGTCGCCGATCCAGTAAGCATCCCGTTTTGACCCTGGCTGCTCCTGGGCGGCCTCATCGGGCGAAGAACTGCAACTGCACAGGGCCAGGCCAAGGGCGAGAAAGGGGAGACC
The DNA here is from genome assembly GCF_004364345.1 of Prosthecobacter fusiformis. NCBI lineage: Bacteria > Pseudomonadati > Verrucomicrobiota > Verrucomicrobiia > Verrucomicrobiales > Verrucomicrobiaceae > Prosthecobacter > Prosthecobacter fusiformis. The sequence goes on along the minus strand of NZ_SOCA01000013.1, from coordinate 65,772 downwards.
TGTGCGAAAAAAGGAAGAGACGGCAGTCATGCGGGGGTGGTGCAGATGAAAAGGCGAGAGGAGGCGAATGTCGAGCCTGGATTTTGAATGTGGAAAATGATCTTGGCTCGGGGAGCAAAAAAAGGGAATCTGGGGACGTTCTAACCATCATGTTTTCTTCCCGACGTTCCTTTCTCCAGACCACGGGTTGTGGTTTTGGATACTTGGCGGCCTCTGCGCTGGCCCAGAAGCAGGCGTGGGCGGGGGGCGGGGGCAGGGGACCGCAGCCGCATCATGCGCCGAGGGCGAAGCGGGTGATCTTTCTTTTTATGCAGGGCGGGGTGAGCCATGTGGACTCGTTTGATTACAAACCACGGCTGTTGAAGGATGACCAGAAGATCATCGACATCGCGGATCCGCGCACGGTGGCGAAGACGGGAAAGGGCTCCCCGCAGCGCATCAAGAAACCTTTGTGGGACTTTGCCCAGCATGGGGAGACAGGAAGGTGGGCATCGAATCTTTTTCCCAACATCAACCGGCATGTGGATGACCTGTGCTTCCTGCATGGCATGCATACGGAGGGGGTGGCGCATGGTCCAGCCACGCTGTTTATGCACACGGGCACGACGAGCTTTATCCGGCCCAGCATGGGGGCATGGGTGATGTATGGGCTGGGTTCGGAAAATGAGAACCTACCGGGTTTTGTCACCATCAGCCCCAGCTTGGGGAATGGCGGGCCGCGCAATTATGGCAATGCTTTCCTGCCTGCCGTTTTCCAAGGTACTCCGTTAGGCCGCAGCGGCCTGCCGAGCAAGGAGGCGACGATCAAAAACATCGTCAACACCACCTGGAGCCCGGAGCAGCAACGGCGGCAGTATGAATTGTTAGGCGCGTTGAATTCCCAGCAGATGCTGCCGGGGGACAATGAGATCGAGGCGGTCATCCAAAGTTATGAACTGGCCTGGAGGATGCAGAACAAGGCCCCGGATGCGCTGGACCTAGCTCAGGAATCTGAATCCACGCTGAGCCTGTATGGCATCGGCGACAAGACGACGGATAACTTTGGCAGGCAATGCCTGATGGCCCGCCGGATGGCGGAGCAGGGGGTGCGCTACATCCAGGTGAATTACGGTGACAATTCCAATAATCCAGCCTGGGATCAGCACAGCAATCTGCCCAAACATGGAGACCATGCAGCGGCGGTGGACAAACCCATCGCCGGTCTGCTGACGGACCTCAAGCAGCGCGGGCTGCTGGAGGATACCATCGTCTGGTGGGGCGGTGAATTTGGCCGCACGCCGTATGCGGAAAGAAACGGCACGGGTCGCGATCACAACCCGGCGGGATTCACCGTCTGGCTGGCAGGCGGTGGTGTGAAGGCGGGGTTTGCCCATGGGGCCACGGATGACATCGGCTTCCAGGCGGTGGAGGGAAAGGTGCACATGCATGACCTGCACGCGACCATCCTGCATCTGTTAGGCCTGGATCATGAAAAGCTGACGTTCAAGTATGCCGGGCGTGACTTCCGCCTGACGGATGTGCATGGGCATGTGGTGAATGAGATCTTGGCGTAGTGGCGGTGATTCTCTGCTGATGGGGAAAACCGGGGTGTGATCCACGATAGGCGTTGTCAGGGGCGGAGGGCTGGGGATAATCGCGGGCACAATGAGTGCGCGTTATGATGTTGAGGGACTGGTGGTGGTCGTCATGGGCGGCACCACGGGGCTGGGGCTGTCTGCGGCGCAGGCGCTGGTGGCCAATGGAGCGAAGGTGGTCGTCACCAGCCGGAGTGAGGCGAATGTGCAAGCTGCGTTGGATAGCTTGGGGGAAAATGCGCGCGGTTTCGCTGCGGATGCCAGTCTGCCGGAAACGGCGGAGCGGGCCGTGGCTCTGGCGGTGGAGGCCTTTGGCAGGCTGGATGCGCTGTATCATGTGGCGGGCGGCAGCGGACGGGCCAAGGGTGACGGGCCGCTGCATGAGATCACGGATGAGGGGCTGCGCTATACGCTGGATCTGAACCTGACGTCCTTGATTGCCTCCAACCGTGCAGCGGTGAAGCAATTCATGAAGCAGGGCGGCGGGGGCTGCATTTTAAACATGGGCAGCGTGCTCGGGTGGTCACCCTCGCCGGAATTTTTTGCCAGTCATGCCTATGCGGCGGCGAAGGCAGGCATCGTCGGTTTCAGCCGGTCCATCGCCAGTTATTATGCGCCGCAAAACATCCGTGTGAACGTCATCGCCCCGGCGCTGGTGGAAACGCCGATGTCCCAGCGTGCGGTGGGCAATGAGGCCATCGTGCAGTTCGTTGCGGCCAAGCAGCCGCTAGATGGCGGGCGCGTGGGCAGCCCGGCGGATGTGGAAGGGGCGGCGTTGTTTTTGCTTTCGCGTGCGGCCCAATTCATCACGGGCCAGGTGCTGGCGGTGGATGGCGGATGGACGGTATCTGAAGGGAGAGAAGCGCCTAACAAGAAGAACTGATATAACTATGAATGTAGCGATAGGAATTGATCTGGGCGGAACGAACATCAAGGCGGCACTCATTGAGTGTGAAACCGGGAAATTGGTCACGAGCTTTTCACGTCCGACACTGGACGGTGAATTTGTGGATGGAGTGCCGCGTTTCGCGCTGACTGTGCGGGGGATCGTGGAGGAACTGGAAGCGCAAGCTGGTGGAGGGCGGCTGCGTGTGGGGCTGTCCGCACCAGGGCTGGCGAATCCGAACGGGCGATGCATCGACTGGATGCCGGGGCGGATGCATGGGCTGGAGAAACTGGACTGGCCGACCTTTCTGGACCGGCATGTGAATGTGCTCAACGATGCCCATGCAGCCCTGCTGGGGGAGGTGTGGGTGGGCGCGGCCAGAGGCTGTCAAAATGTGTTCATGGTGACTCTGGGCACTGGAGTCGGCGGGGCGATATTTTGCGATGGGCGAATACTGAAGGGGGCCATCGGCCGGGCTGGGCATCTGGGGCATGTTTCCACGGATGTGAATGCGCCAACGGACCTGTATGGCACGCCTGGCAGCCTGGAGGTGGCGATTGGCAATAAGACGATCCAGGAACGTGGGGAGGGGCGTTATGCCACCACCCTGGCGCTGCTGGAAGCGGTCGCTACCGGGGATGAGCATGCGGTCAAGGTATGGCTGGAATCCCTGCGTCATCTGGGTGCAGCGCTGGGCAGCCTGATCAATGTGCTAGACCCGGAGCTGATCATTTTGGGCGGGGGTATCGCGACGGGGGCAGGGGACCGCCTGCTGAAACCGCTTTCGGTTTTCCTGGATGAATACGAATGGCGGCCGGGTGGAAAGCAGGTGCGTCTGGCGCTGGCCAGCCTGGGGGATGAAGCGGGTGCCTACGGGTGCGTGAAGAGTGTGCTGTGATGGCGTGAGGCTCCGGCCCATGCAGTCTGTGTGCATCTCTATTTGACCGCTCCGGCCTGCTCGGCAACGCTGCCAGGTGGCTGATGAAAGTACCCCCCTCGACCGTGACCGTCTGCGTGCCAGCCAGTGGCGCAAGCTGCGCTCCATCCTGCTCGCCGTGACCGCTGCGGACGGATTTTACGCGCCTAAATTCAAGGCGGCAGGAGCTGTGGTTTCCGCAATGAATGGGGTGGAAGATTTCATCCAGCAGGTGCCTTTCACGACCAAGGATGAGCTGCTGGCCGACCGGGTGGCGCATCCGCCCTTCGGCACACATCTCACGCAGCCGCTGGCGGACTACACGCGCTTTTGCCAGACCAGCGGCACAAGCAGCGGCCAGCCGGTGGCGTGGTTGGATACCTGTGAAAGCTGGGAGGCTATGCTGGCCTGCTGGCGGCGGGTGTATGAGGCGGCGGATCTGGAGAAGGGGAGCGACCGGATCTTTTTCGCGTTTTCATTTGGACCTTTCCTGGGTTTTTGGACCGCGTATGAGGCGGCCAACGGGCACTATCTTTCCCTGCCCAGCGGCGGTCTTTCCAGCCAGGCGCGTCTGGAAATGATGGTTCGGTATGGGACCACGGTGCTGTGCTGTACGCCCACGTATGCGCTGCGCCTGGGCGAGCTCATCGGTGAGGCCAGCGGAGTGGAGAGGGAAGCCTTGAGCATCCGAAAAATCATCGTCGCCGGAGAGCCTGGGGGCAGTATCCCGGAGGTGCGGGCGCGGATCGAGAAGCTATGGAACGCGCGTGTTTATGACCACCACGGCATGACCGAAGTGGGACCGGTGAGCTATGAACTGACGGTGGCACCGGGGCAGCTCGTGGTTATCGAAGAAGCCTATCTGGCGGAAGTGATCGACACTGCCACAGGCCTGGAAGTGGCGGATGGTGAACATGGAGAACTGGTGCTGACCACCCTGGACCGCGCTGCCGGGCCGCTGCTGCGCTATCGCACCGGGGATTGGGTGAAAAAGAGGATGTGGAATGGGCGGCTGACGCTGGAAGGTGGGGTGCTGAGCCGGGTGGATGACATGGTGGTGGTGCGCGGAGTGAACGTGTACCCCAGTGCTGTGGAGGCCGTGGTGCGGCAGTTTAGCGAGGTGGTGGAATTCATGGTGGAGCAGAGGAAGGTCGAGGCCATGGACGAGATCGAACTGCTGATCGAGGTGCCGGGCAATGTGCCCAAAAACCTGTTTAAGCGGCTGGAATCAAAATTGCGGGATACCTTTTCCATGCGCATCCCGGTGCGATTGGTGGAATCCGACAGCCTGCCCCGGTATGAGTTCAAGGCACGGCGGTGGCGGAAGGTTTGATTTGCGGATGCAGCATGAATGCAGTCGCTGGCTGCGTTGATGTAGGCACTTCATGCACTTGCGTTTTTCAGCCTTTGTTTTCTTCAGCGCCGCCCTGGTCTGTGCGGCGGCGGATCCTTTGCCCGGTCATTCTTTGCATGGGGAGGCCTTCAATGAAGGGCCGAGACAGGCTGCGGTGCTGATGCCGGGGACAGGGAAGGTGGATTTCAAAATCTCCACGAAGAACGCGGAGGCGCAGAAGTTTTTCAACCAGGGCGTGGGCCAGCTCCATGGCTTCTGGTATTATGAGGCGGAGCGTTCGTTCCGGCAGGTGGCGGTGCTGGACAAGGAATGCGCTATGGCCTTTTGGGGCATGGCGATGGCGAATGTGAATAACGAAAAGCGTGCCAAGGAATTTGTGAAGAAGGCTGTGGCGCTGAAGGACAAGGCGGAGGCTAGGGAGAAGCTGTGGCTGGCCACGCTGGAGAATTTTTACAAGGAGGACAAGCGGGATAAAAAACAGCGCGCGCTGGATTTTATCCGCGATCTGGAAACCATCGTGCAGGAGCACCCGGAGGATGTGGAGGCAAAGGCGTTTCTGGCCTGGAAAATCTGGCATGCCAAGGATGTGGCACCGATGAGCAGTCCGCAGGTGGTGGACATGCTGCTGGACCAGGTCTTTGTCGCAAACCCAGAGCATCCCGCGCATCATTATCGCATTCATTTATGGGATGGTAGCAAACCGGCGCGTGCGGTGAAATCCGCCGCGCAGAATGGCCAGTCCGCGCCGGGCATCGCCCATATGTGGCACATGCCGGGGCACACCTTTTCCAAACTGAAGCGTCCCGATGACGCCGCTTGGCAGCAGGAGGCCAGCACGCGGGCGGATCATGAATACATGCGCCAGAACTGGGTGCTGCCGGATCAAATTCATAACTATGCCCACAATGAGGAATGGCTGGTGCGTACCTTTAACGAACTGGGGCGAGCCCAAGAGGCCGAGGCGCTGGCCCGCAGCCTGATCACCAATCCGCGGCATCCCAAATACAACACGCTGGACAAAGGCAGCGCCAACTATGGCCGCACACGGTTGATCGAGACACTGATCAAATGGGAGCGCTGGGAGGAGTTGCTGGCCGTGACCGATGGGCCATTTATCACGGCAGTGGATCATGCCCAGCATGAGGTGACGCGGCGTCATGCACGCGGGCTGGCTTTTTATCATCAGGGGGATGTGAAGTCCCTGGACATCAACATCGCGCATCTGGAGCAGTGGCAGGCGAAGATCAAAAAGGCGGAGGCCAAGAAGAAGGGCGAGAAGAAAGCCGGGCCGCCCGCTAAAGGTGGAAAGAAGCCTGATGCAGCGGCTGAGGCGGTGGCTGAACTGCGGGCGCTGAAGGCCATCCTCATGGGAGCTAAAGATGCGGCTAAAAAGCTGCAAGCAGCGACCGGGATGCCGAAGGAACGTGCCGCCCCGCTGTGGCTGAAACTGGGTGGTCAAACCCAAGCGGAAGCCTGCCTGAAGGGCATGTCTGAGGAGCTTTATGGCCTGGCCGTGAAGACGGAAGTGCAGGCCGCGCTGGGCAAGACTGAGGACGCGAAAAAGACGCTGAAACAAGTAGGCAAGCTAGCCTTTGCCATGGACAAGGATCTGCCTGTGGCCATGCGGCTGGATGCGCTGGCGGTGACCCTGGGCACGGGGAAAGAATGGCGTGAGGCTGCTCCAAAACATGAGGACAGCGGGGTGCGCCCGGCGCTGGATACCCTGGGGCCCATGCACTGGCAGCCACCCGCAGCACCTCCATGGGAGGCGCTGACTCTGGAGGGGCAACCGGTCACCGCAGCCGCCTTCGAGGGGAAACCGCATGTGCTGCTGTTTTACCTGGGCAGCGCCTGTGGCCACTGCATGACGCAGATCAATGCCTTTGCCAAAGTGGCCCCCGACTATGAAAAGGCGGGCATCCAGCTTGCTGCCGTCACCCTGGAGCCAGTCTCCCTGGCGGGACGAATCTCAGAACAGATGAGCACGGGCAAGTTGCCCCCGTTTCCCATCTACTGCGATCCTGGACTGGCGATGTTTAAGTCTTTCAAAGCTTATGATGACTTTGAGGATGAGCCGCTGCATGCGGCGGTACTGGTGGATGCCGAAGGCCGTGTGCGCTGGTGGGATGTGAGCTGGGAACCCTTCACAGATACCGCTTTCCTGCTGGAGGAATCGCGGCGGCTGCTCGATATGAAGTGAATATGGCAGGGCTTTGAGGCGACTTTTCGGCCCATTTTGCTTTCAAAAGTTTCATCCATGATAACCTGGGTGAAAGTTGATCCGCAGATTCCATGCAGGTCGTAATTGACTCAGGAAAGGCGGTGCGCCACGTACTGGGAGTCTGTTCTTAGTCCCCCGGCGCTGCCAGCCACGCCCTGTCCATGAAAAATATTCCCGCCAGCGCCTCCGCCCCTGTCTTTCCATTCGAACTCGTTCGTGCTGACCTCGAGATCGTCGAGAAAGCTATTCGCGAACAGTCCCGTGCCTTTGATCCGGCCGTGGAAGGATACGTGAGCTATGTGTGCCAGGCGGCAGGAAAGCGTATCCGTCCGGCTCTGGCTCTGCTGGCCGGTGGGGCCACGGGCGGCAAGACAGCGGACCACACGCGTCTCTCGGTTATTTTGGAAATGGTACACATCGCCTCCCTGGTGCATGATGACATCATGGACGGTGCCGCCACCCGGCGGGGTCTGCCGACTGCGGCTGCCAAATGGGGCAGTGCGCTGAGCGTGCTGCTGGGAGATGCCATCTTCGCCTACTCGCTGGAGCTGGCCACGGAATTTGAAGATACCCAGGTCTGCCGCAGCATCGCCAAAGCCTCACGCGATGTATGCAGCGGGGAGATTTTGCAGACGCAGCGCCGCTTTGACCTGAACCTCTCGGTGCCGGATTACCTGCGCATGATCGAGATGAAAACAGCGGCCCTCTTTGCCGCTGCTGCCGGGCTGGGCGCACGCCTCAATGGAGTGTCTGAGCAGGTGGAACACGCGCTTTACAGCTACGGGATGAAGCTGGGCACGGTCTATCAGATCTATGATGACTGCCTGGACCTAGTGGGAGATGAAAAGGAAGTGGGCAAGACCCTGCGCACCGACCTCATCAAGGGCAAGCTGACGCTGCCTATCCTTTATCTTCTGGAAGACGCCACGGATGCGCAGAAGCAGAAGCTGAACAAGATGCTGCTGAAGGGGGAGCCGATGGATACCTCCATCCTGGCCGGCATCGCTGACTATGAAGGGGCCATTGAGCGTGCAGTCACCTTTGCGCAAAACATGCTGAATGAAGCCCGTGCCGAGCTGATCTGCCTGGAAGAATCGGATTATAAGACCGCCTTTGATGAAATCGCCGGTTACCTGCATGCGCTGCTGAGCAATTGCCGGGAGTCGGTGTGAGCGGCGTCATCCTGCCATGATGATTTCGCTGTCGTTTCAGGACTGAACCCCGTTGGGGTTCGCGGATTGAAGGCGCCTGCGGGTCCTGTCCCCAGGATTGTGCCAATCCTGGGCTCAATTACGTAAGCCCGTTGGGCTTGGGGACGGAGATGTTTTTGCGCAAGACGGCCTCAAGTGCCCTTTGCTAATCACCTGCGTTTTTACTTCTTTGTGAAAATTGCTGTCGGGATTTACCATCTAGAAAGCGCCCTCGAAAGGGCGCTTTAGACAAGCCGGTTACAGGCCTTTTTCCCACAGCCAGGAGCTAGAGCGGGGCGGCACCTCGCAGGTCAGGCCGAATTGTTTGACGGCCCGTTCTTCCAGGTGGGCGATGGCTTCCTCCACACTGTCCGTCCAGCAGATGAGGTTTAGGTCCTCCGGGCTGATGGTGCCGTTGGTGACCATGCTGTCCACCAGGGCGCGAAGGTCTCCCCAAAACTCGGTACCCATGATGACGACGGGGAAGTTTCGGACTTTCTTGGTCTGGATGAGCGTCAGCGCTTCAAAGGCCTCGTCCAGGGTGCCGAAGCCGCCGGGCATGATGACGAATCCGTAGCTGTATTTCATGAGCAGCACTTTGCGAACAAAGAAGTATTTCATCGTCACCCAGCGGTCCAGGTAGGGATTGTGGCTCTGCTCAAAGGGCAGTTCAATGTTGCAGCCGACACTGCGGCCGCCCACATCTTTTGCCCCGCGATTGGCTGCCTCCATGATGCCGGGGCCACCGCCGGTCATGACGGTGAAACCTGCCTTCACGATGGCCGCGCCGATCTCGCGTGCCTTTTGATAATGCGGGTGGTCTTCCTGAAAACGGGCGGAGCCGAAGACGGTGATGCAGGGGCCGACGAAGTGCAGACCGCGAAATCCGCGCAGGAAATCTCCGATGACACTGAAAAGGATGCGCAGTTCCGTCAGGCGGTGATTGGGGCCCTGGAGAAGGGCGCGGTCAACCAACCGGTGGCAAAAGGCCTGCTGGATTTGCTTTTCACTCGGCGCTTGGGGTGGGGGTTGCGGGCTGGGGGCGGCGGCACCAGGTCGCCCCTCTTTATCGTGCATGGTGGGAGTTGGCATGGTTGTACTTTCTTTGACGCCTTATCCCCCCAATTCATTTAAAATACGTGGAGGGTGACGTGCGATATTCATGCAGCCTGCACACAAAACCATTTCTTGGCAGCATGTCGGTATGTGATTTTAGGAGGCTGATGCGCGTTCAAGTGAGATGCTACGAGTTCTATTGCTGATCGCTTTTTCCGCTGTCCTAGCTGCGGCCCAGACGAATGTCCAGACGGTGGGTGTGAAGGGGGATGGCCAGACGGATGATACGGTGGCCCTTCAGAAAGCGGTGGATGAATACGGCAGCCTGCTTTTCCCCAAAGGCACGTATAAGCTGACGCAAACCATCACGGTGGACCTGTCCAAAACAGGGTTGGTGGGCCTATCCGGGGATGGCACAGCGCGTTTCCTGATGACCGGGGCGGGACCGGCGTTTAGGCTCATCGGTCATCATGAGGGATCGGCGGCACCGACCCAGATGAAGCCTGAAATCTGGGAGCAGGAACGTACGCCGATGCTGAGCGGTTTTGAAATTTATGGCGCGCATCCCGAAGCGGATGGCGTGGAGGTGGGCGGGGCGATGCAGGTGACGCTGCACCGGCTGGTGGTGAGCAAGTGCCGCCACGCCATTCACCTGACGACTCGCAATCGCAACGTGATGATCAGCGACTGCCATTTGTATGACAACACGGGCATCGGTGTGTTTTTGGATAACGTGAACCTGCATCAGATCAACATCGTGGGCAGCCACATCAGCTACAATCGCGGCGGCGGGGTCGTCTCGCGCGGTGGCAATGTGCGCAACCTGCACATCGGCACCTGTGACATCGAGAGCAATCATTACGCGGATTCGCCACCCTCCGCCAATGTGGAGCTGGATTCTACCGGAGGCTCGATTGGCGAGGTGGCCATTACAGGCTGCACGCTTCAGCATACCAGCAAGGCGGCGGGATCTGCCAACATCCGCATCCTGGGAGCCGGGACCGATGCCAGCCTGGAGCGCCGCGTGGGCCGCGCACACACCCGCGAGGGGAATGTGACCATCAGCGCCAATGTGTTTAGCGATGTGAAGGTGAACATTGAGGTGAAGGACGCCCGTGGAGTGGTCATTACCGGCAACACTTTTTGGGAAGGCTTTGAGCACGATCTGCTGGCGGAAAATTGCGAGCATCTGATCGTGAGCAGCAACAATTTTGACCGCAATCCGCGTTATCTGGTGAACGGTTTCAAGGAGGCGGAAAACAACGGCATCGTTTTCAAAACCTGTACCGATAGTTCCTTCTCAGGCAACATCGTCGCCGGAGTGATGCGGAAACGTGCTGCGGTGGAGATCGTGGGCGGTCGCCGCCTGATGATTACGGGTAACAGCATCCTGGATAGCGATGGCGCAGGCCTGCTGCTGGAGCAGGTGGAGCAGAGCCTGATCAGCGATAACCTCATTCGCGATGACCGCGTCGAAGACGTGCGTTCCAAAGAACCCTCCCTGCTCATCCTCGGCGGGAACGATAACCAAGTCGGCGCGAACCTGCTGGGGAATGGGAAGCAGGTGAGGTGAGTGCGCTTTACTTCTGGCCGTAGTAGGCGCCGGGGCCGTGTTTGCGGAGGTGGTGCTTGTCGAGGATGTGGGTGGGGATGGGGGCTTGGTCGGGGTTTAGGGTGAGGGTGCCGAGGGCCATTTGGGCGCACATTTCCAGGGCGATGCTGTTTTGCAGGGAGTCCATGGCGGTCTTACCAAAGGTGAAGGGGGCGTGGTGGCGTTGCAGCACGGCGGGCATCTCCAGGGGGTGGAGGCCGAGCTCGCGCAGGCGCTGGACGATGGCGACACCGGTGTAGTGCTCGTAATCGGTTTCCACTTCTTCCGGGGTCAGGGCGCGGACGATGGGGACGCTGCCGTAGAAGTGATCCGCGTGGGTGGTGCCGTAGCAGGGGAGCTCACGCCCGGCCTGGGAAAACATGGTGGCATGCAGGCTGTGGGTGTGGGTGATGCCGCCGATCTGGGGAAATTCGCGGTAGAGATGCAGGTGGGTTTTGGTATCGGAGGAGGGGCGCAGTTTTCCTTCCACGAGGTTTCCCTCCAGGTCCAGGATGACGATGTCCTCCGGGGTGAGGCTGGCATAGTCAACACCGCTGGGCTTGATGCCCCAGAGGCCGGAGGCGCGGTCGATGCCGGAGACGTTTCCCCAGGTGAGGCGCACGAGGCCGCTGGGCTCCAGGGCGCGGTTGGCTTCGCAAACTTGGTTTTTGAGATCTGACAGGGTCATGGTGATCAGGATGATCCGGCGGGTGGGCGGGTATATCAAGAACGAGGATTCCGCTTTGCTCCGAGGGGGTGAACTTCATCTCGACGCTTTGCATCTCCCGTGCTACGCATCGGACCCCGCAGCCTCTGTGCGGGATTGTTTTCCCACCTCCATGGCCGTAGCTCCTTTCTCGAAGAATCCCTCTCAGATGACCGATGCTGAGATCGCCCAGTTGAAGATGCCGTATGCGCGGATTCTGGAGTATTTGAAGCCCTGGATGGGGCGTTTTATCCTCGGGGTGTTCATTGGCATCGTGGCCGCAGCTTTCAATGGCGTGCTCATCGTGGGCGTCTCGCTCATTTTCCAGCTCGTGCTGGATGGCGGGGCCAAGACGCTGGGTACACCGGTGCAATTGCCGGTCTTTGGAGAGGTGAATCTGGCTCAGGTACTGGGCATGGCCAATGATACGCCCGTGGGCCTGGGCGGGGTCATCATCGCCTGCGCGTGCATCCCGGTGCTGATGTTTCTCAACGGGTTCCTAGAATACTTGAACAAGTATTGTCTGGCCTGGGTGGGGACGAAGATGCTTTTCCACATCCGCAGCGATGTCTTCCGCAGTGTGTTGCGGCAGTCGCCCGCCTTCTTCAGCCATACCAAGGCCGGGGAGCTGATGCAGACGGTTTTCAACCAGTCGCGTGTGGCACAGTCGAACGCGGTGCAACTGGTGCAGTTGATCACCAACCGGCCGCTGACCATCGTCACCATCCTGTTTGTGCTGTTTTCCCAGGACTGGTTTTTCACCCTGATGTCCCTGGTTATTTTCCCTCTGTGCCTGGCACCGATCATCGCCATCGGTCGCAAGGTGCGGAAGTCTGGCTCGCGTGAGGAAAAAGAGGTAGGCACCATGATGACGACGATGCATGAATCCTTCACGGGTATCCGCTTGGTGAAAGGTTATGCGCGGGAGGAGTATGAGGTGAAACGGTTCGACAAAGCGAACGCGGAGATGTGCCGCAACATGCTACGTTGGACGCGGGCGATGGAGCTCATCGGCCCCATTGTGGAATCCGTGGCCTCCATCGGCATCGCTGCAGGGCTGGTGTATTTTTGGGTGCAGGAACGCAGTGCCAGCGAGCTGATCGTGCTGGTGATGGCGCTGACGAAAATCTACCCGCCGGCCAAGGAACTGAGCAAGGTGAATCTGCTCATGCAGAAGACGGTGTATGCGGTGAACAAGGTGGTGCACCTGCTGGAACGCGAGGCGGACATCAAGGATCTGCCGGGTGCGCCTGAACTGCCGCGCATCAAAGGCGGAGTCACCTTTGAAAACGTCTCCTTTGCGTATAGCAAGATCGACGGCAGCAAGCTGGACAAGGCTGCGGTCACGAACGTCAGCATGGAGCTGAGTCCGGGGAAATTCTATGCGCTGGTGGGGCCGAGCGGTGCAGGCAAGAGCACGCTCTTTTCCCTGCTGCTGCGCTTTTATGATCCAGACTCCGGGCGGGTACTCATGGATGGTACAGACATCCGCACCGTGACGCAGGACAGTGTGCGTGGAAACATCGGCCTGGTTAGCCAGGATACCTTCCTCTTCCACGATACCATCCGCGAAAACATCCGCTATGGCCGCCTGAATGCGACGGAGGAGGAGATCATTGCGGCGGCGAAGAAGGCGCATGCGCATGATTTCATCCAGGCCCAGCAGGGCGGGTACAATGCCATCGTGGGCGACTCCGGCTGCAACCTTTCTGGCGGGCAGAAGCAGCGCCTGTCCATCGCCCGTGCCATTTTGCGCAATGCGCCCATCCTGCTTTTGGATGAGGCCACCAGCGCCCTGGATACGGAGACGGAAAAGATCATCCAGGAAGCCATCCATGTGCTGTCCGAGGGGAAAACCGTCATCGCCATTGCCCACCGTCTTTCCACCATCATGCAGGCGGACCAGATCATCGTGATGAGAGATGGTGGGGTGGCGGACATCGGCTCCCACGATGAACTGCTGAAGAAAAGCGAGCTTTATCAGAAACTGTATTCCCTCCAGTTCCACGAATAAGCGGGCAGGGGAGGCGTGGGAAAGTCTGGGTCCGGGCTTGCCAGATCCGTGCAAATGTTAAAAGCTCGCGCCCTTCATGACTCCCACCGCCTCGAAACCTGAGATCACCCGCCTGCGGGACCTGACCACGCACCAGAAAAAGTCAGGGCTGGCCGCCTGGTTAGGCTGGCTGTTCGATGGGCTGGACATGCACATCTATACCCTGGTGGCGACGCCCTTTGTGGCGCTGCTACTGATGAAGGATGGGCTGGCAGCTTCACCCGGGGAGGTGGATACGAAGGCCTCCATCATCCAGGCGGCGTTCCTAGTGGGCTGGGCATTGGGCGGCGGGGTATTCGGCTGGATTGGCGACCGCCTGGGGCGCAGCCGTACGTTGGTGCTGACGATCTTGTTTTATGCGGGCTTTACCGGGCTGTCCTATTTCTGCACGGAATGGTGGCACCTGCTGATCTGCCGTTTTCTTTCCGCCCTGGGTATCGGCGGGGAATGGGCCGTGGGCGCTTCGTTGCTCTCTGAAACTTGGCCCAAGAAGTGGCGTCCATGGATCGCCGCCACCTTGCAGACAGCGGTGAATGTGGGCATCCTACTGGCATGTCTGGCGGGGGAGCTGCTGAAACATGATGAAAGCCATCGCAGCATTTTCCTGGTGGGCATTATCCCGGCCCTGCTGACCCTATGGATCCGCAAGGCGGTGCCGGAAACGGAGGAGTGGGAAGAAGCCCGACGCACGAGCAAGCCACCACGGATTCGCGAGCTCTTTGGCCCCCAAGTGGCCGGGGTCACCTGGCGTGTGCTGGTGATTTGCGCCGTCTCATTGACCGCGCATTGGGCTTTCATGTTTTGGCAGCAGAGCCTCATCCGCTCCCTCCCGGAGGTCAAAAACCTCTCGGGGCCGGACCAGACCAATGCGGTGGTGGTGGCGCTGATGTACATCATGATCGGCTCCATCTGTGGCAATTATCTGGCCGGTGCCCTGGCCAAGCTGATGGGGTATCGCCGCGCCATCACACTGATGCTGCTGACCTACGCCATCTGCATGCTGGCGGCCTTTTCCCAAGAATGGACGCACAGCCAGCTCCTGTGGTGGTATGCGGTCATCGGCGTGTGCCAGGGGGTGTTTGGCCTGTTCACCATGTGTCTGCCGCCGCTTTTCCCCACGCTGCTGCGCACGACGGGTTCCGGCTTTTGTTATAACATCGGCCGCATCGTCGCTGCAGCAGGTACGGTCCTGTTTAAACTGTATGCTCCGGTGGGGGACTACCGCATGGCCCTGTTTTATGCGGGTCTTCTGTTCATCCCCGCCTCTGCGGTCGCGCTGCTGCTGCCGGAGGAGAAGGAGGGGGTGTGAGGGGAGGTGTGAGGGCGTCCCGCCCTCAGTTTATGGGGGCGAGACGCCCCCACTCCTTGCACCTGCCCGCAGCGCAACCCAAGGAGTTGGGGCGTCCCGCCCCGACTGGGGACGCCTTGCTGGCTGCGCGGCTTTTTTCCTTCCCGCACATCAATGACCCGGCGTGAGGCCATCCGGGTCTCAGATGCAACGCGAGGACGCTGAAACATACTCAAAAACACCCCTGTGATGGGACAAGCGTAAAGATTTATGTAAATTCGTGTCAAAAAAGCCCAGGTGGGTGCCTTATACACATATCATGCCTTCGTCGCGTCCAGTTTCCTTGGTTTTCATGCTCGCACTCAGTGCTCAGGTTTCGGCCATTGAGCCGGAGTCGCTGAAGTTTTTCGAAAACAAAATCCGCCCGATTTTGGCGGAGTCCTGCTTTAGCTGCCATGGGGAAGAAAAGCAGAAGGGGGGGTTGCGGGTGGATAACTTGGCCTACCTGAACCACGGGGGAGATTCCGGCCCGGCGCTGATCGCGCATCAGCCGGATGAGTCTCTGCTGATGAAGGCGGTGAATTATGGCGATAGTGACCTGGAGATGCCGCCGGATGGCAAGCTGCCGGAGGACCAGATCGCCGCGCTGAAGCAGTGGATCGCCATGGGTGCGCCCTGGCCGGAGGCGGAAGTGGCCTCAGTGAAGCCTGCGCGCAAGCCGGGTGAATTCACCCAGGAAGACAAGGAATGGTGGGCCTTCCAGCCGGTGAAAAAACCGGCGGTGCCAGCGGCGAAGGCTGCGGGCAGCAACTCCCCCATTGATGCCTTTGTACAGGTGAAGCTGGCAGAAAATGGCCTGGAGGCTGCGAAAGAAGCCACGCCGGAGGAACTAGTGCGGCGCGTTTATTTTGACCTTCATGGTCTGCCGCCGACCCCGGAAGATGTGGCCACCTTTGTCGCCGAAGTGAAGGCGGAAAAAGCGGCCCCGAAGAAGGCTAAATCCGCCACGGCTTATGAGCGGCTGGTGGACAAGTTGCTAGCCAGCCCCCGCTACGGTGAGCGCTGGGGACAGCATTGGCTGGACCTAGCCCGCTATGCGGAATCCGAAGGTTACCGCCAGGATGCCTACAGGCCGAACGTGTGGCCTTATCGCGATTACGTGATCGAATCCTTCAACACTGACAAGCCTTACGACCAGTTCATGCGGGAGCAGATCGCCGGGGATGAAGTGGACCCGGCCAACCCGAAGGTATCCATCGGCACGGCCTTCCTGCGCCATAGTATTTACGAATACAACCAGCGGGATGCGGAGACGCAGTGGCAGAATATCATGAATGAGGTCACGGGTGTGACGGCGGATGTCTTCATGGGCATGAGTGTGCAGTGCGCGCAGTGCCATGATCACAAATTCGACCCCATCCTGCACAAGGACTACTTCCGCCTCCAGGCCTTCTTTTCAAACATCGTCTGGCCGGAAGACAAGCCCCTCGCCACTCCTGCTGAGATCAAGGCCTATGAGGAGCAGCTTGCCGCCTGGAAAGAAGCGGCCAAGGAGCCTCTGGCAGTCATCGACCGCATCATCGAGCCTCGCATTGCCGATGCCCAGAGACGGGCCATGGAGAAATTCCCCGCTGAAGTGGTGGCCATGTGGAAAAAGCCTGTCGCTGAGCGCAGTGCGTATGAGGAGCAAGTCGTCCGGCTGGCCTGGAGGCAGGCAGAGTTTGAGCGTTACCGCTTCAAGTCTGACAAGATCAAAGATCCTGAGCAATCACAGTTGAAAGCCGCCCAGGAGCAACTGGCTCAGTTTGATTCCCTGAAACCGAAGTCCCTGCTGACGGCTTTCATCATCGGTGAAACCGGTGGCCCTCCTGGCATCACGAAGTTCAAGGCGCGTCGTGTGGGGGATACCGTGGTGAATCCAGGGTTCCTTTCCATTTTGGACCCTTCGGATGCCGCCCTGCCGGAAATCTCCCCTGGCTCTGCCACAACCGGACGCCGCACCGTGCTGGCGAATTGGATGACCCGCGCAGACAATCCGCTGACCACCCGTGTCATCGTGAACCGGGTGTGGCAGTATCACTTTGGCCGCGGTCTGGTAGCTACCCCGAGCGACTTTGGCCGCCTGGGCGAAAAACCGACGCATCCTGAGCTACTCGACTGGCTGACCTCGGAGTTTGTGGAAGGCGGTTGGAAGTTCAAGCCGCTGCACAAAATGATCCTCATGTCCGCCACCTACCGGCAGACCGCCCAGCGTGCCCCGACGACGAAGGAACTGACGACGGACCCTGAAAACAATCTTCTGTGGCGCTTCCTGCCACGCCGTCTGGATGCGGAGCAGGCACGCGATGCCGCCCTGCTGGCCAGTGGTGAGCTGAATATGGACATGGGCGGTGTCAGCGTGCCAGCCACCCAGCCGCGCCGCAGCATTTATACCCGCAAGATTCGCAATACCCAGGATGAGTTCCTGGCCAGCCTGGATGCCCCTCCCGGATTCAGCAGCCTGCCCACACGTGATTCCACCACCACGGCCACCCAGAGCCTGCTCATGATCAATGGTGACTGGCCGCTGGAGCGTGCCCGTGCCATGGCCGTCCAATTGCTCAAATCCCAATATGGCACTGATGCGGAACTGGTGGACCGGGCCTACAGCATGGCCTTTTCCCGCAAGCCGACAGCCACGGAGAAAAAGGATGCGCTCAGCTTCCTGACCGCGCAGCGCACCCAGCTCAAGAGCGAACTGCCGACGAAACCTGCCGAGCCGCCTGCACTGGCTTCTGCCAGCAATTTCTTCGGCACCGCCGGGGCCTCCCGCACGGCGAAGACACTGGTCCATACTCCGGGCACCAGCCATGAAAAGCTGCGTGTGCATGAGACAGGCCGCATCGAAGGAAATGAATTCGCCCTGGAAGCCGTGGTGAACCTTAATCAGGTTTATCCCAGCGCCAGCGTCCGCACCATCGCCTCCCGGTGGGACAACAGCAAATCTGACCGGGGTTGGGCCTTGGGTGTCACAGGTTTAAAATCCGCCTATAAGCCGAACAACCTCATCGTCCAGCTCTCCGGTGATGATTTCCAGGGCACGCTGATGTATGAAGTGGTGGCTTCCGGTCTGCGTATTCCAGAGGGCAAGCCGTATTATGTGGCGGCTGCCATCAACAACGAACCTGCTGAAGGCCAGAAATTCGGCGGCACCATCACCTTTTATGCCCGGGACCTGAGCGATCCCAAGGCTGAGATGCAGAGCGTGACCGTCTCACACCAGGTCTGCGGCGGCTATACGAATGCTGAGCGCGGTCTGTATGTGGGGGGTCGTGACAAGGACAAGAACAACCTCTGGCACGGAGCCATCGCCCGGTTTGCCATGCGCCAGGGCAGCCTGGACGGCGGCAAGCTGATGGCCTGGGTGGGGGCCACCGATGCAAGCTGCGTGGTGGATGTGAATGCCGATATGGTCACCGAGATGCTGAAGGGCGACCCTAAAACAGCGTGGCGTTGGGAAAGTGCAGCGGCACCCGTTTCAACAAAAGGCCGCATGGATCCTGGTCAGGAAGCCGTGACAGATCTTTGCCACGTGCTGCTGAATGCCAATGAGTTCTTTTACCTCCATTGAGGTGGGGTGAAGGAGGGCACACAAGGAGTGAGGCCATCCTGGCCTCAGCAAGGGGGCGGGACCCCCTCGGTCCTTGGGGCTGAGGGGGGCCTGAGATGCCAGTTCCTAGTCTCGTCGAAACTAGGCGTTGTTTCACCAGTGGGGGTTTTGGCGAGCTAAAGCTCTGGAGTACTTTTGTCGCTGCCAGCGAATACTTCACCCTTCGGGATTATTCGGAAATTCGATTTCATGGGCGAATGGTGACGAATTTGACATAAAAATGGATAAACCATGGCTAAAAGCAGGATTTTAGATCAATAATTAAAAGGGGTTAAAGCTGACATTTTGCACTTTTTAATGATTTTTCAGCAAATCTGAGTGCTTTTGAGCGGAAAAGTTTGGTGTTCCTGGATGATTTCTTTGCCTTTGCTTTCATAACAACTATAATTGTTGGAATATATGGAATGGGGCACACCTGCTTTGGTCTTCTTGGCAACGACACTGGCTGTCGGTGGGGCTTGCCTTGGCTTCTTGAAGCGGCGCTATCATAACACCCATCATCACCTGCTGATTTTTGTTTTGGTCAGTGCCATCGGCTACTTGGCGACGATGCAGATCAACAAATGCACGCGCATCGTGGAAGATAGGCTGATGCAGTCCTGGATGGGCATCTCCCGGGTGTATGCGCACGCGGTGGAGCGATCCACGGAAAACATCCCGGCGATGAATGAGGATTCCCTGCGGCCCGTGGTGCAGCGGGCCAGGCAGCGACTGGGTTTTGAGGGGATGGATGTCCGCACGGCGACTTTGGTGGTGAAAAATGCGGATGGGCAGATGGTGAAGCACATGATGGGGGTGCAGAAGGAGGCCGACCGGCCAGTGATCAAAAAGGCCTATGAGGACAAGATCACAAGAGCCTTCCAGGGGGCTGAATACTGGTGTGACACACGTGGAAAAGCGGGGGTGGCTTTAGGGCTGATCTCACTGGTGCCGCTCCGCGACGATGTGGACACGGTGCAGGGCGTGCTGATGCTGGAATTTTTTCCCACCCGCTGGAATGTCGCGCGTGAGCGTGAGCAGTGGCGGGTGGTCGGCGAGTTTGGCGGGCTGCTGGTGATCTGCCTATGCCTGGGCGGTTTCCTGGTGGTGACCTCTGAGGCGCGCCGCCAGCGGGAGCTGGAAAAAGCGGTGCTGCCCTTGATGAAAGACATCGAGAGCCTGGATGGCATGGTCAATTCGGTCCAGGGGGTGGTGTGGGAGCGGCCTGCGGGCAGCGCTGGCTTCACCTATCTGAGCCAGAATGCAGATGGATACCTGGGTTTTGATCTGGACCGCTGGGGCTCTGAAACCGGATTTCTGGAAAAGATCATTCATTCGGAAGACCGGCAGCGGGTGATGGACTGCTGGAAGCAGGCGATCAAAGACCTGATCAAATACCATGTAGAATACCGCGTCGTAAGACCCGATGGAACGACGGCTTTCGTCAACGAATACGGCCAGGCGGCGAAGCTGATGCTGGATGGCAAGGTGCTGCGCGGTATCATTTTAGACATCACTGCCCAGCGGGAGCATGAGGCCAGCACGCAGGATCTGCATAAGATGATGGTGGAGGCCTCCCGCCAGGCGGGGATGGCGGAAATCGCCACCGGGGTGCTGCACAATGTGGGCAATGTGCTCAATAGCCTGAATGTGGGGGCCAAGCTGCTGGCTGAGCGGCTGAAAAAATCCCGCATGGACAAGCTATGCCAGGCCACCCAACTGGTGAAAGACAACCTGCCGGATAACCCGGATTTCTTCACGAATGACAAGCGCGGCCAGGTGCTGCCAGGGTATCTGGTGGACCTCTCCGCCTACCTGCGGGATGAGCAGAACCGGCTGGATGCCACCGTGAGTGACATGATCGAGCGCATCGAGCACATCCGGGATATGATCATGCTCCAGCAGTCCCACAGCACCGTGCGTACCCTCTGGGAGCCGCTGGATCTGGTGACGGTGATTGAGGATGCGCTGCGGCTGGAGACGGATGTCCACATCGCCCATCAGCAGATCCAGGTGGAGCGCCACTTCGCGGACCTGCCGCCCATCTATTCTGCCCGTGGGCTGCTGCTGCAAATTTTGGTCAACCTGCTGGCCAATGCCTGCCAGGCCATGGGGGACAGGCCCGTCGCTGAGCGGAAGCTGACGCTGCGCATCGTCCCGGTGGGGAATGAGAAGATCAACATCACGGTGGAGGACACCGGCTGCGGCATCCACCCCCGGAACCTGACAAACATCTTTACCCAAGGCTTTACGACCAAGACGGACGGCCACGGCTTCGGCCTGCATCACGCCTGCCTGCTGGCGCAAGATCTGGGCGGTGTACTGCGTGCGGAGAGTGACGGTCTGGGTAAAGGCGCACGCTTCACCCTGGAGGTGCCTTACCGCAAAGATTCCATTTCCTCACCCCAGTCAGGCTCAAGTTCTCCCGTCCAGTCTGCCTCGTCTCCTGCTTCAACTCTCTCACCGTGACCCCCGCATGAACCCGCCTCGTCCCCCCTCCGATTCTGCTGATGATCTGGTTTCACAGGATCCCCTGCATGTGAACCATCGCATCCTGATCGTGGATGATAACACGACCATCCATGAGGATTTTCGCAAGATTCTTTCGCCGACGGATTTTGGCGAAACTGACCTAAACATGGTGGAGTCAGCCGTGTTTGGTGATGCGCAGGCATCCAAGTCCATGCCAGACTTCGAGCTGGCCTTTGCCGCCCAGGGAGATGGCGCGGTGAAACTGGTAGAAATGGGCATCCAGCAGGGGCGTCCCTTCGCCCTGGCACTGGTGGATGTACGCATGCCACCGGGGATGGACGGCATCGCTACCATCAAGAGTCTTTGGCGCATCCAGCCGGATCTCCAAGTGGCCATCTGCACGGCCTATGCGGACTATTCCTGGGACGATATGGTGGACCATCTGGGGCTATCGCACCGGTTGATGATTTTAAAGAAGCCGTTTGACCCGATCGAGGTCATGCAGATCGCCAATGCGCTGACTTCCAAATGGGCGTTTGAGCGGGAATCTGCCCTGCGCCAGCTAGGTCTGCAGACGAAGCTGTGGGACAGCACTAAACGGGCGGAGGACGTGTATGCAAGGCTGCGCCAGGAGCACGATGACCGGGTGCGCCTGGAGCAGGACATCCGCAAAATGCAGAAGATGGATGCCCTGGGCGGACTGGCGGCAGGCATCGCCCATGATTTCAACAACGTGCTGACCGTCATCCAGGGACACCTGAGCATGAACCTGATGACCGGGGACCAGCCACCGGGCATCTCTGATTCCATGGGTGAGGTGCTGCTGGCCGCGCGGCGTGCTGCGGACCTGACCAAGCAACTGCTGAACTTTACCAGCCGGGATTACAAGGCCGCACGGCCCATGGTCTTGGCCGATGAGATCGAATCCGAAGTGGAACTGCTCCAGCGCACGCTGGGCAGCCAGGTGGAGCTGGAAGTTACCCATGCCCAAGACCTGCCGGAGGTGATGGCAGACCCAGGGTCGCTAGGACAAATCGTGGTCAACCTGGCCGTGAACGCCAGGGATGCCATGCCCAAGGGTGGAAAGCTGAGCATCAGCAGCCGCCATGTGCACCTGGCGGATGAAGAAGCAGCACGCGACGTGCATGCGGATGCACGCATCGGCCACTTCGCCCTGCTGAGTGTGAGCGATAACGGCACAGGGATGCCCCCGGAAGTGGTGAAGCAGATTTTTGATCCCTTTTTCACCACGAAGGAGCCGGGCCGCGGCACGGGCATGGGCCTGGCCATGGTGCGGGGACTGGCACGCCACATGGGCGGCTGGGTGACGGTGAACAGCGTGGTGGGCGTGGGCACGGACTTCCACATTTACCTGCCCATCGCTGGGGACGGGCTGGAGACCGGTACACCGCCTCTCTTCAATCATGATTTCGATGGCCTGCTGCATGATGTGTCACCCTGTACGCTTCTCATTGTGGATGATGACGCCAGCGTGCGGCATGTGATGAACTATGTGCTGGAAAACCAGGGCCACACCGTGCTGGCCGCCAAGGATGCGCATGAGGCGTGGCAGATGTGGCGTGCCCACCGGCATGGCATCAGCCTGGTCATTTCCGACATTAATCTGCCGGGCGATGCCAGCGGCTTTGACCTGGGCCGGGCCATCCTGGGGGATGATGCCACCCTGCCGATCATCTTTACCAGCGGCTACTGCCCGGACATCCTGGGCCAGACGACCTCTCTGCAACTGGGCATCAATTATCTGCCAAAACCCTTCGATGTGCTGGACCTGCTGAATGCAGTGGGACAGGCGCTGACCACGGGCATCTCACGGGGACTTCCCGTGCCCAAGAAACAGACGGCTAAGCTGGAACTGCCCCCGCAAAAAGTGTGAGGGCAGAGCGGGCCTGCGGTCAGGGGACCGCAGGCTGTGAATGACCTGCTTTGATGGCCGTGGAGAAACAGTTTTTTCTGTTGTCTTCAAAAGCCACTCTCTATGGTGGCGGCATACCCCTATGCCCATGACCATCTCTCCGGATCAATACGAGAAGCTCGGTGCCTTTTACCTCGGTCGTGGATACGACCTCGAAGCCAAGCAACTCCAGGATGACCTGGTGATGTATGATTCCAAGGACCTGGTCACCCATGGGGTGGTGCTGGGGATGACTGGATCCGGCAAGACGGGCCTGTGCCTGGCCCTGCTGGAGGAGGCCGCCATGGATGGCATCCCGCTCATCGCCATTGATCCCAAAGGAGACATCGGCAATGCACTGCTGACTTTCCCCAACCTGAGTGCTGAGGAATTCAAGCCCTGGGTGAATGCGGATGATGCGCGCCGCAAGGGCATCAGTGTGGATGACTTTGCCGCGCAGCAGGCGCAGCTTTGGACCAAGGGGCTGGCTGACTGGGGGCAAAGCGGTGACCGCATCCGCAAGCTACGTGAGACGGTGGACATGGCCATCTATACCCCCGGCAGCAATGCAGGCCTGCCCGTATCCATCCTCAGCTCACTGGACTGCCCGCCAGTCGCGGTGATGGAGGATGCGGAGACACTGGCGGACCGTATCGAAAGCACCGTCTCATCCCTGCTCGGCCTCATGGGTATCGAGGCGGATCCGGTGCAGTCGCCAGAGCACATCCTGCTTTCCAACATCATCGCCCAGGCCTGGAAAAAAGGGCAGAACGTGTCTCTGGAAAACCTGGTGCGCCACATCCAGCAGCCACCGCTGCGGAAGATCGGCGTGGTGGATATCGAGACCTTTTTCCCAGAGGCTAAACGCACCGCTCTGGCCATGAAGCTGAACAACCTCATCGCCTCGCCCGGCTTTGCCACCTGGCTGGAGGGGGAGCCGCTGGACATCCAGCGCATGTATTACACCCCGGAGGGGAAGCCGCGCATCACCATCTTTAACATCGCCCACCTGGGGGATAGCGAGCGCATGTTCTTTGTCTCCTTGTTGTTGAATCAATTGTTAGGCTGGATGCGCAGCCAGCAGGGCACCACCTCCCTGCGTGCCATGTTTTACATGGATGAGATCTATGGCTACCTGCCGCCCACGGCCATGCCCCCATCGAAGAAGCCGATGATGATCCTGCTTAAGCAGGCGCGTGCCTTTGGCCTGGGCCTGCTGCTGGCCACGCAAAACCCCGTGGACCTGGATTACAAAGCGCTGGCGAACATCGGCACCTGGTGGATCGGCCGCCTGCAGACGGAGCGCGACAAAGCCCGCCTCTTAGATGGCCTGGAAGGAGCCATCAGCAGCAGTGGCGGAAAATTCGACCGCAAGACCCTGGAGACCTCCATCTCTGGTCTGGGCAACCGTGTCTTCCTGATGAACAACGTGCATGAGGATGGCCCCGCCATCTTCCACGTGCGCTGGATCATGAGCTACCTCAGCGGCCCCCTGGCGCGCGAGCAGGTGAAGCGTCTCATGGACCCGCTGCGCCCTGCCGCAGGCA
The DNA here is from genome assembly GCF_004364345.1 of Prosthecobacter fusiformis. Lineage (NCBI taxonomy): Bacteria > Pseudomonadati > Verrucomicrobiota > Verrucomicrobiia > Verrucomicrobiales > Verrucomicrobiaceae > Prosthecobacter > Prosthecobacter fusiformis. The sequence goes on along the minus strand of NZ_SOCA01000013.1, from coordinate 41,378 downwards.
GTGCTGCGCCTGCCGGTGAGGATGATGGCTTCCTGCCCCCCGGTGCCACCGCAGCCCCTGCGGCTGACCGCAACACCATCAAACCCAAGCTGCCCGAAGGCACGGCGGAATACTTTTTATCGTCGGATATTTCTTGCGATACTCTTTGTTATGTGCCGGCCATCCTGCGCAGTGCGGAAGTGAACTTTGACGACACCCGCCGGAAGATCAGCGGCCGCAGTACGGTCACACTCATCAATCTGATCGATGTGGAAAACCAGCGCGTGCTTTGGGATAAGTTTGTGGACATCCCTCGTGATGTGGACCTGGGCGGCTGGGATGCGGACGCTACCGATGGTGCCGAATACACGGACCTGCCCGGTGCGGCCATGAAGTCCAGTACCTATACGAGCATCAAGAAAGACTATGTGGACTGGGTATATTCCAATCACACCATGCATGTGAGCTTTAGCCCGCTGCTGGAGGTGTATTCCAACCCCGGCGAAAAGGTGGATGAGTTCAAAGCCCGCATCACCCAGACTGCCCGTGAGCTGCGTGACCAGGCCGTAGAAACCCTGCGTGAAAAAACCGCCAAGGCGCTCAAAGCCCTGGAGGAAAAAGCCATCCGCGCACAGACAAAGGTGGATACCCAAAAAGGCCAGGCCACCAGTGCCAAGCTCTCCACCGCCGTCTCCATTGGCAGCAGTTTGTTAGGTGCGTTTTTTGGCCGCAAAGGGGGTCTCGCTTCCGTGGCCAAGGCCAGCACCGTCACCAGTGCCGCCCGGGTCATGCGCGAATCCCAGGAAGTGGCCGCTGCGGAGGCCGAACTGGGCCGCATCCAGACGGACATCCAGGAACTGGAAAAGGAGCTGGCCGATGACACCCAAAAGATCCGGGACCAGTATGATCCCACCGCCTTGGTCCTGGAAACCGTCAAGCTCACCCCCGTGAAAACCAAGATCCAGCCGACCGCCATCGGCATCCTCTGGCTGCCGCATGAACGCACTGGCGGGGAATTGCGCAAAGCCTGGGCTTAAAGACGGCAAAAGACCCTAACGGGAAGTTGAGCCGGGAACCGTGCGTATCAATCGTTTGATCGGTACAAATCGGCCCTATCCATCTGCAGGTGTCGAAAAATACACGAACTGTAATAAGCCAGCCACTTATTGACACGACCATTGTGCACCTTACGTTCGAATTGATTATGAACGGAAACAGTGACCATCACGGTTTCCGGTCAGAATTATCTCAACCTATCCCAAATTATGAAACCAACCATTCTGGCCCTCCTCGCCCTCTCCGCCGTTTTCACGGTCGCCTGCAACAAGGAAAAGGCAGCAATCGAAGACCGCAAAGATGCCGCCAAAGAAGCGATTGATGACCGCAAAGATGCTGTGGAAGACGCTGCCTCTGATGCCAAAAAGCAGGCTGAAGTGAAAGCCGACATGGACAAAAACAACATCGAAGCCGCCAAAGAAGCCGCTCAGGCCCAGGCCGATGCGGACAAAGCCAAAGTGGACGCTGCTGCTGAAGCCGCCAAAGCCAAGGTGGACTCTGACAAGGCCGCCGCTGAAGCCGCTAAAGAAGCTGCTGATGAGTCCGCCAAGGCCCAGGCCGAAGCTGACAAAGCTGCTGCTGACGCTGCCAACGAGGCCGCTAAAGCCAACGCCGGCGCACAGAACTAATCCCTGATTTAAGTACGGCTAGCCCCACTCTGTGGGAACCTCGCCCCCGCTTATCTCATCCCAGCCCGCATACTTCCAGTGTGCGGGCTTTTTTGTTGGTGAGAGAAGCACTGAGTGAAGCCTGCCAAAGTACTCCAGAGCTTTAGCTCGCCAAAACCCCCGCAGCAGATGCGACGCCCGGCCTCGTCAGCTTTGCATTCTGAGTGTGGGGATGCATGACGCATCGCTGTGACAAGGAGTGAGGCCATCCTGGCCTCAGCATGGGGGCGAGACGCCCCCACTCCTTGCAAAGGCCAGCAGCCAAACCCAAAGTGTAGGAGCGTCCCGCCTCGACAAGGCGCACTCCCAGATACGAGTCTTGTTGTCTGCTCCCAGCCTTTTAGATTCGGAATTCTATCCGTGATGGGCTATAAAGAATGCTGAGATCCAGGGATGGGGAAAGTCTTGCCTCACGCCGGATCGATAAGAACAAGTGTGCATGAGGTGATGTTTATTGCTAGAAAGCGGGCTGCCAAACCGCTAACTAGCTGTATTCCCCCCATGATTTTCATTTCTGCTGATGTTGTGGCTCTTTCCAGGGCTGTGTTGTGTGCTGCCGTTGTGGCTAGTGTTGTTTCCTGCGCAGGACCTCAGAAAGTGACTGAGGCAGATGCGGCCCTATTCGACCTGCCGCTGGCTGAGCGAAAGGCACGCTTTCCCCAGGTGCAAAATGTAGGCGTGGTGGAGCTGTCCGGTGCCCGGATGAAAACGCGGGCGTTCAAAGGCGCGGCGGATGAAAAGGAATACTTGGCCACAGGTGGTGCCCTGCTGGTGAAGAAGGTGGACCCACCCATCCTGGCCCAGGCCCCGGAGATCCTGGTCACCCCGGATGCCGCGATCTTGAAAGGTCGTCAGGCGATGGTGAAGCATGAGGGTCGCCTAATCACAGGCGGAGCGGACAGCACGGAGATCGTGATCGACGGGACCCAGGTGAACATTGAGGGGCCTCATAGCATCCGCAATTTGACCACCGGCAAAACCATACTCATCGGCGCGGTCCAGCCGCCCGTGGAGAAACCCGCCCCGCAGACCCCGCCTGCGCAGCCTGAAGTAAAAATCGAACCCAAGCCGGTGGTGAAAGCCGTGGCCGCTGCTCCTGAAGTGAAGAGTGTGTCCAAGCCCGAGGCAAAAAGTAAGTCGAAGCCTCAATCGAAACCTGTGGCGGTGACCCCAGAGAAAACCAAGCCTGCCCCAGCGGCTACGCCTGCACCAACGCCTGTAGCTAAGCCCCCCGTCGTCCGTTCCGCACCCGTCGTCGCAGTGAGCAAACCCGTCTCAAAACCGGCCGCAACGCCCCCCGCCAAGCCCGTGAGCAAACCCGCACCCCAGGTGGACCGTAAAGAACTGCTGAACCTGATGCGCGAGCCCTCAGAGTGAGCGACCGCAAAAGTACTCCTGAAGCTTTAGCTGGCCAAAACTCCCTCACCAGATGCGACCTCTTAGGGTGCGGAGGGCGAAGCTGAAACCAAGGAGTGGGGCGTCCCGCCCCCATGCTGAGGCCAGGAAGGCCTCACATCCTGCCTTGATCAGCGGAAAGGAATAGATCCATGCAGCAAGCGGGGTGCACCCCAGTCGGGGCGGGACGCCCCAACTCCTTGGGTTGCGCGTTGCAACCTCTTAGGGTGCGGAGGGCGAAGCTGAAAACAAGGAGTGGGGGCGTCCCGCCCCCATGCTGAGGCCAGGAAGGCCTCACATCCTGCCTTGATCAGCGGAAAGGAATAGATCCATACAGCAAGCGGGGTGCACCCCAGTCGGGGCGGGACGCCCCAACTCCTTGGGTTGCGCGTTGCGAGCATGCGCAAGGGGTGAGGGCGAAGCTGAAAACAAGGAGTGGGGCGTCCCGCCCCCATGCTGAGGCCAGGAAAGCCTCACATCCTGCTCCCATACGCTGCGACAGCGATTCACCCATCCCCAAGGCGAATAAACGGGGGCGTCGTTTTGAATGCGGGCGTTACGAGTTAAATCGCTGGAGCACTTGGGCTCTCGCTGGCCTTGGCCTTTAGCAGGTCGCGGATCTCGGTGAGGAGTTTGACGTCTTCCGGTGGGCCTGAGGGGATGACGGGCTCGGGGGGTTTGGCGCGGAGGGTGCGGAGTTTGTTGATGGGCTTCACAAAGATGAAGAACACGACAGCGGCCAGGAGGACGAAATTTAAGACGCCATTGCCCAGATCCCAGATGCCCTGGACCAGGGAGGGCCAGCCGTCCTCTCCTTTGATGACATTGACCACAGGGCCGATGACGCCTTTCACCACTCCATCTACGAGCTTGCTGAAGGCACCGCCGATGACGACGCCCACGGCGAGGTCGATGATGCTGCCGCGCATGACGAATTCTTTAAACTCTTTAACGATACTCATGATGGAGGGTGGATTGGGTTTGTGGGTCAGGACTCGACCTGATGAATGGTGAAATGACCAGCCATTTCTTTGCCAAAGTGGGAGGGATTTGTCTCCATGTGCATGCGCCGCATGAGGATGAGGGCCTGCTTTTCTAAAGTCACCCGTAGGGAGTGCTGACCTGCGGTCCAGACCTCCGTCTCCGTCCAGCGCGGGTGATGGCGGAAGGAGGCCTGGGAGGGGGCGTAATGGGCCAGGCGGCCGATGTTTTTATCGATGAGTTCTGACTGCGCTTCTCCGGTGAGGTGAGCCACGGCGACATGGCAGCCCAGCTCCACGGCGCGGGCGGAGGCGCAGCGGTCCACACGCTCCACGCCCAGGATGGTCTCCGTGGCGCTGGGGCAGAGGATGAGGTCCACGCCGTCACTGCGCAGGCGGGCGGAGATTTCCGGAATCTCGATGTCCAGGCAGATGACGACGGCGATGCGGAAGCCCTGAAACTCCCACAAATAAAGGATGCCGCCGGGGCTGAAGTCCTTTTCCCAGGGGGTGAGGTGCAGCTTATCCTGATGGCTCAGCTGTCCGCCATTGAGGATGGGCGCACGGTTAAACACACGATGGGTATGCGGATCTGCAAAGGGCACGCTGCCTAAAATGACGGCCTTGCCCGGCTGGCTGAGCTGTGTGCGCAGGCCGGGCATGAGGGTGCCCCAAAAGGTGCAGGAAACGGTGTGGTAGATACTGGCATCGTCCGGGCTTTTTTGGACCCGGGCTTCCAGGCCCATCCAGGTGAATTCCGGTAGCAAGACCAGATCTGCACCGTCCTCCCAGGATTTTCGCACCAAGCGCACGACTTCATCGGCATAGGCCTGGGGGCTTTCACAGGGATAGCCTGGATCAAAGGTGAGGAGATCAAGTATCATGAGTCATGGATGCAGATCCAAAACAACAGGAACGGTTTACACCCGTCAAGGTTACCTCAGTTCCTTGGTCCAAAAACTGAGTGTTTTTGCGGAAGGTGTCTCTTCCGTCACTTCCTTCCACTCCAGCACGGCCTGCATCTGCGGCTGCCGGGCATACCCCTGCGCCAGCCAAAATTCATCCAGCGGACGGTAGAGGGCTGGCCTGAGCGGATGGTCCTCCGGACGGTCCACGGCGCAAAAAGCGGCCAGTGTCAGCCCCAGGGTGCGGGCATGGCTTTCGCGATGTTTAAAGAACTGCTTGCCCAGGCCACGCCCGCGATATTGGGAAAGCAGGATGGATTCCCCCAGGTAGCAGACGCGGGAGATGTCCTCCCCCGTTTTGATGAAGGGCTCCTGAAAGGCTGCGGCCTCATCCTTCAGCGGGATGCAGGTGGTGGCTCCCACGACGGCATCCCCATGGATGGCCAGCACGACCAGGCTCTGTGGGCAGTCCACATAGACCTTTAAATAATCCCGCTCATACTCCAGGCTGCCATCATACAGGTAGGGATAGTCCCGGAAAACGGTGATGCGCAGCGCACCCAGAGCATCCAGGTAGGGTTCGATTTCCTTTCCATGGACATTGACGAGGCGCAGCATGACAGGGGTAAACGTGTGATGGGTGTAAGGTTTTACGCGTGAGTGAGACAATTTGAGTGCAGGAAATGCCCGGATGCGCGCATCTGCCTCCCTGTGGGGAATTCGGGGCTTTTTCAAGGCTTGAATGAGGATGGGATTCGAATGATCATCCCGACCGATGAATCCCCCCTCCATCCTCTGGCTGAATGGCAGCCTGCAAGCTGCGCATGAGGCGCGTCTTTCACCCCTGGATCACGGCCTGCTGGTGGGGGATGGCGTCTTTGAAACCCTCGTCGTGCGGGCCGGACAGCCCTTTGCCGGGGCGGAGCATTACGAGCGGCTGGCGCGCTCCTGCCAGGCCACCGGGCTGGTCTGCATTACCGAGGCTGTTTTTTATGAAAGCATCCGCGCCGTCACGCAGGCCAATGGCCTCCAGGATGCACGCGTGAGGATCACCCTCACCAGTGGAGACGGGCCGCTGGGGTCCGATCGTGGGGCAGGGCAGGGGACCGTACTGGTGGTGGCCACGCCATTGAAACCCTGGCCGCCGACAGAGAACGTCTATCTGGCCCCCTGGACACGCAACACGCGCAGCGCCCTGGCCGGGGTGAAAAGCGTCTCCTATGGGGAAAATGTGCGTGCCCTTTTGTATGCGAAGGAGCGCGGCTGTGGAGAGGCCCTGCTGGCCAATGAGCAGGACCAGCTCTGCGAAGGCACCGGCTCCAACGTCTTTGTCGTGGTGCAGGGTCAGCTCAAGACACCGCCCCTAGCCTCCGGCTGCCTGGCCGGCATCACCCGTCAGCTTGTTTTAAGAGCCTGCGAAAAGGCTGGCATCGTCTATCAAGTGGTGGACATGCCCAGCGCAGTCCTGGAGGAATGCGAAGAAGCTTTCCTCACCTCCTCCACACGGGATGTGCACCCCATCGCCACCCTCAGCGGTCGCACCCTCCAGGCTCCTGGCCCGGTGACACAGCGTGTGCAGCAGGCCTTTGCAGAGATGTATGGTTGATCCCCCAGGGCCTCCAACCATTCACCCCAGGAATTGCCTATTCCTGACCCGAATAACCGGGACCACCCCTGCTGTCCCCAGAGACCGCATACAGGCCCCTGGACCCAAGTAAACGCGTCCCGCGCCCTGAATTTTACGAAATAAGGGAGAGCTGCGCATGCCATAAGAAGTTTCTTTGTTTGTGTGTCATCCTAGTGGCCCTCGAACGGCACTAAAGAGCTGTTTTAGATTCCGGAAAACCCGGCAATCAAACCCTGCAAGCATCGGCAGAGAGGTTGTGAATGGCATCTTCGTCACACCCTTTTATCGGCGTTAGGAGCGTTAAATAGCCTCATTAACAAGGAATTAGCCCGGTTTCCGCATTGCGAAATGCGATGTGAAGGAATGAAACATCGCGGTACGGCAGATTTCACCATGCGTGTAAGCCCATCGGACAAAATGCGGTTTAGTTTTTTTGTGTGAAAACAAAAAAATCTTTACTAATCCGCGCATTTTCTATGAAATGATGTCGTTAATAAGCACTCACTTGAGTCCCCGCCCCAACCCCTCAGCACTAGATTATCCCGGACACTCCATGGCCTCCCATGGGCTGTCCTGAATCGCTATCGCCGAGTTTAAGTGAGTTTCCTGCCCCCTGTTTACACCCCATTTTATGACCACCCTGCGCCGCCATCGCCTCATTATAAACATCTTCCTGACGGTACTGATGTGCCTCTGGCAGATCGGCCAGCCGCTTATGGCTCTCGACGTGACCTGGACAGGAGCCACGAATCTCCAGTGGGATGAAGCGGGTAACTGGACCCCGGCAGCAGCGCCCACTGCCACTGATAATGTGACCTTCAACGTCGGCACACCGCAGGAAATCACTCTGAATGTAGGCAGCCTAGCCAACAGTCTCAGCTTCAAGGATGCCTATACACTGACCGGAGGAGCGCTGGCTGTGGGGACAGGCGGCATCCGTGTGGACATGGGCAAGGTGGCGACGATTGACAGCGTGCTAAATGGCACGGACGGACTCGTGAAAACTGGCGGCGGTGCCTTGTATCTGGGTGGCGTGAATACTTATACAGGCAGTACGACAATCAATAACGGTCTGCTGGTCATTGATCACAATGATGCGCTGGGCAACGATACTTCAACAGTTACGGTGAATGGATCTTTGACACGTGGCTTAGCCAGCGGGGCACTCGTGTTGGCGGGTACTCATAATTCTGGTGTGAATTTGACCCGTAATCTGGCTCTGCAAGGCGCGGGTTCTGTTCCTGCCTCCGGGGCTGCTCTTATCAGTGTGGGTAATAATACAATCAGCGGACTTCTGTCCAATGGGACAGGTTTGATCAATACTTTTGTCAGTTCCTCAGGCGGTACATTGAGCATGACTGACGTCAATGTGACTGGCACGACTCTGCTTACCCTCGGGTTAACAAACAGTGTCGGTATTGGCAACTACGCCATTAATGGGACGCTTACGGGAACCGGGGGCATTAGTAAAGCGGGTGTGGGCACACTGACTCTGAATCCTGTCGATGCCACTGGCTACACTGGAGTGATAAAGATTGTGGGCGGCTCTGTACGTGTCAGTTCAGGCGCTGATTTGGGAAGCAATGTTGGCACAGGTTCCTCATCTGTTGTTGACCTCAGCACGGACAGTGTGGTTCTGGAAGTGCGATCAGACAATTTTGTCAGTTCCCATAATATCTATCAGCGTGCAGCCGCCAGTTCCACTGTATTTGTGGATCATGCGATTGGAAGCACTGACATTGAAAGTGCCATTAATGGAACGGCGTCATTTGGTACTCTGACCTTCGATGCCGGGGAAACGACGACTTTTAATTCACGTAATGGCTATGGAGCTACTTTTACTGGTGGTGCGACCGTTGGAACCACTGCGGGGGATGCAGCAATTACCACCAATATGGGGGGGCTGTTGACCTTCACGGGTCCGTTTTGGAACACCACTAGTACCACAGCGCGCACGATGACCATCACCAGCACTGGCAATACACTTATTGATGGAAGCATCATGGCAACGGGTGCTGACCATAACTTTACCAAAAGCGGTGCAGGGATTCTGACGCTTACAGGCACGCAATCTACGTTTAGCGGAAATGTAAGTGTCACTGCGGGCATACTGGCCATTACTGATTTTAACTCTTTAAATAATAACACCAGCAGTATTTCGCTTGGTAACGCCAGTTCCACAGCGGGAAATCTTATTATCGGCGCAACGGAAAACACAACGGCAGCTGGCCTGATTACAAGCAAGGCTCTGATTTTTAATACTACCTCGGCTTCCAGTGCAATATATGCGAATCAAGGCGGGGCGGATCCAGTGGTGCTTAATGGTACTATTACAAGGGCTGCTGTTACGAGCTCGGGCGGAATCACGCTCGGTGGAACGAACATGGCCGATAACATCATCACCTCGGCGATTCCACAAGCCGGAACCGGAGGGGTGAACAAAAATGGCCCAGGTACTTGGGTTCTCTCAGGCGCAAATGAATTCACTACCAATGTGACGCTGACCAATGGTCTTTTGAAAATTAAAGATTCGAGCGTTTCACGGAATGTTATTAATGATGGAGCAAGCGTCATCTTTAATGCTCAGTCTGTGACTCAGGAAGCGGGTGGCACTTTTGAATACGTGGGTGCGAACAGCAACAGTGCTGAGTCGGTGGGGGCTTTGACCCTGACCGCAGGTGCTGGCACTGTCAAAACAACGCCTAGCGCAGGCGTCGGTGATAAGGCCACGCTGACATTCGCATCACTAGGCACCCGCACGGCTGGTGCCACAGTAAACTATGTGGGGGCTAACGAGTCCATCGTTTTTACTTCGGCTCCAACGGTTACCAATGGCATCATTGCGCCAGCCTCTTCCACGGTAGCATTTCACACATTCAACGGCGTTGATTGGGCAACCCAGACGGCTGGCAAGGTCAGCGCCTACACAGCTTATACGGCTCTCCCCACCACTGCTTTCTCAGGGACAACAAATTCGGGAGTGAACTACGTGCAGACCGTCAATGGATCAACCTCTGGAACGGCCTCCATCAACACCCTGAAGATCGTGGGCGGAACAAGCAATCCTACTCTGACTCTTGGCGGCACTCTGACTCTGACAGCCAAAGGCCTGCTTTTTGATTACACTTTGGGCGGTGCAACAATCACAGGCAGCCAGATTGGTGCTGCTTCTGTGGAGACCGTGATTATTACCAATGGAGTCCGTCAGTTCGACAACTCTACCAACCCGCCGACTCCGCTGCCTATTCCAGCACTGACCATCAACTCATTGATTGGATCTGGAACGGGATCATTGACTAAGTCCGGAACGGGAACGCTGGTGATTGGCGGAGCGAATACTTATACGGGTAACACGATCATCAACGAAGGTATGGTGCAGCTTTCTGGAGCGACGGCTACACTGGGGGTTATTTCGACGGCAGCAAACTTGACCACATTGAGGCAAGGCACCATTTTGGATATCAATGCCGCCGGGGCTTCACAGACAGTGACCATCGGTGCTTTGACTGGCGCGGGTACCATCACCAACAGCGGTGGTGTTTCGGGAACCTCGGCAGCGACTCTTTCAATTGGCAGCACCAGCTCTACCGCAGCAGGTACTTTTACGGGCATCCTTAAAGATGGGACGGGTGTCTTGAATGTGATCAAGAGAGGAACCGGGGCCCAGAGCCTGTTGGGCCTGAGCACTTATACGGGGACGACGACTATTGGATCTACTGGTTTGGTCACCGTTAATTCCATGACAGATCTAGGCCAGACCAGCGGTATCGGTGCAGGCTCTGGTAGCGCGGCGAATGATGCACAAAATGCAGCAAACCTGATCTTCAATGGCAGCACGGGCGGCCTTGTTTATGCAGGTGCGATCTTGAATGGTGCACTTACAGCAGGCACGGTCTCTACATCTACTAACCGCCTGTTTACGCTCGCTGGCACCGGTGCCACACTATCCAGCACGGTGACCAACAACAATGCGATCATTTGGAGAAATACAGGAAACATTGTTCATGGAATCACCGGGCCGCAGACTCTCACCTTTGGCGGCACATCCACCGGCGATAACACCTTTTACCCGCGTCTTACAGACAGTGGCACTGGGGCCAACATCACAAGCGTCATCAAAACAGGCACCGGAGTTTGGAACCTTGCAGGTTCAACCAACGCATACACTGGCACTACTACGATTAGCCAGGGTATTTTGGTAGCGACTAGCGGCCAGGGTTTACCCACTGCCTCCAATCTCGTCTTTGACGGTGGGGCCTTGTATTCACAAGGAACCCTGAGCAGAAACATTGGGACGGGTGCCGGGCAGATGCGCTTTACACCTTCCTCATCAACGACCGCTCAGTTCTCAGGTGGATTCATCGGTGGTGACAGTAAACTGACTGTAAGCTGGACCGGAACGCCCGTTTGGGGTAGCACGACTGGTTTCCTGGATAATAGAAACGGTTTGATCTTGAATGGATCCCAGGCTCGTGCGCAGGGTGCCACAACTGCCATGGCGCTTTCGGAAGTTGACATCGCTGGAAACTTTTCTCTGGGCTCTGCTACGGGCGGGGCTGCTCAGGCTTCTCTGGCGATGACGACGACCAACAGCAGCGCAAACGTGACTGTGGACACCACAGGTTTGGTCGTGGGTCAAAGCATCAGCGGCATAAATATCCCCGCTGGCGCCTATATTGTCAGCATTAACAGTGCAACTCAGGTGACGATCAGCGCAAATACGGCATCCTCAGGAGGAGCGACGGGAACAGGGGCCGTTGGCGCACTCGCCATGCGCACCATTCGTGTGGATGATAATACCAATACGGCTGCTGACTATGCCACCATCTCGGGCATCATTTCAGGCAATGCGGGTACAGGTTTGCGTAAAGTGGGATCGGGTACGCTTCAACTGATGGGTAAAAATACATACAGTGGTGAAACCAACCTATATCAAGGCACCCTGACCGTGAACTCATTGGGGAGAAGCACCGATGCAGTGTCTGGATCAAGCCTGGGTACGAATGTCAATGCGAATCTGGCATCCAATGCCCTCACTATGGGTAACGGTGGCACGGGTGCAGGGATTCTGCAGTATGTCGGTGCGGGAGAAACCAGTGACCGGATGATCCGGCTGAACACTTCTACGGGCAATACTCAAATTCATGCGGATGGTTCAGGGGCGCTCGTTCTGACCAATATTGTCAATGACATGGTGGCTGGAGCCAAGATTCTTTATCTCCGTGGCTCTAACACGATGGGTAACATGATCACCAGTCCGCTGACGAACTATAACAGCGGTGCTGATGCACTTGCACTAACCATCGATGGAAATGCCACTTGGATCCTTGCTGGTAACAGCACTTATACTGGCCAGACAACGATTACATCCGGTGCGGTTGGGATTGGCCATGTGAACGCTTTCGGTGCGAGCACGATTAACCTACGCAATGGCTCGATGTTTGCCTATGGCGAAGATAGAACACTGGCCAACACATGGTTTATCAACAGCACAACGACATCAGGCACCACCACTTTCTTTGGTGATTACAGTATCATAGCCAATGGCGCATGGACCTACAACAACCAATCGGCTACACAAACTTTCGCTAACTCGATATCAACGGGTAAGTCGTTGACACTCAACGGTGCGATGCCCTTCAACTCACTTACCTCCGCTGTTTCGTTGGCTTTTAACGGCAGTGGAACGACGAATCTCAACAGTGCAATAAGCACCGATAAGGCATTTGGAGTCAACCTTAGCTATACAGGCAATGGCACGCTGAATATCGGGGGTATTAATAGCACCGGGGGTAGTACTACCGTCAACAATGCCAACGGCATCCTGAGAGTAAAGGGGGCAGGCAAGTTGGGGACGGGTAACCTGACCATCACTGCGGGTAATGTTTATTTTGAAAGCAATGCCAGCGTGAACCATTCTGTTGGCACGGTGAGCATGGGGGCCAGTGCGCTTCTGGACATCGCCAGCACATTGACGCTGACCCCGACGGCCATCACTGCCACAGGTACGACTTTGACGGCTGCGACTATTTCCGGTGCAGGCACGCTGGCTCTGGGATCAGGCAATGTGACGGTCACGGTGGCTGACAATACGGGCCTGGCTTCTGATATGGTGTGGACCATCAATACCCTGACGGGAAGTGGTTCGCTGGTCAAAGCAGGTGCGGGTACTTTGGACATCTCCGGCATCACCAATAATAACTTCTCGGGCACCTATCAGATCACTGCTGGAGACATTATTGGCCTCAATGCTACCAGTAATCTCGTCCTTAACGGCGGGGTGTTTTCTGGCAACGGCACATTCACGCGTAGCATCGGTACTGGCTCGGGCCAAGTGCAATGGCTGTCGGGCGGTGGTGGTTTTGCAGCGGTCGGCGGGAACCTTTCGGTGACTCTGTCCAGTGCGGCGGATCCTCTGGTGTGGGGCACGGGTGGCACGGCTAACTTTGTGCCGGATGGCGCGCCGCTTATTTTCGGTTCTGCCCTGACGAGTACTGGGGTGGTGACTTTTAATAATAACATCAACCTTAATGCTGGCACCCGAGTTGTGAGCGTGGTGGACAATCCATCAGTGACTACAGACAAGGCTGTGATCGCCGGAAATCTCACCAATGGTACGCTGAATAAAACGGGCAATGGTATCCTGGAGCTTAGCGGGACGAATACGCTGACTGGCATCACGCTTTCGACAGGCACGTTGCAGTTCAAGACTGTCAGCAATACAAGTGCAGGCAGCAACTTGGGCAATAGCTCAACCGCGATAACAGTCAGCGGTGGTGTACTGAGCTTTATCGCTGACGGGGCAGGTAACAGCCAAACCCTGAACCGGGTGGTAAACGTCACAGCAACCGCAGGCTTGGGCGCTTCGGGCACCAACGATGCGACGATGACGTATGCAGGCGGCATCAATGCGAATGCTGTGAGCGTGACGCTTTCCGGCACAGGCCAGGGATTTGTGACGGGTGGCTTTACCCATACCAGCGCCGCTCCGGATTTGGTCGTTGCCTCGGGCAACTGGACGTTTTCCGGGACATCGATGGTGGTGGGGGATGAGTTAAAGGTCAATGGCGTGGGCACTGTCGCAAATCTTAATGCTACCGGTGTCTTGGGTTATTTCGCCGGCACGAGTAACAACATTTTCGTTGGCAATGGTGGCACGGTGAATGTGGGTGACAACAATGCCTTTGGCACGAGCTATGGTATTGAGGGGGTGTATGTGGGGTATGAAACTGCCGGTGCAGATGCTACTCTGAACATGAATGGCTTCAGCGTCACCGTTCCGCGTATTGACATTGGTCAGCCCGGTGCCAATCTGGTGGGTCATATAACCGGGACAGGGACCATCAATGTAACGACTACCACTGCCGCAAGCAGTATCCAGCTGTACGCGGGCTCCGTATCGGCCAAGCTGGCGGGTGCAGGCACGATTGTGAAAACCGGCATGGGCACGGTGACGCTGAGCGGTGATAACAGCGGGCTGAACGGCACCGTGACCACCCAGGTAAATGCAGGCACGCTGATCCTGGACTACACTAACAGCAATACGCTGAAAATTTCCGCCGGATCCGCCTTGAGCATGAGCGGAGGTAACCTGACCTTTACCGGCAGTGCCGCAGGAGCGACTACACATACTTTTCCATCACTGGCACTGGCAGGTGGTGCAAACATGATTTCAGTCACCAACGGTTTTACCCGGTCTGCCACGGTGAATGTCGGGACCATATCCCGCTCAGCACGCACAGGCACCATCCGGTTTGAAGCACCAGACAGCGGCTTCATCAAGTCAGGCTCGGCGAATGGTAGCACGGGTCTGATCGGCACAGGCACTGCCTTTGCGACGGTGACTAAAGGCGGGGTGACAAGTTTTGCCCAGATCGACGGTGACAGCAACATTGTCGCTGTCGCCATGCTCTCCGGGGGTAATGATGTGAGTAACTGGACAACCGGTGCCCATATTACGGATGAAACGACGGGCTTTACCGGCACGGTCACGGGCAATTCGGTGATCAACAGCCTGCGCTTCAATGCTGCCGGTGGATCTGGCCTACTTGTGGCAGACACTGGAATCCTGAATATCGCCAGCGGCGGTATCCTACAGACCTCTAATGTCGCGGGTCCTACGTCCATCACCAGTGGCAGGCTTATCTCTGGAACGAGTGAACTGGTTTTCATTACGGATAGTCTGACCCATTCCCTGCAGGTGGGGTCTAGCATTTCAGGGACCCAGTCCATCACCAAGAGCGGGGCAGGCACATTGCATCTCAATGGAGCGAATTTCTTCTCAGCAGCCACCAACCTACAGAATGGCACCCTGCGAGTGTCAGGCGGCAATGCAATAGGGGACCTTTCCCTGGTCACACTAGCGGATGACCACACCACGCTCCTGGAACTCCAGGGTAATGAAACCATCGGCGGTCTCGCTGGTGGGAGTGCGACTGCAGGTTACAATGCACTGGCCACCGTTAGCATCGGTACTCATGCTCTGACTCTCAACCAAACGACCTCGACTCCGACTTACCTTGGATTGCTGACTGGCAGTGGCACGCTTATTAAAACAGGCACTGGAATTCAGGAATTGGAAGGTGCCAGCACGGGGTTCACTGGACGGGTGATTGTCAATGGTGGTACGCTGCACCTCGACAGCACTGTGGGTGCTTTGATCAATGCCACGAGTTTCACGGTCAATGGGCCTGGCTCCAGCCTTTATTCTGACCAGGATCAGGATTCAGATGTCAATCGTATTGGTAACTCTGCGCCCATTACTTTGAACAACACGGCGGGTGGAAATGGACTTTATGTGCGAAACTCCAATGATCTTGGAGCAACCCGCAATGAAACAGTGGGTGTTGTCACCCTTGGTGGTGGTCACAACGTCATCACGGCAGAACCTCAAAATTCAACGGCGGGGACAACGGCCCGTCTGACATCCACCTCGCTGACCCGCAATAACAAATCTACATTGCTGGTGCGCGGTACTGAACTGGGGGCAACCAGCGGCATCCGTGGGCAGGTGTTGTTCAGCACAGCACCTGCGGGTTCCGTGGGCGGTACCGGTGCTACGGCTACGACCCTGAGCATTGTTCCATACATCATTGGTGATGGCACTGCGGGTTCTGTAGGCCTTGGCAATAGCTTCGTCACCAATACTGCAGTTGGATTGCGCGTATTAGCCAACTCGGAGTATGTGACAGATGCTGCGGGCTATGCGGCTTTGGGTGGGCTCACCACGAGCAATGTTCGTTTTGTCACTGATCCAGGTGTGAGCACGACCCTGGCTGGAAAGGTGATCAATTCTCTTGTGATGGATTCCACGGCTGGCAGCCTGACACTGACGGGTGTCACTGGCAATAACCTGACCCTGAGCAGCGGTGCCTTGCTTTCTGCCGGTGCTAATGCAACCCGCATCAACGGATTCGCAAACCTGCTGACCTCCACGAGTGAATACATCATTTACAGCACGAACGCTGCAAATGTTCTGACACTTGAAAGCCGCCTGAGCAGCACTGGGGCAGCCTTGGTGAAATCTGGCGCAGGCACGCTGGCGCTGACGCACCTGACGAATACTTATGGCGGCGGCACTTGGTTTAACCAGGGCACGATCGAGGTATCGGCACTGGGCAGCCTGGGCACTGGCTCGCTGAATTTCTATGGAGGGGCCTTGCGCTGGGCCACAGGCACCAGCTTTGATGCCTCCACCCGGACTACGATCTTCGGGGTGGGTGGAGCGACCTTCGATACCAATGGCAACGATGTCATTTTGACCCAGGCCATCGGTGGTGGTGGTGAAGGCGGCTTTACCAAAGCGGGTTTAGGCAAACTGACTCTCAACGTGGCTGCCAATTATCTGGGTGATACGACGATCAGTGCTGGCACCCTGGCTTATGGCGTTTCTGCCGCTCTACCTACTGCGACGAACCTGACTCTCGGCGCAGCCACACTGGATATTGGCTCTTATACAACGACGCTGAAGGGACTTACTCTGAATGGTGCCAATCCGGTTATCACAGGCACCGGATCCCTGACTTTCGAAGGTGATGTTGTGAATGCCGGTGGAAGTCGCACCCTTACCGTGAATAACACGGGTGGTGTCACCTTTGACGGTGATTACCTTCTGCTTTCCGATGCGGCTACGACAGCCACTCTGACTCTCAATGGCAGTGGCAATGTCACGGTCAACGGAGTCGTCACTGATGGTGGTGCGGCCGCCAGTGGCCTGACCTACAGCGGTACCGGCACGCTCACGTTGAACAGCACCAATACCTATTCAAGCTTCACAACCATTGAAAACGGAACGGTTGCCTTTGGGGCGGACCAAAATTTGTTAGGCGGTCTGCGCATGGGGTCAGCAAATACGGTGACGACACCAGGCGTATTGGACCTGACCGCTGCTAACGCCACGTTCGGCGGTGCGTTCACCATGCTGACGAATTCGACAACAGCGAGCGAGGTCAAAATCGGTGCTACGAAGACGCTGACGATCAATAACAACGTTGCCCTGGGTTCCTCGGCGGCTGGATCCGATACCGCAGTCAACTTTACCGGAGGTGGTAAAATGGTTGTGACGAATACCGCTGCAGCCAGCTCTTTTATCGTAGGCAGTTCTGCCACCAATGCGACGTTGGTTGACATGAGTGGTCTGAGTTCTTTAAACATTTCACTGAACACGACCAACGGCGTGCTGCGGGTGAACCCGACCACCAATTCGGCTGTATCTGGCAAGACTGGAACCCTGATCCTGCCGACTGCTGGAGACGGCACTACGACGGTGACTGTGGCGACACTGGCTGTAGGCGATTCAGCGACTAACAACAGCAGCACGAACATTCCTAATGAGCAGGTCAACAAGGTGGTGCTCGGCAGTGGGGTGAATACCTTCAATGTCAATACGATCAATATCGGGACGGGAGGCCGTGACTCCGGCTCCATCGCCTTCAATTCGGTCAGCACAGATGGCAGCATTATCATCAGAAATGCGGCAGGCACTGGAGCTGCTGTCTTCAACATGGGCACCGGGAGCGCATCCACTGCTGTCGGTTCCTACAATACTTTCGATGTCTCTGGGCACAATGCAGACTTAAAGTTCGGCGCAGTGACCATTGGCACGCAGAATGCGCGCACAGGCACGCAAATTAATCTTTTCAGCTTTGATGAAGGGACGCTGGATATGAGCAGCCTGACGCTTTCCTCCAAGGGAGCCACCGGCACGGTCACCAGTAACTTCAACATCGGTGGTGGCACAGTGCTCAGTGGCCTGATCTCGATGGCCGCAACCACAACGGCGACATCTGTCGCCATCGCCAACTTGAATATCACTGGCGGCAACGTGACCCTCAGTGGCAATATCGTCAGGGTGGGCGGTAGTGGCACAAGCACGGCTAATTTCCTTTTGACCGGCAATAATACCGTGCTGGATATGGGGAACAATACCCTGGGTGGCAGCGGGACGGCTAAGCTGACCAGCATTGTCATCGAAGGCGGTACCCTCAAGAACGTGGCGGAATTCAATGGTGGCGATAACCTCGTCAAGACCACGACAGGAACGCTGACCTTTGACGGCACGAACACCTACACTGGCAATACGGAACTCCAGGAAGGAACCGTCATCGCCGCTGGTGGCGCGAACAACCGGCTGGCTGCTACGGGTCTGACTATGGGTTCTGGAACGGCATCCGCCACCCTGCAACTGGGTACGTCTGCGGGCGCATCCAGCCAGACGCTGACCTCCCTCAGTTCCTCCGGCACGGGTACGGGCAATGCCATCTATGGCGGCAATGCTGCAAACTCCACACTGACGGTCAACCAATCCGTCAACACCACTTTCAATGGCAGCCTGGGCGGCTCCGGCACGAATCAGAATAACCTGAACTTGGTCAAGAGCGGCAGTGGTGAACTGGTGATCAACGGTGCCCGCAGCTACACCGGGTCCACCACAGTGAGCGGCGGCAAGCTCTTCATTGATGGTGTCCAGCCTTTGTCGAATACGATGACCAGCCTCACACTGGCGGACAATACGGAATTTTCCATGCGCGGAACCAGCTCATTCGCCAATGTGATTTATGATTTCTCCGGGACCGGAAATGTCATCACCGTCGGCAACGGTGCGACCCTCGGCTTTGCCCTGGACGGCGGTTTTAACACACAGCTCAATCTGGCTACAGGACAGAGCATGCAGGTCACCGGCACCCTGACGACAGCCATTTATGTGAACAATGCTCCTACAGCCGGGCTGGAGTATGTGCTGATCAACGGAGCGGACGACGACTCCATTTTTGGCTCGGGCAGCTTCAGCATCAACCCGGTGGTGTTCAACGGCGGTAGCTTCACTTATGCACTCACCCAAAAGTTCACTGGTCTCGGGGAGCCTGGGGAGCAATGGGTGCTGACGCCGACAGCCCAGGCAGCGGCTGCGGACGTGTGGTGGAAGGGTGATCTCACCGGCATCGCCACAGGGGTTTGGTCCGCTTCCCTTACATCTGGCGATGGCTTTCCTACCAACTGGGCTACCACACAGGCAGGCGGAACGGATGCCCTGGTGCCACCAGACAGCGGATCCATCGTCCATTTCAGTGCCACGGGTGCGGCTAATTTCGCCACGACACTGGGGGCTAATCTGACCATCCGGGAACTCATCTTCCACTCAGGTGGAACTAACATTTC
This sequence comes from Prosthecobacter fusiformis, assembly GCF_004364345.1. Taxonomy (NCBI): domain Bacteria; kingdom Pseudomonadati; phylum Verrucomicrobiota; class Verrucomicrobiia; order Verrucomicrobiales; family Verrucomicrobiaceae; genus Prosthecobacter; species Prosthecobacter fusiformis. Next base: position 22,111 of record NZ_SOCA01000013.1, on the reverse strand, counting down.
CATCGGCTCATCCGGTGGAACGAATACGCTGACACTGGGGAATGCTACGCAAGCCTCCGGCTTGACTCTCTTAACCGGAGCACCGGATGTGAGTATTAGCGCTAATGTTTCCTTGGCAAAGAGCCAGACTTGGAACCTGACGGACATGGACTCCATCCTGACCATTTCCGGCAACCTCGGCGGCACGGGCCTGCTAACCATTAATGGCAACGGCACATCCTCAGGAACTCTCATCCTTTCCGGCCCGAATGGCCGTGCTACGCTAAGCGGTGGCATTCATCTGGTGGCTGGGAAAATCATCCTTGCAGGCGGGGATGATGACCATATGTCCTCAACGACTGCACTCGCCCTGGGCGATGGCACGACTGCGGCCACTCTGCAACTGGGAGACTCCAGCGGTGCCTCCAACAACACCATCGGTAACCTTTCTTCTAGCACCACGGCTGGAAACGCGATCATTGGTGGCAATGCGGCTGTCTCCACTCTGACAGTGGTGCAGGCAACCACGGATACTTTCCAAGGCGTCATCGGCGGTGCCGGAACGAACCAGAACAATGTGGCCTTTACCAAGCAGGGAGACGGGACGCTGATCCTGAATGGCGTCAATACCTATACCGGCCTCACCACCGTAAACGCGGGCACCCTTCAGATGGGGGCTGCGGGTAGCATCAGCACGGAGGTTCTCGTCAATGCCAGCGCAGGGAAAACGGCCATTTTAGATATCAATGGCCGGGCGCTTACTTTGAATGGCATTACTTTTAGTGGAGCTGATGCCACCTCCACCTCCCAGGTCATTGACAGTGCCAACACCGGCACAATCACCCTGGGCGGTAACGTTCTTTATGACGGGATTAACAATCCTCTTGGTGCTACCCTTTCCGCTGCGGTAAATCTGGGGGCTGCTGCACGCACTTTCACGGCCAATGCGTCTACAAGCGCCACCACGGGCCTCACGGTTTCCGGGGCTATCAGCACGACTGTTGGGGCAGTGGGTGCCAATGGAGTTGGCATCACGCTAGATGGCACGGGCAGCGGTCTCATCAGCGGCGGGATCACCTTGGTCGCTGGAACTACAGATGGAGGCACAGCTGACCTCACGAAGAACGGGAGTGGTTCCTGGACAATCAACAGTGTTGTCACCGTCGTTGATGATCACCTCATCAATGCAGGTACGCTCACTATCGAAACCGGTGGTCGCCTGACCTGGGCTGCAGCAGGCTCCACTTCGCAAGATTTGTTAGTGGATACAACGGCAGCACCCACGCTTGATCTTAAGACGGCTGATGCCATTGTGGGCAGCACCGGCACCAACCGCATCTTCATTCGTGATGGATCTACGATCCTGATCAATGCCGAAAATGCCATTGGTGCTTCCATCGAGCAGTTGATTCTGGGCGATAACAGCAATGGAATCGGCAACTTAGTGATGAATTTTAACAATTCCATGACTAACGGCACGCTGACGGTCGGATTTGATAACACCACTGAAGCTGGTTTTATCACAGGCAGCGGAACGCTCAGCGGCTTGGCCACCCTTAACCTCAATACAGGTACGATCTCGGCCGCTCTCAGCAGTGCTGCCGGAAATGTCATCAAGGATCACACCACCACGATGAACGTGAGCGGGAATAACACCCTGGGCACTGGCAGCACGACTGTCCGCGAAGGCATCCTGAACCTGGACTTCACCACAAATAATCTTGCGGACAGCAAGATCGGTAATGGTGTTCTGACGATGGGCATCCTCAGCAGTGGCGAAACGAGTGCCATCCTTCGCCTCACCGGCAACGCCACGGGTCCTTCCACTCAGACTGTGACGGACCTGGTCAGCGCTGGCGGTCCTTCTGAGATCCAGCTTATCTCCAACGGTGGTCAGGACACTGTGCTGCACATCACCGGTGCTCTCAGCCGCACCAACGGCACGGTGAACTTCAACCTGCCGAGCGCCCAGACCCAGATCAAATATACAGGGTCTGCGACTAATGTGAACGGTATGCTCGCGGCCTGGATGAACGTTAATACCAATGACTTTGCGAAGCTCTCTGGCACTCAGATCGTGGCAGCTACTTACACGACGGAAAACTCAGCCAATGCGTGGGGCGTCAACGGCAACATCACTAGCAGTGCCGCGATGACCGGGACCACGGATACAATCCGCCACACCATCAACAGCCTTCGCTTTAATGCGGCGGCCGTCTCCACGGTGACTGTGGCTGACACACTCACCATTGCTTCTGGCGGGGTATTACTAACCTCCACGGTTGCGGGAAATGCCACCACCATCACGGGTGGCAACTTGCAGGCTGGGGCTGATGGCTTCTTCTTCCATCAAAACTCCACCGGTCTTCTCACCGTGGCCTCCAATTTGATCGGCGGATCCAACCTCACCAAAAATGGCACTGGCACCATGCTTCTCTCCGGTACCAATGTCACAGGCACCATCAACATTGACGAAGGCATCCTCCGCGTCAGTGGCGGCAATGCCATTAGCGATACCTCTGCGGTCAATATCCGTAACATTTCTGGTGCACGCCTTGAACTGACCAATTCGGAAACCATTGGTTCCCTGAGTGGTGGCACCTCCAGCACGGTTGTCATCGCAGCTGCTGCCACGTTGACTCTAAATCAAACCGCAGCAGGAACCTTCGCGGGCGTCATGAGCGGCACTGGCAGTAATCTTGTGAAAAATGGTACGGCCACACTGACCATCAATGGTGACAATTCCCTCTCAGGGACGCTCACCATCAACGGAGGCCGCATCACGATGAGCGGCTCTGCCGGATCGATTAATGATGTCACAGCCTATATCCTCAATGGTGGTGAGTTGCATAGCGCCCAGGATCAGGCGAGCAACGTGGACCGTATTCGCAATACGAGTACCATCACGATGAATAACACCGGCGGCACGAGTGGGCTTATCGTGGACAACAGTCACACTACCTCTTCTAGCTATGGACCCCGTTCGGAAAGCGTGGGTGCTATCACCCTGGGCTATGGTGCCAACGTCATCACCGCCACTCCGACAACTGACAATTCTGCCATTTCGGCGGAATTAGTGGCAGCCAGCATCAGCCAGGGCAGCAATCGCAGCACCTTGCTGGTGCGTGGTTTGAACCTTGGTAACACCACGACGATCCGCAAAGGTCTGATTCGTTCCGATGCTGCCATCGCTACTGTTGGCGGGACAGGCACTGCTGGTCAGGTCAACATCGCCATCGTGCCGTGGATTATTGGTACTATGGCCAACAGCACTACATGGGGCAATTCTTTTGTGACCTATGATGCGGCCACTAAAAACCTTCGCCCTCTGCTTTCCACGGAGTATAACACGGCCACCGAATTTGATGCTCTCACAGCAGCCACACCTTCGACGAACAACGTCCGTTTGACGGCTACTGTTGCTTTGACCGGCACGGCCTCAGCCATCAATTCCCTGGTCATTGATGCTGGCAGCAGCAATAGTGCCGCTGCTATCACGGGTCCGACAAACAGCATCGAGATTACCTCGGGAGCCATCTTGTCCACGACCACTGGGACAACGCCCGCTGGCCACACACTGTCGGCATTCGCCACCGGTGGTATTACCACTGGCGGCGGACGTGACTACAATATTTATGTCACGGGTGCTGCTGCGCACAACCTCACCATCAATTCGCCGCTGCTCTCTGTAGTGCCTCTGGTGAAGTCTGGCGCCGGAATCCTCACTCTGGGGAGTGCATCCAATGCGTTCACCGATGTTTACCTGAACCAGGGCCTGGTGTCGGTGGATAACCTCAACAAGCTCGGAACAGGGACGCTCTACTTCCATGGCGGTGGTATCCGTGTTACTGGAGGCTTTACAGGTGACCTTTCTTCCAAGACCTGGAACATCGGCACGGGTGGCGGTGTGGTTGATGTCTCCCAGGTGACCACGGGCACGACGCTGGCCAACGGGGTCGATGATTTCACTGCTGGCTCCAATGACGTGCTGATCTTTGAGACTCGGTCTTCCTCTTCGACTGGCCTGCTGACCATCCAGGGCAGCAGCACATTCACGGGCACCTATTTGTTCAACCACGGAGGCGTCAACGGTGGTGGCACAAATTCTGTTGTTCTAAATGGTGATACCAATGCCGTTATCAACGGCAATCTGGAGATCGGTGATGTGACCAATAACCCCAACGATTTTGATGTGGTGATGGCACTAGGCAAGAGTGAGCAGATCGTGAACACCGCCACGCTTACCATGCGCGGTGCCAGCGGTGAGAACTCCTACTTCAAGCTCATGGGCTTCACGGAAACGCTAGCAGGTATCATTGGCACGACCAATGAAGGGGTGATCGAAAACTTGGAAAGCGCCGAGACCGGTGTCCTTACCAATGGCAAGCTCATCGTCAATAGCAGCCAGGATTACAGCTACAGAGGCTACATGCGCAACAAGGGTTCAGGCGGCAGCAATACCACGCGTCTCGAGTTCGAGAAGCAGGGCACGGGAACGCAGACGCTGGTGGGCAGCCGTATTACTTATACTGGCCAGACGACGGTCACGGGTGGTACGCTGCGCCTGACGGATACGACGGCCTTCGCCAGCAGCATCGAGAACAATTCCAAGCTGGAAATCGATACCACGGCGGCGACGACTTGGACTTCCTCCAATGTCATCTCTGGCACGGGCAGTGTCCGGAAGACGGGCGCGGGCACCTTCATCCAGATGGTCGCCAATACCTACGCTGGGGAAACCCGGATCATGGCGGGCACGATGCTGGTGAATAACATCACTGGCTCCGGCACGGGCACGGGGGATGTCTTTGTGACCTCCCTTTCCACCCTGGGTGGCACGGGCCGCATCAGCGGTGCGGTGACTGTGGCTGATAGCGGTATCCTTTCCCCCGGCACGATGACTGCGGGCGTCAGCGAAATCGGTCGGTTGACGGTGGGTACGCTCACGGCGAATACGGATTCCACTCTGTTCTTCCAGATCGGTGGCAATACGGTGTTGGACCTCTCCTCCACCAAGGCTTACCAGTCGAATCCTGGTGGCTTCGCGGTTCCTACGACATGGACTGAAACGGCCTGGGCTGCTGGTACGCATGACCAGTTGGTCATCGAAAATACCAGTGTGGAGACGGTGCGTGGGACGGTTACGGTCAGCTTCACGGGCGGCTACAGCCCGCAGGATGGTGAAGTCTTCCACCTGGTGGACTGGGCTTCTCTGAATGAGAGCAATCCTTCCGACAACCTGGTGGGAACTGAGTTTTTCAATCTCCCTGCACTGGCTGCCGGGCTGAGCTGGAACACCAACTACTTCGCCACGCACGGTATTCTCTTTGTGACGCCTGAGCCAAGCCGCATGATGCTGCTGTTCTTCGGTCTCATGGGTCTGTTCTTCCGCCGCCGCCGTCGTTAATCGTATCCGGCGCTGGTTCTGCATTCAAAAGGGGGAGCTTCACGGCTCCCCCTTTTTTTAGGCGGGGTATGGCACCGGGATGACGGGCGATAGGTCCGGGGCTTGAGCTGCTATGGGGCAGGGGAAAAGGGGGACTGTAGATTCCCTTTTCTGGGTCTAGGGTGATGGCTTTCTTGGGGTGGCCGTTTCTTTTTGCCCTGCAAAGCATGCCTTTGGAAATGGGGGAATAAATCTTTAAATGATGGTTTTGCGCATGCTTATTTTAGGTAAATGATGGTGGCTTGAGGCTGCTTTCCGGCCTGAAATGGATAAAGTTGAGGCATATCATAAATAAGGTGTTTCTTTGTTTTGAGGTGAGGGAAGCAGATTTTTTGAAAGATCCTGTAACATGCCTGGAGGTCTGTGGAATCTTCAAGACGATGCGGGAAGGGGAGCTTTAGGCATGGGGTTCAAGTGATTGTGTATTGCCTTGCGGGGCTAGAATCACCTGGGCAGGAATTGGCAAAAGGTCGGTTCTTTAGGTCTCGGAAAGCAGGGGCTGGGCATTCGGCACAGAGCCTTTGGGGCAGGCGTCGCGGGGAGGTGTCAATACTTTGTATCTGCATAAGAATAAGGTTTAGCATGCTGAAACCGCTCTTTTTTTGGAACGAAATTTAATCTCGAACCTCGCTCCAGGATCTCGTTAAAAGCCGGGGAAATTCACGAAAATTCCGATTCACCTACGAATTGGAGGATTCGGTGTCTTCCCCGACCCCCAACCCCCACCCATGAGCCACCTTAAACGTCCCCTGTTTCGAGTCACAGTGACCGCGAGCATGATGTGTTTTCACCTCCTCGCCCTGACGCATCCGTTTGCGGCACCGACGACCTGGACGGCGGGAAGCGATGATAACAACAACTGGGCTGATGGCAGCAATTGGGACACGCTGGTGGCACCCACTTTGGTGGATGATGTGTTCTTTGTTTCACCGATTCCAAATACAGCTCCGCTGCTTAATCCGGAGATTATTGTGCTGGCGAACGGCAGCCTGGCCAACCAGATCACCTTCAATGACAGCTACCTGCTCTCGGGGGGCAGTGTGGAGCTGGGCAGTGGGCTCATGGATGTGAATTTCCTGGATACGGTGTCTGTGGACAGTTTACTCACCGGGACGGCAGGGTTCAATAAAGCAGGACGGGGGACCCTTTGGCTGACGAATGCCAGCAATAACTATACAGGAGTGACCACCGTCAGCAATGGCACCCTGATCATCAGCGACGAGGCCCAGTTGGGAGCCTCTACGGATGCCGTAATCATCACAGGCAATACGTCCGTGGGCAATGGGGGGGGAAATCTTCTGCTGCTCAGCGGGTGGGATTCCACCCTCGAATTTGAGCGGGATCTGAACATCAGCGGCGGCGGCTCAAACAATTTTGGTTCGGCTTTGACGACGGTAGGCAATGTACACCTGACGGGTGATATCCAGACGAGTGCTTCAGGGGGGCAGGATACGCGTATTGCCTCCAATTTTGGCAATCTTCAGATCTCCGGCACCCTCACCATCAGCCAGGGGACCACACGCAGTTTGACCACTCAGGGGGCGGGTAACATCATGGTGGACGGATTGGTGACAGGAATAGGGGGTATCACCAAAACGGGTATCGGCGGGATGACGCTGACGAATGTAAATAACGACTTCACCGGCACGGTCCGGGTGGATACTGGTTCCCTGCGCGTTTCATCCTCAGCCGTCATTGGCACCAGCACGGCGGTCGCCTCCATCGGCCTCAACGGAGGCATCTTTGAAATCCGTTCCGATGCTCCTGATTTTCAGAATAAAAACATCCAGCTTGCAGGCAGTAGCAGCACTGTGTTTGTGGACCGGGCTATCAATGGCAGCGGCCTGAATGTGGAAGTGGACATGGGTAATTTTTCCTTTGGCGGCAGCAACCGCAACCTGACCCTAGGCGGGCGCAACGGTTATACCGTGCATTTAACGGGTCTGGATGGTGAGATGGGCGGAGGTGGTGGGAATCAGACCACACTGACCAATAATGCCCGTTTGGCTACGCTGGATGCGAACCTTTGGAAGAACAGTGACAGCACCGCCCGCGTGCTGACGCTCACCGGAACGGGGAATACCATCGTCACCGGGGGGATCCTCGCTACGGGTGGGGCGCATGTCTTGACCAAGGGCGGCACTGGCACGCTGACCATCCTGGGGAATTCAAACTATACGGGTGCCACCAACACCAGTGGCGGTGCCTTGCTCATCTCCGGCTTTGGCTCCCTGGGGGCAAATCCTGGCTCTAGCACCGCAGCGGTAAATATAGGCAGCACCACCACCACGGCTGGGATCCTGACCTACCTGGGCCAACCTGGCACCGGAGCAGGGGAGACGACCACACGCACCATCAACTTAAATGGCACCTCGGCCGCTGTCACCCTCAATGCCGACCAGGCGGGCACCGCACCTTCGGCACTCATCTTCACTTCAAATTTCACCGCTACCGGTTTGGGCAACAAGATCCTGACTTTGGGCGGGACCAATAAGCTGGATAACGAAATCCGTGGGGCTATCCCGAATTCCACCGGTTTTACCACTTCCCTCCAAAAGTCGGGCGTGGGTACCTGGAATTTGTCTGGAACGAATACCTATACGGGTACGACGACGATCACCGATGGTGTGCTGAAGGTGCGGGCAAATGCGGCATCATCCACCATCATTCAGGATGCCTCCGCCATTCTTTTCAATGTGGATACGCTGACCCAGGCCGCTGGCGGCACGCTGGAGTTTGTGGGCCGGGATGCTCAGAACAACATCGAGACCCTGGGCGCGCTGACGCCGACTGCCGGAGCTGGTACGATCCTGCTGACGCCGGGTGCTGGCGGCACGGCTTCCCTGGTCTTCTCCTCCTATGCCGGGGCCACTAACGGCGCCGGCTATGGACTGAATATTGTCGGTTCAGATGCTTCGAATAAAGTGACATTGACGGGCGTGGCTACCGGGCTGGTGAGTCCTAACGTTTACTTCGATAGCTCCCACTTCGCGTATTCGGATGGCGGCGTGCTGCGTGCGCCAGTTTATGGGACGGATGCAAACTTTGTGACATCCGCCACCGCTCTGACCACAGGCGTGAACAACGAGATCACCGGCAGCTTCAATGCGGATGCCGTTACGATCAGCACGCTGCGTATCAATGGAGCCCACACGCTGACTTTGAATGCCTCCCAGACCCTCACGATAAATGTTGGCGGAGCAAACACAGCCGGGGGCATCCTGGCCACGGGCGGCAACTCCACCATCACGGGTGGCACAGGCATCACCACCGGTGGTGCAGGTGCCCTGGTGGTGCGGGTGGATGGGGAAGTGGACAAATTGACCATCGCTTCCATCCTGACCAGTGGTACGAGCGGTGGCCTGACGAAAAACGGCCTGGGTACTCTGGTCCTGAGCGCAGTCAATGCCCAGACAGGTGACACACACATCAATGAAGGGACTCTCCAGCTTTCGGGCAGCAGCAGCCGCATTAGCGGAGCCAGTGCGGCATTGAATATCCGCCAGGGAGCAACCCTGGATCTCAATGGAGTCAATTCCGGTACAGCCATCGGCATCTTTAACGGGGCGGGTACGGTCACGAACTCCGCTGCCACCACCACGGCGATCCTGACAGTAGGGAATGGCAATGGCATTGGTAATTTTACGGGCTTGATTGAGGACGGCGCGGGCAAAATTTCCGTATTCAAAACGGGGTCTGGATCTCAGACGTGGAGCGGGCTGAATACTTATACCGGCAGCACCACCATCGCCTCCACCGGGGTAGTCTCCGTGGCATACTTGGCGGATATTGGAGAGGCCAGTGGTATCGGCATGGGTGATGCCGATAACAACGCGCAGAGCCTGATCTTTACTGGCTCCACGGGCGGGCTTAGCTACACGGGACTGGAATCTATCAGCATCGACCGTGAATTCACCCTGGGAGGTACCGGTGCGCGCATTCAATCCAACGGCCAAAATAATGCCACCCTGATCTGGAACAGCACCTCGGCCCTGACCTTTGGCACAGGCATCACGGCCGCTCAGCTCCTGACTCTGGGCGGGGCATCCATTGGTGATAACCAGTTTGATCTACGGATCATCAATAATACTAACGGTGGTGCAGCTACCAGTGTGACCAAGGCGGATGCGGGCCTTTGGATTTTGGGTAACCAGTCCAACAGTTACAGCGGCTCCACGACCATCAGCGGTGGTGCGTTGCGCGCTATTGATGGGGGCAGCCTGCCAACCACTAGCGCCCTTGTTTTAGGCGGGGGCGTGCTGGAGACTCACGGTACTTTTGACCGCGCGCTGGCTTCTTCAGCCACCGCTGGGAGTGTGCATTGGAGTGCAGGGGGCGGATTTGCTGCCTCCACGGACCGGCTCTTGGTGGCCATTGGCGGCACAGCCAGCCCGACGGACTTGACCTGGGGCAGCGGCGGTTTCATGACCTCCGGCAGCTTGGTCCTTAGCTCCACCACCGCTCTTTTCGATGTTGAAATGGTGAATAACATCAATCTCAATGGTGCCGTTCGAACGATCTCCGTCAGCGACAACACCAGCACCGCCTTTGACTTCGCCACCCTGTCTGGCGACATCAGTGGCACTGGGACCAGCGGCATCACCAAGTCCGGCAACGGGCGCCTGCAATTGCTGGGGGCGAATACCTATGAGGGCAATACCTCCATCAGCGCAGGTGCCCTGGTCGTCACCTCTGTCGGTGGTAGTGGGATGGCCTCCAGCAGCCTGGGGGCAGGCACTGGGGCGCTGAGCATTGGCAGTGGCACTACCGCAGGCACACTCATTTATGTCGGCAGCGGAGAGACTTCGGACCGGTTGATTAACATGGCTGGCACGGCCTCCAGCACGACCAGTCCTGGTGGGACCACCATCGAGTCCAGTGGTACGGGGGCACTCATCCTCCGTAATGTGGTGAACTCGGGCAACTACATCGCCGCACGCACCAAGACGCTGACGTTGCAGGGCCAGAACACGGATGCCAATGAGATTAGTAGCAACCTGGCCAATTTCGACGGTCCTTTAGCCGTCACCAAGACAGGCGGCGGGACCTGGATCCTGTCTGGGAACAACATCGGAATGACCGGCACGGTCAGCGTCAGCGCAGGTGCTTTGGGGATCGGCCATGACAATGCGATGGGCTCTGGAAACCTGACGGTTTCCAACAGTTATCTTTTCGCCCAAGGCGGTGACCGGATGCTGACAAACACTGCCATCTTCACCGTGGCCGGGAATACGGTGGCATCCTTTATCGGTGAGCATTCCATCAGTATTGATGCGACAACGTCCATCCTTTTTGGCAGCAGCAGCGGCAGTTCCACCATTACCAACAACCTGATTGAGGGTGAAAAGCTGACGCTTGACGCTCCAGTCATGCGCAACAATGACAGTGGGTCCGCCCGCACGATGACCTTCAACGGTTCCGGTTATACTATCGTCAATGCCAACATCACGGACAATCCCAGCTCCACGGTCCGCGCCTCCAACATCACTTATTCTGGGACTGGCACGTTGGAACTGAATGGTAACAACAGCCACTCCGGCCCCACGACCATCAGCAATGCAGCGGCGAAGGTGATCCTGGGTACGGATAGCGCATTTGGGACGGGAAATGCCATACTGACCACAGGCACTCTGTTTTCCAACGGTACCGACCGCACCATCGCCAATAACGTGACCCACGGTGGCACTTTCGCCATCGACGGGGAGGATAAGTTCACCTTCAATGGCATGTGGCTGAACAGTGGCGGCAACCGCACCCTCACGGTAAATACCACTGGCGGCGTGGAGCTGGCTGGCGAGGTGCGTCTTTCTGAAAGTACGGGGACGACGGCGCGCACGCTGACGCTCAACGGAACGGGGGATGTGCTCATTTCAGGCGTTATTTCCAACGGCACCGGAACCGGCAACAGCGCCTTCAGCTATACAGGCACAGGCACGTTGACGCTCAACGGCGTAAATACGCACTCAGGCAATACCACCATCAGCAATGCCGCTGCCAAGGTGATCCTGGGGACGGACAGCGCCTTTGGAACGGGCACTGCATTGCTGACCACAGGCACTCTGTTTTCCAACGGCACCGACCGCACCATCGCCAATAACGTGACCCATGGCGGCACTTTCATCATCGCCGGGGATGACAAGATCACCTTCAACGGCATGTGGCTGAACAGCGCAGCCAGCCGCACGCTGACGGTGAATACCACCGGGGAGGGAGTGGTGCTGGCTGGGGAAGTGCGCCTTTCTGAAAGTACGACTACGACGGCCCGCACGCTGACCCTCAACGGCACAGGGGATGTGCTCATTTCAGGTCTCGTTACCAATGGCCTGAGCTCAGGTGCGAGTGCACTCGCCTATTCCGGTAGCGGCACGCTGACTTTGACTGCTGCCAATACTTATACCGGCACAACGACGCTGAACAACAACAATGGTACCCTGCGGCTGACGGGCGCAGGCAAGCTGAGCACGGGCAACCTGACGGTGACTGCGGGCAGCCTGTTCATTGAAGGCGCGGATCAGTCCGTGGCTACCCTGACCATGGGTAACTCAGCGGGCACCTCGGCGCTGATTGATGTGGGTGCAGGCCGCACCCTGAAGGCCACCGCCATCACCTACAGCGGCACCACCACCCTGGCCGCCACCATCACGGGAGATGGCACGCTGGATCTGGGCACCAGTGGCATCACCGTCAGTGTCGCTGACAATGCGGCTTTGGATGCGGACATGATCTGGAGCATAGATAACCTCATCGGCAGCGGTGTGTTTACAAAAACGGGCAATGGCACCCTGGATCTCAGCGGCATCGCCAACAACGATTTTGACGGCACCTTCACGGTGAGTGCGGGCGCGATCATGGGATTGGGCGCACTGGATAACAATCTATTGCTCAATGGTGGTGTGTATCAGAGCAGCGGCACCTTCACCCGCAGCCTTGGAGCCGGGGATAATCAAGTGCAGTGGACCACGACCACGGCGGGCGGCGGGTTTGCTGCTGCGGGTGGTCCCTTGACCGTGACGCTGGGCGGGGTGGCGACACCGCTTTCCCTGACCTGGGGTGAACAATTTTTTGTTCAGAGCGGGGCCCCTTTGATCTTTGGCTCCGTGACGGCCAACGATGTGGTGACCTTCACCAATGACATCAATCTAGCCGGTGCCGAGCGCACCTTCAGTGTGGCGGACAATACCTCCTCCACGGCGGACAAAGCTGTGATCTCCGGGGTGCTCAGCAACGGCGGCATTACCAAAACGGGCAACGGCGCTTTGGAACTGGCCGGGGACAATACCTTTGAAGGGGCCATCACCGTCTCGGCTGGTACTCTTCAATTCAGCACCGTCAGTGACAATGGCGGCGGCCCGAGCAACTTGGGCCAGGGCACCAATGGCATTACTCTCAGCGGTGGGCGCTTGCAGTTCATCGGCGGTGCGGACCAGGAAACGGACCGGGGCATTACTTTCACAACCACCGGCATTCTGGATGCCTCCGGCACGGGCGGGGCCACCATCACCTACACGGGTGTGTTTAATCCGGGGGTCAACAGTCTGAATCTGGAAGGTACAGGCTACGGCATTTTCGCCGGTGAGTTCGTGCAGACCAGCAACACGGGAGACCTGAACAAGAACGGCACCGGCACCTGGAGGATGGATAGTGCTACGACCATTGTGGACAATCTGGTCATCACCAGCGGTGAACTGATCTTCAATGTGGCCAATGCCTTCACAGGCGATGATCTCTTCATCCGGGATGCCCTCCTCACGCTGACGGTGAATGGTGCGCTAACCACCGATGTGGATGATTTTAACATTTCCACAGAGACAGCCAGCGGCGGTATCCTGGACATCCATGGAACTACAGGCTCCACGGTGACAGAAATCCTGATCGGCCGTACAGCTGCAAACAATGTGTCCTCTCCGGATCTTTCCGGCAGCATCATTGACAGTGTGGGGGGCGGGTCATTTGGTGCCACGACCATGAGCATACGCAATGGTGTCGTGGAAGTGGATATCGCCATCAGCGGCACGACCAATCTGGGGGCGACCATCAGTGCAGACAATGGCGGCTTAAACTATGGCAGCGGCAGCATCACCGGCTCGCTGAGCCAGGGTGGCAGTCTGGTGCTCAACAATGGCAGCATTTCAGGAGACATCACCTTTGGCAGCGGCAGCACGCTGACCAAGAACTCGGTCAATACGGTCACGCTCTCCGGCGATAACACCGTGACCGGTGCTGGCATTTCCACAATCAATAACGGCATCCTGGTGCTGGACTACACCGACAACACGGGTGCCAAGATCAGCGCGGCGGGCCTAACCATGAATGGTGGCACCCTCCAGATCGACGGCCATGCCAGCACGGCGGTGACAACGAATGCAGGAAACCTCACCCTGGGTTCTTCCACAGATCCCGCGCCTGCCGTCGTGCGCATCAATACCGCCGGTGCGGCGGCCACCCTGCAGGTGGGCAGCATCACGCGGAATCTGGGTGCCACCCTACGTTTCAATCCCTCCACCACTTTGGGGAGTCTGGTCACCACGGCCGAGAACGGGGCAGGGGATATCCTGGGCGGCTGGGCCACTTACCAGTTAGGCAATGGCAGTGCTGTTTTTGCCACTATCATCGACGATAAGATCACCGGATTTGACAGCACTGTGATCAATGATGTAGCCATGTGGACAGCCGGGGCCGATATCACGGAAAGCACCGGCTTTACCGGCACCTTGGCCAGCAGCCTCAGCATCAACAGTCTGCGTTTTGATGCCGCCTCCGGCAGCACGGTCACTGTTGGAGCGGATGAAACGCTGAACATCGCTAGCGGTGGTATCCTCATCACCAGCAACGTGAGCGGCACGGCAGGCATCAGCGGCGGGTTCATCAGCAGCGGCACGAACGAGCTGATCATCACGCATGACGGCACGGCTGATTTTAATCTCACCTCCCGGATGAACGGAACGCTGGCGCTGACAAAGGCGGGCTCCGGCACCCTGGTGCTGGACAGCGCCACCAACACCTCTAACGGCACGCTGCGTCTTTCCGGCGGCACCGTGCGGTTGCAAGGCGGCAATGCCCTGGGTGACCGGGCAGCGGTGATTATGGAGGCGACGACCGGTGTGGTCCTGGACGTGGTGGATTCTGAAACCATCGGCGCCCTCTCCGGCGGCAGTTCGACCAACTACAAAAACATGCAGGTCAACATAGCCAATGGCGAGACGCTGACCATCAACCAGATCGCTGGCGGGACTTTCTATGGCAATATCAACGCCACCTCCGGCTCGGCCACGCTCACCCGCATCGGTGCCAGCACGCTGGTGATCACGGACGGTTTCTTGAACCTGGGGCCGCAGGGTGTGGTCAACGTCAGCGGTGGTCGCCTGACCATTGATATCAATGGAAACAACAACCAGCTCACCCAGGTGCCATCCGGCACAACGGTGAACGTCAGCGATGGAGGCAGCTTCTTTATTGAGCACCACGGTATCACGGTGAATACGGGCACACCTGGACGTGTGGCCAATGATGTGCCGTTCTTCCTCAACAGCGGTGGTTCCACCACGGATTCCCTTTTCTACCGTCATGACCAGGCGGATGACCACATTGAACAGATTGGCGTGGTAACCTTTGGCTCCGGTGTGAGTTCCGTGCGTGTGGATGCTACAAGCTCTGACGCTGCCGCCCTTTCCGTCCTGCGTGCGTCCTCCATTGTGCGTCAAAACCAAGCTACCATGGTCTTGCGTGGTCTGGGCACTCAAAACACCACAGGCAGGCGCGGCCAGTTCCAGTCTGCGGCCGCCTTCACCGGCTATGGCACTGGCACCACCACCAGCCTGCCGGTCATTCCGTGGGCCATCGGCTCATCTGCGGGGGGGACGGTAGCGGCAGACAGCTTCCTCACGACCACCGGTGGGGCCAATGCAACCTGGCGGCCTTTGAATCTCAGCACCGAATACCTCAACGTGACGAATGCGGTGACTTGGGATGCGGTGACGAATACTCAAAACGTGCTGGTCAGTGCCAGCACCACCGCCGCTGCCGGTAACAAGGCTCTGCGTGCGTTGCTTATATCAACAGGCACCGGCATCGTGGATCTGACGGGTGACGGCACCGGCCCCCTCACAGTGGAGAGCGGCGGTTTCCTTTTCAGCGGCACAGGCTCCTCAACGCTGAGCGGATTCACAGGCATCAATGTCAGTCCGACGGCGGGTGAATACGTTTTCCACGTGATGGGCTCTTCCGCCTCCATTGACTCCGCGCTCACCACGACCGGGGCAAACCTTACCAAATCTGGTCCTGGCACTCTGATCCTGACGGCCAGCAACTTGGGCCTGGACAGTGTTGCTATCAATGAAGGTGTGCTACAGATTTCGGATCTGGACAACATCGGCGGTAATGGTGGCGATCTCCTGTTTGCTAACGGTACTCTTCTGCTGGATGCCGCGTATTCTGGCGATGATCTCTCCGCCCGCAGCATCGCATTCCTCTCCGGTGTTGCCACCCTTGATACCAACGGCCATGATCTGGCGCTGGCCAACAGCATCGGTAATGGCGGGGCCGGCAGTTTCACCAAGACAGGCAATGGCATCCTGACATTGAATGCCGCAGCCAGCTATGGCGGCACCACCACGATCACAGGTGGCACCCTGCGCTATGGCGTGGACAATGCCCTGCCGACGAGTTCCAATGTAGTGCTGAACCTGAGCACGCTGGACATGGGCAGCTTTGACGCAACCCTGGGCGGTCTCACACTGACGGCCAATGCCACCCTGTATGCGGAAGGGGATGTGATTTTCGACGGCATGCTCACGACCTCCACTTCCGCCGCGTCCCGTACCCTGACTGTCAATGGCGGCGGTAACGTCACCATCAATGGGAACGCGCTTATTACGGATTCAACTTCCGGCCGCACGCTGAACATCGCCGTCAATGACAGCGGCAGCGTCGTGCTGAACGGGTCATTCCTTAACGGCACTCCGTCCACGAGTTCCCTGGCCAAATTCGGCAATGGCAGCCTGGAACTGACCCAGCGTAATTTCTATACCGGAAACACCTCCCTGGGCAACAGCACCAATCTGGGAGGCACTCTGAAACTCAGCGGTGCTGCCACGCTGGGTGCCGGAACGCTGACGGTCAGCAACGGCACCCTGCTGCTGGAAGGGACCGTGTCCAGGCATGCAGTGACGACCCTGACGACAGGTGGGGGGCCTGCTGGCGGCTCGACACTGATCCGCATCGGCGATGGGGTCACCCTCGCCCCGACCGCCATCACCTTTTCATCCACCGGCAGCAATCTGACCACGATCATTGATGGAGATGGCACGCTGGATCTGGGCACCTCCGGCATCACCGTCAACATCGGCAACAGCTCTGCGGCGGAAGTGGACATGTCCTGGGAGATGGACACCGTCATCGGCAGCGGCCTCTTCACGAAGGCTGGCACAGGCACGCTCGACATCCGTGGCGTGACCAATTACAACTTCAACGGCACTTACCAGATCAATGCCGGGGCCATCCTGGGCCTGGACACAACGGGTAATTTGATCCTCAATGGCGGGGTCTTTGAGGGCTCTGGTGATTTCACCCGCAGCCTCGGTACAGGGAACAATCAGGTGCAGTGGGCCGCAGGTACGGCTGGGGGCGGTTTCGCCGCACAGGGCGACACCTTGTACGTCAACATCGGCGGCACAAACACGGACGGCGTGCCAGACCTGCCGCCCAGCACCCTGGTCTGGGGCAGCACGCAATATTTTGTCAGTGACGGTGCACCGCTCATCTTTGGCTCCCTCACGGCCAATGACGTGGTGAATTTCCAGAACAACATTGATCTCAATGGCGGCACCCGCACGGTCACTGTGACGGACAACACCACCGCCACGACAGATAAGGCCGTGATCTCCGGCGTGATCAGCAATGGCAGCCTGACAAAAACTGGCAACGGCATACTGGAGCTTTCCGGGGCGAATACTTTCAGCAATGTCAGAGTGACTACTGGCATCTTGCAGTTCAGCACTGTCACGGATGTGAGCGGAGCCGCCAGCAACCTGGGACAGGGCACCATCACTTTGAGCGGGGGCAATCTCCAGTTCATCGGAGCCGCCAGCCAGTCCACAAACCGTCCCATCTCCTTTACGGGTACTTCCAGCATGAGCAGCTTCGGGACGAATGATGCCGTCATCACCTACAGCGGAGCGATCAACGGCACTGCCGCTTTTGCGCTGAACCTCACGGGTAATGCCACCAGCTCCGGCGTCATCTCGGGCGGCATCACCCAGACAGGAACCTCGGCGGACGTGGATGTGAATTCCGGCACCTGGACCCTCAGCGGTGCGCTCAGCACACTGGCGGATGACCTGCGTGTGACCAACACCGGCTCTGTGCTGAATCTGGGCACCACGGGCAGCCTTTCATTCACTTCCGGCAGCAGCAATTACATCTACGCCCGCAACGGTGGCCAGGTGAACTTCCTGACCGATGATGTCACCAGCACCGCGCAGGGCATCGATGGCCTGCTGATCGGTTATGAAACTGCCGGTGTCGCAGGCATCCTGAACATGAACACGTTTAACATTACGGTCCCGCGTGTGGACTTGGGCCAGACTGGGGCCGGCCTGGAAGGCCTCATCACCGGCAATGGCGGTACCATCACGGTGAATACCAGCCTCAATCTGTATCGCGGCACGATCGAAGGCATCAACCTCACCGGCACGGCCAACACCGTTAAAAACGGCGCGGGTGAAGTGATCCTGAAAAGCAACAACACTGGCCTTAGCGGCACCACCACCCTTACCAACGGGCTCCTGCGCCTGGACTATACGGACAGCAATACGCAGAAGATCGGCAGTGGACTGCTGACGTTCAATGGCGGCACCCTGATCATGGACGGTCATGAGACCCTGTCCTTTACGGAAACGGTGAATGGTGTCACCCTGGGGTCAACCGCCGGGGCAGCCTCCATTCAGATCAACAACGTTGGCAGCCAGCAGCTGACCTTCGACATGGGAGCGGTCACGCGTCTGGTGCTGGGCACCACGATGAGCTTTGAGGCCTCTTCGGCCAATGCCATTTTCGTGACGACCTCCGAGAACCCGGACGGCTTTACCTCCCTGGGGGGCTGGGCTTCATACAGCCGCAGAGCTTTTGCCTCCGTGGATGTCAACGGTAACATTGTGGCCGCGACCACCGTGCTGAAGGATGACGTCAGCACCTGGCTGGCCGGAGACAATGTCAGCGATGCTTCCGGTTATACCGGAATCGTCGAAACTGGCAGCATCAACAGCCTAGTCTTCAATTCGGCCAACGCTTCGAATCTGGTCCTGGGTAGTGATGCCAATCTCACCCTTACCAGCGGGGGCATCCTCATTGCAGAAGGTGCCGCCAGCGCCAGCATCTCCGGCGGTGTCATCAGCAGTGGCCTGCCGGTGACTGACTCCACCATCCTGACAGAACTGATCGTGCACCAGCACAGCAGCAATGGCTTCACCCTCGCCTCTCTTGTAAATGGCAACCTGGCTCTGACCAAGAGCGGTGCGGGCACCATGATCCTGAATGGGGACAATTTATACACGGGGCAGACGACGATCAATGAGGGTGTCCTCAGCATCTCTGGCGGCAAGGCCATTGGTGACCGCTCCATCGTCACCCTGCGCAACCGGACAGGGGCGTTGCTGGATCTCAATAACAGTTCTGAAACCATCGCCGGTTTGGCTGGCGGCGGTGCGGACGGCGGCCGGGTGAACATCGGCACGGGTACTCTGACGCTGCTGAACAACTCAGGTACCACGCCCGTCTTTACAGGCACTCTGGAAGGCTCAGGCACCTTCATTAAAAATGGAGCTAACACCCAGGAGATGGAAGGGAACAGCACTTTGTTTACGGGTAACGTCATCGTTAACCAGGGGCTTCTGCACCTGGATTCCACATCTGGCATCCTGGTCAATGCCGCCAGCTTCACCATCAATGGT
This sequence comes from Prosthecobacter fusiformis, assembly GCF_004364345.1. Taxonomy (NCBI): domain Bacteria; kingdom Pseudomonadati; phylum Verrucomicrobiota; class Verrucomicrobiia; order Verrucomicrobiales; family Verrucomicrobiaceae; genus Prosthecobacter; species Prosthecobacter fusiformis. Next base: position 2,740 of record NZ_SOCA01000013.1, on the reverse strand, counting down.
GCGGGCACCGTGCTCAGTGACCAGGAGGGTGACAATGACACCGACCGCATCGGCAATTCTGCCAGCGTGACCCTGAACTATACGGCTGGTAGCAACGGGCTGCGTATTCGCAATGACAATGATGAGGGAGAAATCCGTAACGAAACCATCGGCAGCCTCGTCCTCGGGGCCGGGCATAACGTCATCATGGTGGAGGCGAATAATGCGGCCGCGAATACTGCGGCACGCCTCACGGCCGCAGACCTCGTCCGCAACAACAAGGCCACGGTGCTCGTGCGCGGTTTAAGCCTTGGTGCCGCATCCGGCAGGCGCGGTCTCGTCACCTTCGGCACACTTCCCTCCGGTGCCATCGGCGGCACCGGTGCAGGTGGCACGGACCGCAGCATTTACCCCTACATGGTTGGGGATGCCAGCAGCTCCACGGCCCTGGGGAACAGTTTTGTCACCTATGATACGGGCAGTTCCAGTCTGCGTCCGCTGCTGACCACTGAATACATTCAAAATGAAGCCGGTTATAACGCGCTCGCCGCTTCCACGCAGAACAACGTCCGGTTCTCCGCCAGCACGCTGGCTGCACTGACTGGCGGCAGCAAGACCATCAATTCCCTGGTGCTGGATTCCAGCACGGCTGCAGTCACCGTCACCGGTGGAGCGGCGGATGTGCTCACCCTCAGCAGCGGTGCCTTGCTGGCTGCCACCACCACTGCTGCCAATGGCATGACCTTGAACGGCTTCTCCGAGCTGCGCACTGCCACGGATGAATACATCATGTATGTCACCAATGCCACCAGCAGCCTGACGGTGACGCCCTCCCTCACCACCAGTAATGCTTCCCTGACCAAGTCGGGTGCTGGCTTGCTGATACTTTCCAATGCCAGCACCTATACCGGCGGCACCTGGTTCAACCAAGGCTTCATTGAAGTCTCTGCACTGGACCGTCTGGGCAGCGGCGGGCTGAACTTCTTCAGCGGCGGTCTGCGCTGGGCCACAGGCTCCACCTTTGACCCGACAGTCCGTGACATGATGCTGGGCCTTGGCGGTGGTGTTTTTGATACCAATGGTAACAACGTCACCTTTGCCAATGCTTTTGGCAGTGGGGGGGCTGGCGGACTGTCCAAGCTGGGCAACGGTACTTTGACCCTCAATGCTGCAGGGGATTTCACTGGGCCAGCCTCCATCACCGCCGGTACCCTGACCTACGGTGTGGCCAATGCTCTGCCATCCGGCACGGATCTCACCCTTGCGGGAGGCATTTTGAACATCGGCAGCTTCGATACAGTCTTGGGCAATCTTGAATTCACTGGCAGCGCCACCATTACAGGATCGGCAGACTTGCTCTTCACCGGTAACTTCAATCAGTCCACCGGCAGCCGCACGCTGACCGTGACGAACACCGGGGTGACCACCTTTGATGGTGATATACTCTCCATCGCCAATGCCTCCACCACGGTACGCACCCTAGGGCTTGCAGTCGGCACGGGTGCGAAAGTGGTGATCAACAACCAGATCACCAATGGAAGTGCTGTAGGCAGTCTGTCAAAAACCGGCTCTGGGTTGCTGGTTTTGACTTCGGACAATTTCTACACTGGCAATACCGCAGTCAGTGCAGGAGGTCTCCTGGCCAATAACCCCAGCAGCTTCGCCTCCGCCACCGGCTCAGGCAATGTCACCGTGTCTGCCGGGGCCTTCCTGGGCGGCACGGGACGGATCTCTGGCGGTGTCACCACCACGGGGCGCATCACTCCAGGCTCCATGGATGCCCTGGGCGTCAGCACCATCGGCCAGCTGACGGTGGGCACGCTCACGGCCAACACCGGTTCCGAGCTGTTCTTCCAGATCGGTGGCGCAACGGTCATCGATACGGATGCTGTCGCCGCCTATCAGGCCAATCCTGGCACTTTTGTCATTCCCTCAGACTGGACTGACAGCTACGACTCCACCACCAAGCATGACCAGATCAACATCACTGGTACTGGGGTGCAGACCATCAACGCCACCCTCACCATCTCGGGCGATTTCCTGAATGGCTACGTGCCAGACTATGGTGCCGTCTTCCACCTGGTGGACTGGGCTTCCATTGATGACAGTGGTGCCGCCGGTACCCTGGCCGGAACGCACGGTTTCCTGAATCTGCCTGACCTCGGCGTCGGCCGGAGCTGGAATACGAGTTACTTCAGCTCCCACGGCATTGTCTTCGTCATCCCAGAGCCGAGCCGCATGTTCCTCCTGTTCTTCGGATTGTTCGGCCTCTTCTTCCGCCGTCGTCGTTGATTTAAATCGCTCACGCCTGCTCCCTCATGGGGCAGGGGACTCAGCCCGGATCCACCAGATCCGGGCTGATTTTTTTTTCGGTGTGGTTGCTCGCGCCAGCGAGTGGGGTTCCCTGTGGCTGCTCGCGCCAGAGACTGTGTCAAAACCCTTGAAGGGGCATTTTTGATGGGGCAACAGTTGTCATGAGCTACCTTCAAGGAGATGACCGCAGTCAGGCCTGGATGCTGCCGCAAAGCCTTGAGGACTACCTCAGCGAAGACAACCCCGTGCGCTTCATCGACGCCTTCGTTGATGAACTGGACTTCCGGCAGGCGAAGCTTCCTGTGGAGGCGGCGGCCACCGGTCGGCCAGGCTATGCACCGGGAGACCTGCTCAAGCTTTACCTCTACGGCTACCTCAACCGCGTGCGTTCCAGCCGCGAACTGGAACGCCTGACTCACCGCAACCTCGAAGTCATCTGGCTGCTCAA
>NZ_SOCA01000012.1 GCF_004364345.1 Prosthecobacter fusiformis | reverse complement strand
GGGTTGACCACGCTGAGGGTGGTCTTGTTGTGGTGAAGGGCCGTGCAGAGGGCTCGTTCATAACCGCCAGTGGCCTCGCAGATGATGTGGAGGCAGCCGGGATCCGGATGTTTGGAAAGCATCTTGATGAGCCTGGAAATGCCAGCGGTGGTGTTGGCCAGGGAGTGAGACTGGCCGAGGAAATGAACATCCAGGGAGTCTTTGGCGATATCGACGCCGAGGTAGACAGGAGTAGGGGACATGAGCTAGGATGGGAGGGTTGGTAAGGGAGAGGATCAACCTTGTGAATACGAACTCCCGGAGGCGTGGAAACGCCGCTGAGGTTCAGGCAACTGTTCGATCTCTGACCGATGAAGCAGGAGGTGGCCAAGCTGGGCTGCGAACTCGTTGTTAAGACGGTTCAAGGGTTGCACGGCCGACCCCCTGCTTGGCTCGGGCGGGCGGCCGCCCGCCCGAGCCAAACCGGCTGTCCATAACAATGCAAAGCATGGCGATGAACGAAACGGAATTGAACATACAAGGGTTGGCACAACCCTGGGAAACGAGGCGACCAGACGATGGTCCAGGCGAACCTCAACGAGGTTCCGTCGGTATCTCCGCAAGTTGAGTGTCCAGTGGAGCCACGTATAAGCGACGCAACCCCTTTGGGGTTGATCGGGGATGGGTATGGGGTGGCACGTTACCCAGGGTTCTACGAACCCTGGGCTAAATGACGTAAGCCCTTTGGGCTTGATGATCAGAATCATTCTTTACCCATTCCCCCCAATGGTTACTCAAATTTAACCGTTGAACCCGCCTTAGGGCTGCTGATCGTGGGCATGGTTGGTTCTTGAATAGAGTGCTTATGCAAAGAGAAAATGATTTAGATTCGTGGCCCTTCGAGCAGCCTCGCGACAGCGCGGTCATTGCCATGCGACAAATCATGGCTCGTTCAGAGCCCATTTTGCTAGTCAGCCATGATCTAGAGGATGAGAGCTGGCAATTTATAGGAACCTCGGATGCATCAATGGATGATGTAATGGTCGTTTCGTTGGAGAGTGTCAGCCTGTTGGATTCTTCCATTTTCGAGGTCGCGGATTTACCTCCAGGATGGCAGGCCACCCGCTCTGAGGTTGGAGGGGTGTGGAACCGGTCTGAATGTGTGCCCGACGCTGAAGAATTGATTATCTCACCCATCCCTTCTCTTGTTGCCACATTGCTGAATCGGGAGCCTGCCAACGGGTTCTCCACTGGCACAGGAAGATGTTGAGGATATCAGGGATCAGGCCCCAAGGGTTGTCCTCACATCCGCGCAGAAAGCCAGCGGTTGATGAAGGTCGTGGCTATCTTGACATTGATCCGCATCAAGCTTGGGAGGCTTGGCAGGTGGCCCGTTTGGACTTTGAGTCTGAGGATACGTGACTGGCAAGAGGTCTACAGATTTAAATAAAACCCCTGGCTCACGGGTGAACCAGGGGTCTCAAATAATATCGTTGGTTAGGCGGGCTTATTTTCCGGCGGAGCGCACTTCGTTGACGAACTCTTCCATGAGGTCCATGGCTTTGACGATGAGGTCGGGGGCGGTGGCGTAGCAGCAGCGGACGAAGCCTTCGCCGGCGGCACCGAAGGCGGTGCCGGGGACGACGGCGACGCTCTTTTTATCGAGCAGGCCGAAGGCGAATTCTTTGCTGGTGAGGCCGGTGCTGCGGATCTCTGGGAAGACGTAGAAGGCGCCGCCGGGGTTGAAGCAGTGGAGGCCCATGCCGTTGAGGCGGCTGACGATGGTGTTGCGCCGCTGCTCGTAGCTGAGGCGCATGTCTTCATAGGCACTGGCTCCCATTTTCAGCGCTTCGATCCCGGCCACCTGGCTGAGGATGGGGGCGCAGAGCATGCAGTATTGGTGCACTTTCATCATGGCCTCAATCAACGGTGCGGGGGCGCAGGCGTAGCCGAGACGCCAGCCGGTCATGGCGAAGGCTTTGCTGAAGCCGTGCAGCAGGACGGTGCGCTCGCGCATGCCCGGGTATTCGACGATGCTTTTGTGCTGCTGGCCGTCGTAGAGGAGCTCGCAGTAGATTTCGTCGGTGAAGACTAACAAATCATGCTTCACGGCCAGGGCGGCGATTTTTTCCAGTTCCTCCGGAGGCATGACGCCGCCGGTGGGGTTGGTGGGGAAGTTCAGCGCGATGACTTTGGTCTTGGGCGTGATGGCTTTTTCCACGTCGGCGGCCATGAGGGCGAACATGTTTTCCTCGCGCGTTTCGACGACGACGGGGACGCCGTAGGCCATCTTGATGCTGGGGGAATAGGAGACGTAGCAGGGCTCGTGGTAGATGACTTCATCGCCAGGATTGAGCATGGCGCGGAAGGCGATGTCGAGGGCCTCGGAGACGCCGACGGTGACGAGGATCTCTTTTTTGGGATCGTAGTTCACGCGGAACTGGTTTTCCACGTAGCCGCTGATGGCGATGCGCAGGGATTCCAGTCCGAGGTTGGAGGTGTAGCTGGTCTGGCCTTTTTCGAGGGCGCGGATGGCGGCTTCGCGGATGGGCCAGGGGGTGGGTTTGTCGGGCTCGCCGACGCCGAGCGAGATGACGTCGCTACGGCCGATGACGAGTTCAAAAAAGTCCCGGATGCCAGAGCGCGGGAGGTCGCGGATCTGGGTCGAAATTTTACTGTTGTAATCCATGTGGTTAGGCCTCTGGATGGATCACGGGCTGACGGGGAGACGATCTTCTTCATCGCCGGAATGGGCGAGGAAGCCGGACTGTTTGTAGGCCTTCAACTGGAAGTGGGTGGCGGTGGAGAGTACGCCGCCGAGGGTGCTGAGCTTTTCGGCGACGAAGTTGGCGACATCGAGGAGGTCTTTGCCTTCGACGAGTACGGCGAGGTCATAACCGCCGCTCATGAGGAAGCATTCGCGCACTTGGTCAAATTTGGCGATGCGCTTGGCCAGACGGTCAAAGCCGCCTTCGCGCTCGGGGGTGATGCGGACTTCGATGAGGGCGGTGACGCCCCGATGGCCGGCCTTGTGTTTGTCCACGACGGCGTTGTATCCCAGGATCGTTTTGTCCGCTTCGGCAGCTCGCATCCTGCGTACGACTTCGTCTTCGGAAAGGCCCAGGATTTGGGCCAGCTCGCTGGTGGAGCGGTTTGAATTGATTTGGAGGAGTTGAATCAGGGGATCCATGGGACGCGCATTTTAACCTCTCTCTGGATTCATGCACAAAGTTTGTTGAGGAGTTCGTGGGGGGGCGGGGAGGAGGGTAGAAAGATTTGGGGTAGGAAGATTTTTTGGGAGTGGTGGGATGGTAGGCGGGTGGGGTGGTGGGGTGGTGGGGTGGTAGGCGGGTGGGTGGGGGCTTCGGGGTGGCTTTCCGCTCAGGGGACTGAGCGGGCTACTTTTTGAGGAGGGGACGGGGCTTGGCTAGGGGCGCACTCTTATCTGAGGACTGCGCACTGTGGACTGAGCACTTTTTGAATGCCGACGGGTCGTCGGCGCTCCATGGGGGCGGACGGGGGCGTGAGAACGGTCTTGCGCGGGACGCACAAGACGGCACGCGAGACGCGTGCGCTCCATGGCGGACGGACGCCTGCGCTCCATGGGGCAGGCGCGGGCGATCCGGGTCAGAGGCAGCAGGCGGCGGGGGCGGTGCTGGTGGAATCGGGGATGAGGAGGAGGGCGAAGGCGGGCATGGCAGTGAGGGCATCGGCCCAGACGCGGAAGGCTTCGGCAGAGAGTGAGTGGCGCTTTTGCCAGAGGATTTCCAGGGCGATGAGACCGGCCAGGAGGGCAAAGGTGAGCGGCAGCAGCGTGGTGGGCAGGTATTCCAGATAGATGGCGATGAGGCTGGCGAGGCCGATGAGCATGCCGCCGCGCACGGTGCCCGAGGCTCCGTTGGAGGGTGTATCTGCGGCTTCGCGGGCGGTGATGAGGGCGAGGTTGCTAACAAAAAGGACGCCGAGGAGGATGAGCTCGGCCCAGATTTCGGGTCCGTCATTCCCCAGGGTGTGGAAGCGGGTCCAGGTGGTGCAGCCGAAGGCGAAGAGGAGGCCTGCGGCGACTTCTTTGCGGAAAAATTTGGTCACCTGCTCATGCCAGCGCAGGCCGAGCATGAGGACGGTGCCGCCGGTGATGAGGAGGGAGACGGCCAGTTTCACCTCCAGGGAAATGGGCAGCATGTTGACCAGCACGACGAGCAGGAGCATGCCTGCCTGGATGAGCCAGCCGCGCACGCGGGTGCCGGTGACGGAATAAAGGATGAGGTAAATGCCGATGGGTACTACCTGGGCGAGGGAGTGCGCCAGCAGGCCGACGGGCACCACCCATAGGGCCAGCCATACAAGGGCGGCTGCGGCCAGGGGCATCACCAGCAGCAGGATAGGCCAGCGAAAGCGCCGGTAAAAGCGGTGGCGGATGCTGAGAAACTGTACGGGCACCCCGCAGGTATCCAGCAAACGGTCTGCCAGATAGATGAGCCAGACGGCCAGCCCCAGGCCGGGCAGTACGCCGGGCATGAGCTTCAGGTCATTCACATGGGCCAGGGCTGCCAGCCAGAGCATGGCCACCAGGGGGGCCTCCAGGCTGAGCACATGCGGCCAGAGCCACAGTGGCGTGCCGGGGGCAGAAGAGGGATGGGGGGTGGAGGAAGGCAAGAGGCTGACTTGAGGGCGGAAGTCGCCGGATTGCAAACAGAGAGACTTTTCCATTTTCATTTGTCCATTCTTCCTCTTCCATCATGGCCATCCCATGCCGTACCCGATTTCCATCGCCATCATCTCTAAAAATGAGCAGGCCAATCTGCGTCGCTGCCTGGCCAGTGCAGCGGGGCTGGCGGAGGAAATCGTGATCGTGGACAGTGGCAGTACGGATGCTACGGCGGAGGTGGCGGCGGAATTTGGCGCGCGGTTTGTCCACCAGGACTGGCTGGGCTACACGGACCAAAAAAACCTGTGCAACAGCTTCTGCACGCAGCCCTGGATCCTGGCCCTGGACTGTGATGAGGAGCTTTCCCCGGAGCTGCAGCAGGGCATCGCGGCGTTTTTTGAAAGTGGAGATTCCGCCATTTATGATGCGGCATGGATGGCGCGGTGTGTGTGGTTCCTGGGCCGCTGGATCCGCCATGGGGACTGGTATCCGGATAAAAAGGTGCGCCTTTTCCGCCGGGAAAAAGGCCAGTGGCAGGGGCATGACAGCAGCCAGGTGCATGAGCGGCTGGTGGTGCAGGGACCGCATACGACACTGCGCGGGGATCTATACCATTACTCCTTCACGGGGATGCGCCATTACCTGGACAAGCACCTGAGCTATACGGAGGTCTTCGCGGATCACGAAAAGGCAGGCGGGCGCGGTTGGTCCCTGGTGGATGCGGTTTTCCGCCCCTGGTGGCGCTTTTTCCGCGCTTATTTCATCAAGGCGGGATTCCTGGATGGCTTCCCGGGTCTGTGGATCGCGATTGCGACGGCTTTCTTTACCTTCATGAGGTATAGCCGGGCATATGAAGGTCAGGTGGCCCAAAAGCCGCGCGATTGATGCGTCCGGCACGATTCTTTCTGTCGGCTCGTCTTTAGCCGCCCCTCCCCTTCCCCCCACCCCGTGCACTCCCGCCACGCCATTCTATTGCTCCTGGCCCTGATGCTGGCCAGTTGCATCGTGCCGCCACGGGCACCGGAGGTGAAGGCCCCCTTTGCCCCCTGGCGTGGGTTGACTCAAAAAGTGATGGCCTTCAATCTGGCTCGTGCGGCTGAGGCGTGGGATACGCTGAAAGATCCGCAGGCCAGCGATGAGGAAAAAAAGAAAGCGGGAGAGACGTATGATGGCGCGCTGGCCCTGGTGCTGAAAAGCTGGAGCCGCAGCCAGCTGCCACGCAAGTGGCGGAGCGGCAGCGTCTTTGCGGCCCGGGGCAACCGCTACGCCATCCACCTGCAACCCATCACCAGCAGCCCGCTGGAGGTCTCCCCATTGATGCTGGATCGCCTCATGGCAGCGGATTCTGTGCCTCTGGGTTTGCTGACGGATCCTGTGGTGGAGGATGGGGTGGGTGTACCTGTTGTGGGCCAGTTGCAGCATTCCCAGGCGCTGGCGGCGAAGAGCCCCATGCTGCCGCTCAATGGGGCGTACCTGACGCTGACGGCGGTGCTGGAATTCGACCCGCCGCAGGCGGATGGCAGCCGCCACAGTCACCTGCATTTATACAATCCGCTGCGCCAGCCGGAGGCTTCCTTTGGCGGGGAAAAGGTGAAGCTGGCGGCGAACTATACCGCGCCGAAAAGGATGGCGCTTAACGATGGCTTCCTGCGGCCGTATTCCCGCATCGGCCTATGGTATCCGGGAAACATGATGAACCAGACGCGGCTGTACCGGCTGGAGTTTTATGATCCCAAGCGCATCCCGGTCGTCTTCATCCACGGCATGCTGTCCGATCCGCAAATTTGGTTCAATGCCATCAATGCCATCTACGCGGACCCGGTGCTGCGTGCGCACTACCAGCCCTGGTATTTCCTGTATCCGTCCAGCCTGCCGGTGCCCTCTTCCTCCGCCCGGTTGCGGGCCTCCCTGGAGCAGGCACGTGCGCGTCTGGATCCTGAGGGGGATGACCCTGGCATGAATAACATGGTGCTGGTGGGCCATAGCATGGGCGGCCTGCTGAGCCGCATGCAGACCATCGACAGTCAGGATGCGCTGTGGAGCGCCTACTTCAATTGCCCGCCGGAAAAGCTGCGCGTCTCCAAGGCCACCCAGCGCTGGCTCAAGGAGACGCTGCGTTTCGAAAAACAGCCTTTCATCAAGCGGCTCATCTTCATCACGGTCCCGCATCAGGGCAGCGACATGGCGGACCGTGGCAGCGTCAGCCGTCTGGCGGCACTGATTCGTATGCCGGTGGATTCCATCGCCCTGGGGAAAGAGATCCTGACGGGAAATGTGGATTCGCTTAACCCGCAGCTCAAGGACTGGGGCTCGTATGGGTTCCTGGGCCTGGGAACGCTTTCGCCCAAGCATCCGTATTTAAAGGCGCTCAACGCCCAGCCCATTCCGGTGCCGCATCACAGCATCATCGGTCATCCTGGGAATGGACCGCTGGATAAAAGCAGCGACCTAGTGGTGCCCTATACCAGCTCCCATCTGGAGACGGGTACGGAGCTGGTGGTGCCCTATTGGCATGGCTGCGTGGAAAAGCCTGAGGTCACGGCGGAGATCGCCCTGCGTCTGCGGCAGCACCTGCGGGAAAGCGGTGTACAGACTTTCCAGTGAGTTTATACTTCTGCCGTCTCCAGGGGCAGCTTGAAATAAAATGCGCTGCCCTGACCGGGTTCACTGATGACCCCGATATCCCCGCCATGGGCCTCGACGATGGTTTTGCAAAAGGCCAGTCCTAGACCGGTGGAGTCCTTGGTGGTGGCCTCCGGATTCACCCGATAGCCTTCATTAAAGATCAGCTCCTGATGGCCTGGACTGATGCCAATGCCAGTATCCGCGATCTCAAAAAACACATGGTCCACCAGGTCCGGCCCCGGCATGTCCTTGACCTGGATGGTGACCTGTCCTCCTGCCGGGGTGAATTTGATGGCGTTGCTGATCAGGTTCACCAGTACGCGCACCATTTTATCCTCATCGGCGGAGAGGTGGGTCACGCTTTCGCAATGGCTGGTCAAAGTGATCTCTTTATCCGTGGCCAGGATGCCTGTTTGGTCGATGGCTGCGTTCACCAATTCCCTGGCCTGCAGACGCTGTCTGAACAGTGCGGCATTGCCCATTCTATCGATGTTCCCGATGTCCAGCATTTGATCCACCATGGACATGAGTTGCAGGCCATTTCGCCGTGCCATTTCCAGGGATTCTTTTTGCTCAGCATTCACGTGGCCAAACTCCTCCACAGCCTCCAGACCCAGCAGCATGGCATTGAGCGGGGTGCGCAGATCGTGCCGGTTGGCGCGGTTGATTTTAGCCCGTTTTTCCGCCACGGCAGTGAGCGTGGCATTGTCATGCTGGAGGCGGTTTAGAGCGGTGCGGAGCTGGATCTCACTGGTGACCTGGAGCGCAAGCATGCGCAGCAGGGCCACATCATTGGTGGACCACTCATGGGGCGCGTAATCAATGGCACAAAAAGTCCCAAAGGATTTGCCCTCCTCATTCACCAGAGGGAAGCCCGCATAGGCCAGGATGCCGGCCTCCGTCACGGCGGGATTATCCAGGGTCATGGGATGCTGGCGCGTGTCATTGATGACCAGGGGCTCCTCCAGCTTCACCACCTGTGCGCAGATGGAATGGGAAAGGGGGGTCTCGGTGACGCCCACGAGGACGCCGCTGAGGATGCAACTGGCGGGGAATATCTGGCGGTTTTCCTCAATGATGGCCACCATGGCCACAGGCACCCCCAAGAGGCTCGTGGCCATGACGGTCAGGCGGTCAAAAAAAGAACCATCGCTGGCCACCAATTCAGTGGGTGTAAGGGGGGAGGCTATGTCCACAGGTGTGTTCATATGACTAACGGCGGGCAGTGAAAAAATCCAGTTCTTTCGTACGAGGAGAACTGCCTAGGCTGCCGCTGGGGATGGCTTCTATTTGGAGGTGCCGTGCATTCCATGCAAAAAACCCTATCCGCCCCCGCATTCCCTGTAAACCATTGCGAATCCCATAAAGCAGTGCAAACAACAGGCCGTCTTATTTTTCCCAACGCATGTTTACCACCGGCCAAAAAGTTGTCTGCATCAATGACCAGTTCGAGCCCTGGGTCTTTGACCTTTACACCTCCCTGCCCAAGAAAGGCCGCACCTATACCATCCGCTCCATCTCCGTGGGCCGCTCCAACCCGAAATTTTCAGTCAATGACGATGCGGAGATCAAGCTCACCGATGCCGAATTCGACATCCTCGTTTTATTAAAAGAGCTGCAAAATTCTGAAGATCCGCACTCCTCCGTGAAGCAGGAGCTGGGCTTCCGGTCCGAGCGCTTCGCGCCGCTGGAGGCGGATGAAGAAGAGGTGGAAGATGAAGTGGGCGAGCTCATCGGAGCAGGTGCGGCGACGAAGAGCTGGTAACTTTTTAACACCGTTTTTTTATGCTAAAAGTCTATGCCTACCAAGGATGCTCCACCTGCAAAAATGCGGTGAAGTGGCTGAAGGCTGTGGGCGTATCTTACCAAGAAATCCCCATCCGCGAGACGCCGCCCACGGTGCCGGAACTGCGCGCCATGCTGACCGCGAAAGGCGGCGACCTGCGGCCACTTTTCAATACCTCCGGTCAGGATTATCGCGCCCTGGGGATGAAGGACAAGCTGCCCGCGATGTCCACCGATGAAGCGCTGGCCATGCTCGCCGCGAACGGCAATCTGGTGAAGCGGCCCTTTGCGCTGGATGAGGCCGCTGGCGTGTACCTGGTGGGGTTTAAGGAGGCGGAGTGGGAGGCGGTGTTGAAGGGGTGACCTTCCTTCCGCGTGGCTTTTGCCCATAAATTGCGCAGACCACCCAACCTCTCCCTCGCCCCCGGAAGGGGGGAGAGGGCCTGGGGTGAGGGGGGGGCTTTTTGGGCAAGTTATGTATTGCCTCCATCGCAGCCTCCGAGGACATTCGCCTTACAATGAGTAGCTGGACACCCATATCGGAAGAAGAAATTTGGGATCTCATCAACCGTGCCTGGGCTGAGATGACCTTGCCTCAACGTCGTCTTTGGGAGATCATCAAGATCAATCCGGTCAAGTGGCATGAGAACTCCTATGGACTCATGGGCGGCGGCTTCTGGGTGGTAGGAATCTGCGGCTCAACGGTGATCTGGTATAACGATATCGAAGATGGGTTCAATCGATCGGCATGGTCCACTGCTGGAACCATTGACCAATACTGGTGCAATCAAGACCAGTTGCAGTGGACTATTCAATATGTTCTTGATCAGTGGCGAGGTGATGCCTCACCGGGAGGTCCCCGTGAAGTATGAAGGTCGGCACTCCCAACTCATTGTTAGGCGGTGTTCTCATCATACTTCCCGATTGACTCCTGGGAAAACCAACCTCTTCCACCCTCCAATAATCCCTGATAGGTCCCCCATCAACCACCGTTGAATAGGGCTATGAAACATGCGCTCCTGTTCCTTCCTCTTGGCGTTCTTTTTTCGGTGGGCCTGCTGATCCCGGGAGGTGCTGTGGCGGCGGATTTGACGCTGGTTTCCAAAAGCGTGGCACCAGCCCCCATCATTGTTTTTGCGGACGCGCCGCCACGCACGCGGGCGGCGGCGGTCACTCTGGCGGAGGCGATTCAAAAGATCAGCGGGGTGTTGCCTCCGGTCATGGATGGTGTGCCGCAGCCGATGCCAGAGCGGGCGATCTGGGTGGGCTATCAACCGGCCCTAAAGGCGCTGTTTCCGAAGACGGATTTTGAGTTTCAGCATCCTGAGGAAATCCTCATCGCGGCGAATGAAAAGCACGTGGTCATTGCGGGGCGGGATCGGTGGGATCCGGCCCGGATGGATGTGGTGACGAGGGAGGGAAAGATCACGGGCATGCAGCAGGAGTACGGCACGGTGAATGCGGTCTATACTTTCCTGCAGGACCAACTGGGCGTGCGCTGGTTTTGGCCGGGGGATCTGGGGGAGGATGTGGTGGCTCGGGAGAGCATCGACGTCGCGCCGATGGAGTATCGGTATCATCCGCAGATCCGCTCGCGGGAGGGTGTGTTTAATTTTTCATCGCTGGGTAATCGCGGGTATGGCCGCGCCCATGACTGGACGATGCAGCAGCGGTTGCAGCTCTGCTCTCTTTCCATGGAAGGCGGGCATGGATTTGGGGATTGGTGGGACCGTTTTCATAAGACCCATCCAGAGATCTTTGCGCTGCAACCTGATGGCACGCGCAGTGGGTTCCCTGCCCCACGCACGGCCAAGCTGTGCATGAGCAACCCCAAGGTGTGGGACCTGTGGATGCAGGAGGTGGCGGCGGATTTGGCACAAAATCCATCGCTCACCGTCTTCAACGCCTCTCCCAATGATAGCTGGTCCAGCGGGCATTGTGTGTGTGATAACTGCTCCGCCTGGGATCATCCGGAGGGTGAGCCGCGGCTGTTTCACTACAAAAAATATTCCGTGGAACGCCCGGCGACGAGTGATCGCGATGTGACCTTTGCCAACAAGCTGGGCGAGCTGCTGAAAGAGAAGTATCCGGGCAAGGACTACCGGGTGCTCATGCTCAGCTATGGCCACTCCCGGCCTGCGCCGGTGAAGGCGCGCCCGGCGGATAATGTCATCATGTCCATCGTGGCGAATTTCTTTGGCCGCACGGGTTTGGTGGATCGCGGCTCCACGCGCGGGGATACGTATCGCCAGCAGTTCGAGGCCTGGGCCGGGATCGTGCCCGCCATGATGTGGCGGCCGAATACGGGCAGCCCCGGCGGCTGGCAGCAGGGCCTGCCGGACCTGTCCACGCAACAGACCATCCGCGATATCAAAGACGTGGCCGCTGCGAATTGCGTGGGCATTTTCATCGATGGTGTGTGGGAGCACTGGGCCACCCAGGGGCCGCAGCTTTACGTCATGGCGCAGCTTGTTTGGAATCCCCAGACGGATGCGGATGCCATCCTGAAGGACTATTATCAACGCGCCTTCGGCCCCGCCGCCGCGCCCGTTCAGGAATACTTCGAGGGACTGGAAAAAGCCCGCATGGCCTTCACCGCCCAGAATGGCGAGGCCGATGTATTCGGACTCAAAGACCTCTATACCGAGGCCCTGCTCAGCGAATCCCAAGCCCGCCTCACCCGCGCCGCCGCCGCCGTCCCTGCTGAATCCGTGTATGCCCGCCGCGTCGCCTTCGTGCAGGCCGGCCTCACCTATACCCGCCTCCAGGCAGACAACATCCGCCTGATGGAAGGCTACTGGAAAAAGAAGAACCCCGAGATCGCCACCCAAGTGAGAGCGAACTGGAAAGAGATCGACTCTGTCATCGCCGCCCACCCCTACGCCCTCAACGCCGGCCCGATTCGCCCCGGTGCCCCCCGCACCCTCGGCCTCCACCCGGACCACGGCCGGGCCAAGGTGAAGAAGGTGAGCAAGAAAGCGAAGGCGGACGATTTGGATTTGAATTGAGGGGGGGGAAGGCAAAAATGGTGGTTAAGTGCGCACAATTCGGGTTTAAATTACCTGTTCGCCTAACTCCAGCGTCACTCGCCATGCTCCGAAACACAGCCGACTGCCAAGCAGACCTTGAGAGGTTTATCAATCGAGTCGCAGCATCGGAGACGGTTTGGTATCTCCGTTCCGAGCACGGCACAGCCTCCTGCGAGTCCAACGACTTCACGGCTGACGACGATGGGCCTGTTACGGTGCTTTTGTACTTCTCGGACGAGGCATACGCAAGACGATGCCAGAATGCTCAGTTCGATGACCACACGATCGAGAGTATGCCGCTTTTCGATTTTCTATTTCGATGGCTGCCCGGCATGAGTGGCGATGGGGTCATGGCTGGCCCTAATTGGAACCATGAGCTAGTGGGCTTGGAGCTCGATCCATTGGAGTTGAGAGAGCAGATTGACTCGGCTTTGAGTCCAGCTCAGATGGCCACCCATGCGGAGAGATACCGCAGCCTCACCCAGTTACCATGACCACCCGACACAGACCAACGAAGGCGCACAAAGCGCTGGTGCCAACCGCCGGGGATGCACTGTCGGAGATGCTTTCCGTAACTTTAACCCGCCATGCTGTCTCCACGCTTACTCTCGCCCGGCGGTCGGCACATCTTTGACCTTCGGCATATGAAAAGTAGCATTACTTTCGCACTGGTTGTTTGCGCTCTTGCCGCGTTTCCGATCGTCAATCCGCGGCACACAGCCGGATCAATTACTCCAGATGAGTTGATTGCGGGACTAGCATTTTGGCCAGCCTTAGCTTTCTCGGCGTTCGGTGTTGTTGCAGGCCTCTATCTTATGATCACCATCTCGGAGGACCGTGGTCTGGGTGTCTTGTGGCTGCTGTTGGGTTCTGCTCTACCCCTCTGCGTCTCATCCAAGAAGGCGGCTTTTGATGCCGCGTTTGACGAGCGGCATGCATGGTTTGATCAGACATCAGGCGCTGGTGCATTGAACTTCTATATTCATCAGATTATAATGGAGGACCCTGATGCCATTCACTTCATTGATGACACGGAGGAGGTTACTATTTCTGGCCTTGCTGAGCGTGTTCGGCGTGACGGTTCCATTTACTACCACGATCACAGCGGTAGGACGCGGCCTATGCAGATGGATGGTGACAAGATCCTCAGCCCATGGGGAGCGCCGATTCGATTCGCCGTTGATCGTAATCACGACGGATTCATTTCTGCCGGAGGCCAGAAGTCTAGCACTCGCTATGGCGTTGCGGATCCGTTTACATACGATCCTGGCTACAAGTATTTGAGGGCTTCCGCCGTTTTTGTGAGCTTGCCTGACCCTGTTCTCTCGCAGTCTGATTCGACGATGGTCACCCTCGACGACAACGACTTTAATCGGTTATAAAGGATGGATAAAGAGTAGTGACGAAAGACACAAAATGAGGCCGAACAAGTCAGTGGGGCAACGTCGGATAACGTCGATAGTTCGCCTCGCTATGGACGCCTTATTTCGCGGCTTGGCAGTGGACTCTATTAGATTCTTCATCGTCGTTATGTTGATTGCCACGCCATATTAGGTATTTTACTTATTAAGAAACCCCATAGCTTAGGGGCAGATGGGTGACCGATCTGGCGTCTTTTTGCAATCCGATAGACACGCCTCGCGCTGCACGTTACAACGGGGCTGAATCCAACCATGAAAACTCGTTTCCTTATTCCTGCACTGGCCGCGCTGGCTTTTGCTGTCTCTGCGGCTGAACCTGTCCAGATTTTTAATGGCACTGACCTGACGGGCTGGGAGGGGAATAAGGAGCTGTGGAGTGTGCAGGAGGGGACGATCACGGGGATCACGCCGCCGGACCCGGCGGATCCGACGAAGGGGATCATCAAGCACAATACTTTCCTGGTGTGGAAAGGCGGCACAGTGGGGGACTTTGAGCTGACCTTCAAATACCGGATCGAAAAGGGGAATTCCGGGGTGCAGTATCGCAGCAAGGAGCTGGAGGCGGGGGCTTTCGGGCCGATTTTGAGCGGTTATCAGGCGGACTTTGAAGCGGGGACGAAATACAGTGGCATTCTCTATGAGGAAAAGGGCCGGGGCATCCTGGCCCTGCGCGGGGAGAAGACGGTGATCAAGCCGGCGGCTGAGGGAGCCAAGAAACCGACGGTGGAAAAGGCGGGCACGGTGGGGGATAGCGATGCCATCCAGGCCGCGATCAAGAGCGGGGACTGGAACGAATACAAGATCGTGGCGAAGGGCAACCATGTGCAGCATTTCATCAATGGCATGCAGACGGTGGATGTGACGGATGAAGACACCGCCAATGCGCCGAAGGAGGGCCTGCTGGGTTTGCAGATCCACCAGGGGCCGCCGATGAAGGTGCAGTTTAAAGATTTCAACCTGGTGCCATTGAAGTAGGCATTGCCTACGGCTGCTGGCCGTATTTATTCCATGTCCATGTCCCCCCGCCCTTTTTTGGTCAAAGCCGCTCTTCTGTTCCTCACGGTGCTGGCCTTTGCCAGTACGCCTGCCCAGGCGCAGAATGAATACATCATCTGCTCCGGTGGACCGGCCCTGAGGAAATGGGAGGACCTGCGCATCCCTGCCCAGCAGCATGACCGCTGGTGGGGAAACTTCGTCCGCCCGGCCCGCGTGCGCATGCAGGAGCTCCAGCGCAGCCAGCCGCAGGGCACCATCATCACCTGGCTCGTCTACCGGGATGCCTACCTCCGCCGCGCCGGCGAGGACCGGGACCCGCTGACCAGCCACGTCCAGTCCGTGCAGAGCACCTACGGCATCAACCTCGTCTGGTTCCGCACCCAGGATGAGCTCATCAATTACATCAACCGCGGCGGCGGCCAGGTCTCCCGCAGCCGCAACAAGATCTCCGGTTTCGAGTTCTTCGGCCACTCCAACAAGTACTGCTTTCTCTTCGATTACAGCTCCGACGTGTATGCCGCCTCCTCCGTCTGGCTGCATGAAAACGACCTCCGTCGCATCAACC
This sequence comes from Prosthecobacter fusiformis, assembly GCF_004364345.1. Taxonomy (NCBI): domain Bacteria; kingdom Pseudomonadati; phylum Verrucomicrobiota; class Verrucomicrobiia; order Verrucomicrobiales; family Verrucomicrobiaceae; genus Prosthecobacter; species Prosthecobacter fusiformis. The sequence goes on along the minus strand of NZ_SOCA01000012.1, from coordinate 99,617 downwards.
GCGGCGCCTTTGCCCAGGGCGCCTTCTGCCAGAGCTGGGGCTGCCACACCGGCGAAAGCATGAGCCGCGCCTGGAAAAAAGCCACCGGCGTCCCCATGGTCGGCGCCATCGGCAAGACCGACTACTCCTTCATGCACCTGCGCGGCTGGAAAGTCGCCCTCGGCCAAGGCGGCCGCTGGACCCAGTAAGGCCCCCAGGGCAGGGGAGTGCCAGGGCAGGGGAGCCTCCCCCACCCCGAAAGCCCCACCCTGCACCGCATGAAACATGTTGCACGGAGGGCGGCGGAAACTTGAACACGTGTTCAACTTCGGCCCCGACCCCGCGCCGGACAGCCCGATGATGCGGGCTCCTTCCCATCCCCCCACCTGACATTGAATCCCGCCGAACACCCGGATTTCGAAGGCCCAGCCAAAGTCGTCCCGACCTTCAGCCCGCGCAGACCCCCATTGAAGACGCGATCAGCTCTTTGATCAGAAGGCTATCACCCCCCGGCAGATCCCAGCGCGAGTTTTGCAACCGGTTGCAAACTTTCCGTCAGGAGCCAGGAAATGCCCCCGGTTGCCATGCTGGGTCAGGGAATGGAGGCCTTGATCGCCCACCGTGGAGACCAAAAAGCCCCCTTTTTCACTCCAAAGAGCTATTCTTACTGGCCAGTAAAAAGAGCGGTTTTCAGTAAGAAAGTTTGATTTCTCACTGAAAACACGCATTACTGCACAGTGAAGAGGGCCGAATCCAGTGAAAAGGGGATCATCCGTGATGAAGGGGAGCTCAAATCCCGCTTCCTGGCCCTGTTGTCAGAGGATCCGGACCTGCGGTGGCAGCCTCTGCCACGGGCGCAGGAAAACTTGATCGAGGTGGAGCTGGATCAACAAAAAATGCTGTTATGGCCGGTTTATCAGCTCAAACCCAGCCTCTCATCGCTGGTCAGGGTGAAGAGAGCGCCTGGTGACCCGCCGCCGCTGATCGTGACCCCCCAGCTCACTCCACGGGTGCTGGAGGCCTGCAAGCAGCAGGGGCTGGCCGCCATGGACCTGAATGGCCGCTGCTGGCTACGGGCTCCCGGGGTGCTCATTGATCGCCGTGCGCTGCCGGGACGCTCCTTCACCTCCTACCTGGAGCCGCGCAATGTCTTCGTGGGCAAGAGTGCCCGCATCATCCGCTGCCTGCTCACGGACCGGGACCGCCTGTGGACTCAGGCTGAGATTGGGCCGCGCACCCAGGCCAGTTCAGGCCTCATCTCCCGCATCATCCAGCACCTGATCAGCCAGGGATTTGTGGAAAAAACAAGTGCCCGGGAGTTTCGTCTTCGGGATCCCCTGGCGCTCCTGGATGAATGGGCGGATGCGGACCGTTTCTCGAAGCGCAACTACACCGGTCTTTATGCCGGGTTCTCCGCGCCGGAGGAGATGGCTCATCGCCTCCAGCAGTGGGCGCGTGAGGAGGCCGTGCCCATGGCCCTCACGCAATGGATGGCCGCCTGGCTGCGCCATCCCACCACGGAGCCGGTGGTCTGCTCCGCCTATGTCTCCCGCCTGCCGGAGGCCGCCACGCTGGAGCGGCTGGGGCTGCGCCAGGTGAGCGAAGGCGGCAAGCTCTGGCTGCATGTACCAGCCGATGAAGGCGTGCTGATGGAGACCCAGACGCGGCATCACCTGACCCTGGTCTCCGATGCCCAGATCTACCTGGACCTCCAGCGCATGGGCCTGCGCGGGCCGGACGCTGCCGCCGCCCTGCGTGAATGGACAGGTTTTTGCCGGCCATGAAATACGATGTTTACAGCGAGTACGAAGCGTCGCGGGCCAGCCTGGCCGAAAGCGCCTTTCTGACGGTGTGGTCCAGCCTGAGAAGCTGGCATGGAGACCTGGTGCTCGTGGGGGGCCTGGTGCCGAAATATCTGTGTGGCGATCTCTCCCAGGTACGCGCCCTGCCGCGTCCCGCCACCCTGGACGTGGATCTGGGCATCGCCCTGGCGACGGATTCCGGCACGTACGGGAACCTGCATTGGGAGCTCAGCGGCCAGGGTTTTCACCCCAACCCGAAGCACCCCTCACGGTTTGAAAAAGTCATCGGCAGCGTCACCGTGCCCGTGGATTTCCTGGCGGAAAAGCCGCCCCATGCCCGTGGCACCACCCAGGTGGAGGACATCACGGCCGGGATCATGCCCGGGGTGAACCGGGCGCTCGCCACCGCGCGGGAGGTCCCTCTCACCGGGGTGGACCTTTACGGCGCGCAGCAAACGCTCACCGCCCGGGTGTGTGAAGCCGGCCCCTTTCTCGCCCTGAAGCTCCGGGCCTTTCATCATCGCCAGCAGCCGAAGGACGCCTTCGACATCCTCTACACGCTCCGTCATTACGACCGCGGAATGGACGCCGCCATCGCCGCCTTTGCTGAGGAGGTGCAGGTGGGGAATCCAGCCTGTGAGGATGCCGTGCGCAGCCTGCAGGAGCACTTTCTCAGTGAAACCTCCCCCGGCCCCGTGAAAGCCAGCCACTTCGTCCTGGGGGCCGCCGGGATGGATGAATCCGCAGAGAGCCGCTTCACCCGCCTCACCCTGCGCCAGGACATGGTGGACGCCGCCCACGCATTGCTCAAAGCCGCCCGCGTTTGAGAAATTGTCCCCCAGGGCCTCCCTTGCGGCGCATGAAACATGTTTCACCGGCGCATTGGAAAACGTGAACACGTGTTCACAAAAAAAAATCGAAGCCAGGTCATGAGGCCCGATGAAAACGCGGGGTCCTTCTGAACCCCCGGAGGAGCTCGCGGCGACTGGTGCAACCGGTTGCAAAAACGGGCGTGGTCTCGTCCAGGATTCGGCCAAAAGCGCCCGCCAACGTTTTTTTAACCCTCACCAACAGAGTCTCCCGGAACCCGCACTTCATGCTCACCACCTGCGAAGGTTGGCTTCACGGCAGGCGGAGTGAACGCTTGTGCGCCATGGAGGCACCGTATCAATCGTTGAGCAGCGGTTCGCTTAAATTTGGAGAAACGAGATTTACGATGCGTTGTCCTCAAACCGGATGGCGTTTTCGATGCGCTGACAGATCTGCTTGAAGGGGGCCGGGTGATGACCCAGGGCGATGTTGAAACTCTTCTGGTATTGTGGGTATTCGTCATCAGGCACAGCCTTTTTCATCAAGTCGTGGGTGTTTGCGTCATAATTGCTGAAATCACTGTTGGTGCCGGTCATGTACAACTGGGCCCAATTGGCTTTAGACTTGTAATCCAAAGGGCTGAGCTGAAAAAGGAAGCGCATTTGGTCCGGTGAGTGGCCGCCCTGCCGAAGGTTTTTGTAAACTGCAGGGGCACCGACATACGCGAGGCAAAGGTAGAGGTAAGCCAGGGAGACGACTTCATTATGGGTGCTCATTTCTCCGTGCACGCCCTCAATGGCGAGACTGTGACCGAGGATGCGGAAGGCTTCATGAAGCTGGCGCGGGGTCATCCGCCAGGCACAGACCAGGGGCCCGGTCATGCGGACTAGGTAGTCGCCTCCCTTGAAGGCGCTGTTTCGCTGGCCCCTGCGGGTGACGTGTTTGGCGACCATCTCTTCCAGCAGTGTTCCGATGGAACCTGCTTCCGGCTCAGGGAGATTGAAGGTGCGGTGGCTGAATTTGCGGAAGTATTCGGGAAATTTCAGGTCGCTGCCGAAGAGGGATTTGGTGGAGACTTCCAGGTGATGGAGATCCACGGCGAGGACGAAGATCATACCCTTGACGTTGAAGACGTGCTTGATGGTCTCGAGGTAGCTGACGGCGTAGTCGGGGCGGCAGCGGTCAAGTTCATCCACGAAGACGATGACTTTGGTACTAGTGCCGGAGAAGGTGGCGGCCATTTGCTCTTTGAGCTTTTCCAGGGCATCTTTTCGCTGGTTAAAGAGGGTGATGAAGTCGGGCGTTTTGGCTGCCCGCTCCTTTTTTTTCTTCTCGGCGAATTCACCTGCTTTGACTGGATTGAGGCCGGTGGGTTTGGCGGCGACGTCGTTGGCAAGGCTTACGGAAAACCAGGCGACGTCTTTGGCGGATTCCCAAAGGGAGGCTTTTTCGCTGGGCTGGGGTGCGTCTTTGCCTTTCCAATGGTCCACGGCTTTGAGCAGGCCGGCGAGGATGGCGACGAGGGGGTCTCCGCAGTAGTCGCTTTCCCAGGCGTTGAGCATGACGGGCATGGGGGCGGTGAAGGCGGTTTCGCCAGCGGGTGATTGGCGACGGTTGAGGAGGTCGGTTTTCCACATCTCAAGGAAGGTGGTCTTGCCGCCGCCAAAGGGGGCATTGAGCGCGACGACGAGGCTGCCTTCCACAAAGCCGCTTTCAACGATGAGGTAACGCTCAAGCCTTTGGCAGAAGGGGGAGAGGCCCAGCTTATCGGTCTGCTCAAAGCTGAGGCTGGGCGGCGCGGAGGCCGGAGAGGCAGTGGAGGAGCTGGCCATACGATAGGTGTAATAGCGTAAGGCAAAAGTGACTGCTATAAAGATAAAATATTGTACTATGCAACGTTTAGTTGTTGGGCCTAAATCTACGTTTCATGGAATACGCGCCCGCCTCAGTCGAAGCACAAATAAACAATCTCATTGATACCTATTTGGCAGGTGAGCAATTTGAACCTGACATCTCTAAGCTTGGCTTGCGTATCTACATACAAGGGGATTCTTGGGCCGGGGTTGTCGATAAACCACTCGCCAAATTCCTCCTCGATCTTGACAAGAAGCTCAGTGATGAGCTTGCTAAACTTGGTATCGAACTTCCCAATACCCCGCATGGCTTGGTGGCCCTCAAAGTCGATGATGGTTCACTTGATGCGGTACTTCAATATGCGAAAGGAATCCTTCAAGCCGTGACAAAGATGAAACTTCGTGATCAACTTTTCATCTATCTGACCGCTGCAACGGCGTTAGGATTTGTAATGGGACCTGAAATTATTGAAAAGATTCAGGCAGCTCCAATCAGGGAAATTGAAGCGCGGGAAAAAGTCCAACTGATCGAAGCTGTGGGCAAGGTGATTGAGGCTACCAGGGATCTGCAGCAACCTGCGCGTGGGCTGGTCAATAGCATGAAGGAGAACGACCGTATTACACTGCCCGGACAAACCGGGGCCCTGACAAAAAAGGAAGCCAAAGACATCCTCGTTAAAAGCACCAGAAGTAAGCCTAAGCAGTATTACATAGATGGGAATTACATCGTTGAAGAGCTTTCCACTAAAAAGCCTGGCGAGTGGGAAATTGGACTGAAATGGGGCGACCAAACCTTCAGGGCAAAGATGTTACTGTCATCAAAAGAAGTTGACGACCTTATGGACTCATTCCAGTTGGCTCATTTATCGGGTAGTAATATTGCTCCAGATCTTCAAGTGACTGCTATGATCAACGCAAAGGGTGTTTATTCTGCTTCCGTGGTGGGGCTGGGTGATAGGCGCAAAGGATCGAACACCCTTGGAGAGGTCTATGCCGAGATTGAAGAGGCTGCGAACCGCGACGGGGAGGAAGAGTGACAGCCGTCGAAAAGGACTGAATCACGCCCCCCCGTCACAGCTTCTTCCAGTCCACTTGGGCGGCTTCTTTGGCGGGCATGCCTTTGCGTTCTTGGACGCGTTTCAGCAGTTTGGCTTCCACGAGATGTCCCTACCCTGGACTGAGTTACGTAAGCCCGTTGGGCTTGGGGTGACGAGTAGCGGGTGGAAGCTGGGGTGGGGGTTTTGGCGAGCTGAAGCTCTGGAGTACTTTGGGGCGGTTGACTGAAAGGGATGGGACTTATCCAGGGGAGGTAAACACTGCCTCAAGCGGGGACGGCGCTGCGGACTTGGTTGGCGATGGAGAGGAAGGCCATGGAGGCGGCGGAGGAGGTGACGTCCTCCAGGGCGATGGGGTGGCCTTCGTCGCCGGCTTCGCGGGTGGCCATTTCGATGGGGATCTGGCCGAGCAGGGGGACGCTGAGGCGCTTGGCTTCGTGCTCGCCGCCGCCTTTGCCAAAAATGTGATAGGTGAGGCCGTTGTCTGGGCAGAGGAAGTAGCTCATGTTTTCGACGATGCCGAGGATGGGCACGTTGACCTTTTGGAACATGGAGATGGCTTTGCGGGCATCGATCAAGGCGACTTCCTGGGGGGTGGTGACGATGATGGCTCCATCCAGGGCGACGGTCTGTACGATGGTGAGCTGGATGTCTCCGGTGCCGGGGGGGAGATCGAGAATGAGGTAGTCCAGGTTATCCCAGGCGCACTGGCGGAGGAACTGCTGGGTGTATTTGGTGGCGATGGGGCCACGGACGATGACGGGGGCGTCATCCTCCAATAGGAAACCCATGCTCATGAGCTGGAGGCCGTATTTTTCGATGGGGATGATCTGCTGCTCCTCGTTCTGATAGGGGCGCTCATCGGTGCCGAACATGTGGGCGATGCTGGGGCCGTAAAGGTCGCAATCGCAGAGGCCGACACGGGCGCCGGTTTTGGCGAGGGCGATGGCGAGATTGGAGGCGACGGTGCTTTTTCCGACGCCGCCTTTACCGGAGCCGACGGCGATGACGCGCTTGACGCCGGGGATGGAGGATTTCGGGAGGCGGTCGGCGGAGCCTGCGACGGGGTTCGGGGGTTCTTTGATGTCGAAATTCAGCTTGGCTTCGGTGACGCCGGGGAGCTTTTGGAGGACATCCATGGCCTGCTCATGAATGAGGCGGGGGATGTTGGGGTCGCGGGTGGCGACGGAGATCTCAACGGTGACTTTGCCCCCATCGATGGTGATGTCTTTGACGAGGCCGAAGGAGATGATGTCGCGGCTGAAGCCGGGATAACGTACCTGGGAAAGGGCCTGGCGGATGTCGGGGTCGGTGGGCATGTCGGGGGTTGGGTTACGCTTTCGCTAATGGTGAAGGACGAAAACTCAAGCGGGTTTCCGCGCAGAAGAAGGCGGGTGATTTTTGTGCATCCATGTTTTGAGCTGGATGCGTTGTTTTCGGAGACAGCCAAAAACTCCCAAAGAAGAAGCGCAGCCTGGAAACAGACTGCGCTTTTTCATTTTAAAGGGGTTTGAGCGAGGTCCGGGATTACTCAAACAAATCCGGATACAGTTCCTGGGCCATGGTGCGGCTCATGCCGAGGATTTGTTTGGGGCAGCCGAGGTGGCGGCAGGCATCGATGATGGAGCGGCATTCGGAGGCGTTGAGCTTGCGGATGGCGTGCTTGACGCGGGCGATCTGGCCGGTGGAGACGCTGAGCTCATCCAGGCCGAGGCCGATGAGGAGGGGGAGGACTTCGACATCGGCGGCCATTTCACCACAAATGCAGACGCGGATGCCGGCGCGGCGGGCGGCCTCGACCGTGAGCGCGATGAGGCGGAGGACGGCGGGGTGGGTGGGGCTGTAGAGATCCGCCACGCGCTCATTCAACCGGTCCACGGCGAGGGTGTACTGGACGAGGTCATTGGTGCCAAGGCTGAAGAAATCCACCTCCGCAGCGATGAGGTCCGCAGTGAGGGCGGCGCTGGGAATTTCGATCATGGCGCCGATATCCACCTGCATGGGGGCGGGGTAGCCTTCGGCGCTGAGCTCCGAGGCGCATTCGGCGAGGAGTTCTTTGGCGGCGCGGACTTCCCCGACATCGCTGACCATGGGGAACATGATGCCGATGGGGCCATGGGCGGCGGCACGCAGGAGGGCGCGGAGCTGGCGCTTGAACATTTCCCGCATGCCCAGGGAGACGCGGATGCCGCGCCAGCCGAGGAAGGGATTTGGCTCGGCCTCTGAGGCGAGCTGGTCATCCACTTTGTCACCGCCGATATCGAGGGTGCGGAAGATGACCTGGCCGGGGGTCATGATGCGGACGGCGCGGGTGTAATTTTCTGCGAGCCAGTCCTCCGTGCCTTCAGGGTCTTCGAGGTAAAGGAATTCGGTGCGGAAGAGGCCGACATTGGCGGCACCGCTATCGCGGATATCGCCCATTTCTTCGACAAATTCGGCATTGGCACAGACCTGGATGACGACGCCATCGGTGGTGATGGAGGGCTCGTGCCGGGTCTCGTGGAGGGCGTCTTCGCGTTTTTCCGCCAACTGCTCCCGCGAGCGGTATTTGGAAAGGGTGGCGGGGGTTGGGTTGAGGATGAGGGCACCCTCATTGCCATCCAGGAGGATGGGGTCGCCGGAATGCAGCTCCTCCGTGATGCCGTGAAGACGCACGACGGCGGGGAGGCCGAGGGAGCGGGCGATGATGGCGGCGTGGGAATTGCCGCTGCCGGTCTCGATGGCGAAACCGAGGACTTTGCTGCGGTCTAGCTGGACGGTATCCGAAGGGGTGAGGTCATGGGCGACGATGATGACCGGGTCCTCAAACATGGGGTGCTGCAATAGCTCCCCGCGAAGGTGGCGCATGACGCGATGGGTGATGTCCTTGATGTCCAGGAAGCGCTCGCGCAGGTAGGAATCGGCCAGGCCGCGCAGGGCGTCCATGTGCTTGCACATGAGCCGGTAATAGACGGCATCCACGCAGATGAGCTTTTCCCGGACGGTCTTTTCCACGTATTTGCGGATGGAGACGTCCTCCAGGATGAGGAGGTGGGTATCGAAGATATCGGCCTCGGCGCTGCGTTCTTCGGTGGAGACCATTTCCTTGAGCTCTTCGATCTCGCGATGGGTGGCATCCATGGCGGTGTGCCAGCGGGCGAGCTCGTTTTCCACCTCGTCTGCGGAGATGGGATCGGCATCAGGCTCATCAAAATCTTCCTTGAGCACATGCACGACGGCATGCGCGACCCCGGAGGAAACTGCGGTTCCCTGCCAAGTTTTCTCCTGAGTGAGAGTCTCCTGAATCATCGACTTCCAAAGTGGCGGGGGCTGCATCGTTTCGCAAATGAGAAACCATGCCCCAGTGAACTCTTACCGGGTAAGGGTGCAACTTTTCATCCCGGAATGGGGATTTGATGGGGTGGCGGGCGCTTTCCTGGGTGCCGGGGCGGCATCCCCTGCCCTGGCGGGAGGAGGCCTGGATTCGTTTACCGGGGTGAGGAGCCGGACAGGGTGGGGGTCTGGAGGGGCTTGGTGCCGCCGATCATGACATCCACCTGCTGGCCGACATAGAGCTGTTTCCCCTCAGGGATGGGCAGTTCATAGATGACTTGGAGGACGCGGGTATCCACGCGCTCCGTGCTGGCACCGGTGAGGGATTGCTTCGGGATGACGAAGGGCTCGATACGGACGAATTTGAGTGGGTAGCCATTGATGGAATCGCCTTTGACGTAGGCGGTGGCGTCTTCGTCTTTGCGGACCTGCATGGCGTTTTGCTCATCCACATCGGCCCGGACCTGGAGCTTATCGAGGTCCCCGAGGATCATGGCGGCGAGGCGGTTTTGAATGGAGGCGTATTCGCCCTCGCGGATGTTTACCTGGAGGATGGTGCCGGGGCGCGGGGCGCGGATGGTGAGGCGATCAATGAGCAACTGAGTCTGGCGGACATCGGCCTGGGCGGCGGCGAGCTGGGCCTGGGCCGAGGCGACCTGGGCCTGGGCGACGGTGAGGTCGTTGGTGCGGTTGCGCAGGTCATCCTGGCTGATGGCGCGCTGATCGGTGATGGATTTGAGGCGATCGAGGTTGTCTTGAACCTTCAGGCGCTGGGCGAGGGAGATGTCCAGCATGGCCTGGTTGACGGCGATGGCGGCCTGGGCCTGGATGAGCTGGGCCTGGAGCTCTCGGTCATCGATCTGGAGGAGGGGATCTCCCTTTTCCACCTGCTGGCTGACTTTCACCATGACGTGGGTGACCAGCCCGGCAATGGGGGTGCCGATGGCGACGTTTTCCTCCCGTGCCTCAATGATGCCGGTGGCGGCCAGGCGGGTGCCCACGGGCTTTTCCGGCGGCTGCACCGGCGGCGGTGGGATGACGTTTTCCTGAGCCCGGATCTGCTGAAGGACCTGCGTCATGCTGAAGACCCCAAACAGGGCGACGGCAATGGTGCCATAACGAATGACGAGGGGGAAGATGTTCATGGAGGGGAGACGGGGGAGCTGTCTCTGGATACGTCCCATCCTCCACCATGTTCAAAATTCCTCAAGCCAGTCTCCAACACTTGTGGCTCAGAAATCGATTAGGTCCGCTACCAGGGAGTGTGGAATCATTGCGATCAGCCCATTCCGCCCAGGCTCTGCCAAACAGGGAATTACCTCGATTTGCAAAGTCTTCGTCGGTAGAAATTCTCCCAAAACCATGAGATCGAAGGCAATTACCTTCACCCCACCAGCATTAAAATGACGTCGTCGCTGGAAACAATAGTCCTGATCCCCCAGAAGTTTGGCGATCTTCTGTTCATGAGGCTCTGCTGCCCGCCCTAATGCCAGATCGGCGACCCGAGCCCGCATTTTTAACATCTGCCGGTCATCGCGCCCCTCATTAAAGTTGCCGATTACCAAGGCTGGAGCCACCACTCCAGGCGTATATTTCAACTCTTCATTACAGATGACGACATAAGTGAAAATGAATTCTCCTTTTTTCGCCAGACGAATATAACGGCGGCGCAGGCCCGGGGTAAACAGGTCGCCACTGAACAATTTTCGCCAGGCCCCTGCTGAGGCTGAAAACTGGAGAAACAATGGCAAAAAGATGCCCGCGAGGATGAGGGTTATTCGAGAATGACCATGAAGCTGAACAAAGTGCTGGTCAAAACTTCCACTCGCAAAATACTCGCCTGCACGCCGCCGGATTTCGTCAGTCACTTCCTTGCTCATTGCATGCCTATACCAGTCACTTAGGTATACAGTCAAGATTCAGTTTAATAGGTAAAATCTTCAATTGCATTCAAATCAAAAACCCGCTTTCCACCCAATGGATCAGCCAGCTTAAAAGGTTTCATAAAATGCACTTCTGCCGACCTTCCTGAAAGATCCTGCCATCCGAGTGCGCCTTTCTCTGTCCACCATGATGCGTTCTTTAATAGCTTCCTGTCTTCTTTTACCCTCTCTCCTGGCCGCAGCGGATTCAGCGGATGTGATTATTTATGGAGGCAGCTCGGGAGGGATCACGGCGGCGATTCAGACGGCGCGGATGGGGAAGAAGGCGATCCTGATTGAGCCGACGCAGTTCCTGGGTGGGCTGACGACTGGGGGGCTGGGGGCGACGGACATTGGCAATAAGAAGGCCATCGGCGGGATGTCGCGGGAGTTTTACGGGAATATTTTCAAGTATTACAGTGATGAGGGCAAGTGGAAGCATGAGAAGCGGGAGGCCTACTTTGCACGCAAGCCGCATGGCAATACGGGATCTGAGGACACGATGTGGACCTTTGAGCCGCATGTGGCCTCAGCCATTTATGAGGCGATGCTGAAGCCGGTGGAAGGCAGTGTGACCATCGTGAAAGGTGAGCGGCTGGACCTGAAAAAGGGTGTGGTGAAGGAGGGGGCGAAGATCACGAAGATCCTCATGGAAAGTGGCCGCGAATTTAGCGGACCGATGTTCATCGATGCGACTTATGAGGGGGATCTGATGGCGAAGGCGGGGGTGAAGTATCACGTGGGCCGCGAGGCGAACAGTGTGTATGGCGAGAAGCTGAACGGGGTGCAGGTGGGGCATAGCCACAGCCACCAGTTCATCGTGAAGGTGGATCCCTATGTGAAGAAGGGTGATCCGAGCAGCGGGCTGCTGCCGGGGATCGAGAAGGATCCGGGGGTGGAATTCAGCGGGGACCGCAAGGTGCAGGCATACAATTTCCGCATGTGCACGACGGATGTTGCAGAGAACAGGCAGGACTGGGAAAAACCGGCGAACTATGATGAGCAGTGGTTTGAGTTGGCGCTGCGGAACGTGGAGGCGGGGGATCACCGCATCTCCTGGGCACCGGGATGGATGCCTAACCGGAAGACGGATACGAATAACAAGCACGCTATCAGCACGGACTTCATCGGGCAGAACTGGGACTATCCGGAGGCGGATTATGAAACCCGCGCGAAGATTTGGAAGGCGCATGAGGACTGGCAAAAGGGGCTGATGTGGACGTATGCGCATCACCCGCGGGTGCCGGAGGCGATCCGTAAGGAGTTTCAAAAGCTGGGCCTGGCGAAGGATGAATTCCCGGATAATGGCCATTTCCCGCGTCAGCTTTATGTGCGTGAGGCACGGCGGATGATCGGTGACTACGTGATGACGGAGAAGAACTGCAAGCGGGAGGAGATCGTGCAGGACAGTGTGGGCATGGGGGCCTACAACATGGATTCCCACAACATCCAGCGGTACGTGACGAAGGATGGCTACGTCCGCAATGAGGGGGATGTGCAGGTGCGCAGCCGCCCGTATCCGATCAGCTACCGGAGCATCCGCCCGAAGGCGGAGGAGTGTACGAATCTGCTGGTGCCGGTGTGCCTGAGCGCGAGCCACATCGCCTATGGCAGCATCCGCATGGAGCCGGTCTTCATGGTGCTGGGGCAGAGCGCGGCGACGGCGGCGGTGCATGCCATCGAGCAGGGTACGACGATCCAAGGCATCGACTATGAGAAGCTGAAGGCACGGCTGGAGCAGGACGGGCAGATGCTGGACTTTGAGACGCCAGCACTGCCGGAGGGATTCGCGTACCCGAAGGCGAGCCTGCCGGGCATCGTGGTGGATGATGCAGAGGCGGAGTTGACGGGCTTTGATAACAAAGGCTTTACCAGCCCCGGCTTTGTGGAGCAGGGCTATCGGCATGACAACGGCCAGGACAAGGGGCCGCAGCGGGCACGCTTCACGGCGGATCTGCCGAAGGCGGGGCGGTATCAGATCTCTGTCTCCTACAACACGAATCACAATCGCTCCTCCGCCGTGCCGGTGACGATCCACCATGCGGAAGGTGAAACGGTGGTGATGGTGGACCAGAAGAAGGCACCTGCGGGGCCTAACCATTTTCAACCGCTCGGCAGCTTTTCCTTTGAGGCGGGCAAGGGCGGCTGGGTGGAGATCAGCAACGCGGGGACGACGGGTTTTGTGATGGTGGATGCGGTGCAGTGGCTGCCGGTGAAGTGAGTTTTTTGAGAGGGGCTGGGGCGTCCTTTGGGGGGCGCTCCAGGGGGGGGCCGACCTAACCAGAGGTGTGTGCGCCGGGGTGGTTAGGGGGCTTATTTACAGGATTACCAAGATTGCAGGATTAACAGGATTTTTTGGGAGATTGGGGCAGGCTTGGAAAGTACCGTGGGCACTCCTGCCCGCGACCCGTGCGCCCCCAGGCATCCTCGTTTGCGAAGGTTCCCGCTTTTCGATGCACCAGAACGCTCGTTCGCGGGCAGGAGTGCCCACGGTACTTGATGGGGCGGACGGGGATGCGACAGAGGACTCGACGAATCTGCTTCCTTGCATTAAAGTCATGGGCATGACAGCGAGCTTTGACACCGTTCTTGAATACGCACTTCAGTTGCCTGCCGAGGATCGTTCACGCATCGCTTCCCGTTTGATTGAAAGCGTGGATGAAGCTGATGATGTGGAGATGAGTCCGGCCTGGAAGGCGGAGATTGAGAGCCGCATGGAATCCATCCGTGAGGGAACTGCCACACTGATTCCTCATGATGAGGTTATGGCTGAAGTTCATCGCAAACTTGCTGCCCAGCGTGCTGGCAGATCTGCATGAAGATCCTCTGGCATAAGGCCGCAGTTTTTGAACTGGAAGAAGCGGCGCTTTATTATGGCGGTGTGGATGATGAGTTGGGCCTGCGGTTCACCGCTGCTGCCGAAGTGGCCATCGCTGAGATCAAGGCACGGCCGGAGATGAGGCGGAAGTTCGACGGGGAAGCCCGCAAGGCCCGCTTGAAAAGATTTCCCTATGCTGTGGTTTACTGGATAGAGGATGGGATGCTGCGGATCATCGCCGTCATGCATCTGCATCGGGAGCCGGGTTACTGGCATGGGCGGCTGAGGGATTAAATGGGAGGCGAGAGGGGGCGAGCGCTTTTTTGGGGTGGGGAGTTTCGATGATGAGGTGATGGTGGGAGGGGGCTTCGAGGTGGCTTTCCGCTCAGGGGACTGAGCGGGCTACTTTTTGAGGGATTGGGAGACATGGGGGGTTGGATCGGTCGTATGGGGCGTATTGGGCCTATAGACTTGAAGAGGGGGCTAAATCTGAGAACTGCGCACTGAGGACTGAGCACTTGTTTTTGAATGCCGACGGATCGTCGGCGCTCCATGGTGGCGGACGGGGACGTGAGAACGGTCTTGCGCGGGACGCACAAGACGGCAAGGGGGGACGCGTGCGCTCCATGGGGTGCGCGGAAAACTTGCGTTTGGGATGATCTGGGACGAACGGAGGGGTCCGATTTAACTGTGAAACTGCATTACCACCTCATCGCCCAGATTATCAGCTCCCTGCGGGACGTCTTTGTGGACAGACGCTATGCCGACAAGGTGGTGGAGTATGCTTTTAAACGGCATCCGAAGTGGGGGAGCCGGGACCGGAAGCTGTTCGCGGAGGCGGTGTATGAGATCGTGCGCCACTGGCGCTGGTACTGGTATCTGGCGGGGCAGCCGGATGCGGAGCATGCGCAGCGGGAGGCGATCACGATGGAGCGGCTATGGCATGTGTGGGCGGCGTACTGGGTGATGGCGGAGCATGAACTGCCGTTTTTCGATGAGGTGGGTGCGGTGCGCCGGGCTTACATCCTGGAGCGGGCGAAGGCAGATGTGTCCCCTGCCCTGCGCGCCTCCATCCCGGACTGGATGGAAAAAAGGCTGGGCGATGAGCTGGGTGCGGCCTGGCCGGCCATCCGCGAGACGCTGAATAAGCCGGCGGATGTGTATCTGCGGGTGAATACGCTGAAGACGGAGCGCCGGAGCCTGAAGACACGGCTGGCGCAGGAAGGCTTCATCACGGATGGGATCAAGGAGATCCCGACGGCGCTGCATCTGCGGCAGCGTTACAATGTGTTTGGCATGGCGGCTTTCAAAGAGGGGCTTTTTGAAGTGCAGGATGCGTCCTCCCAATGCGTGGCGCCTTTCCTCCAGGTGGAGCCAGGGATGAAGGTGGTGGATGCGTGCGCGGGGGCGGGCGGCAAGACGCTGCACCTGGGTGCGCTGATGCAGAACAAGGGCAAGATCATCGCCCTGGATGTGCATGACTGGAAGCTGGCGGAGCTGCGCAAGCGGACGGCCCGCGCCGGTGTGGATGTGGCGGAGACGCGCGTCATCGAAGGCACAAAGACGCTGAAGCGCCTGGCGGGGTATGCGGACCGGCTTTTGCTGGATGTGCCCTGCTCCGGCCTGGGGGTGCTGAGGCGGAACCCGGATGCGAAGTGGAAGCTGAGCAATGAGGAGATCGACCGACTGATCATTGAGCAGCAGGACATCCTGAGCCGCTACAGTGCGCTGGTGAAACCGGGGGGCAAGATGGTGTATGCCACCTGCTCTATCCTGCCGGGTGAGAATGAGCAGCAGGTGCAAAAATTCCTGAGCACGCGCGGGGATGAATGGACGCTGGAGGAGGAGATGAAGATCAACCCTGCGGAGACGGGGCATGATGGTTTTTATGCGGCGCGTCTGGTGCGGAAAAAGGAGGAGCCAAAAGCTGCGCCTGCCATTGTGGAGGAAGCTGCAGTGCTGCCGCCGGTGGAGCCAGAGGTGTCCAAAGATGATCTTCCTGCACAATCTGATTGAGAATCTACCGGTTCATCGCGTTAACTCCCTCCTTCCATGAAAGCTATCCTGCTCCCGTTATTCGCCCTCGGCATTGCTGCCGTTTTTTCCTTGGCTGCTGATCCTGCCTCCGCTCCACCGCTGAAGGTGCTGATGGTGACCGGCGGCTGCTGCCACGACTATGAGAACCAAAAGATGATCCTGGCCGAAGGGCTGAGCGCACGCGTGAATGTGGAGTTCACCGTCATTCACGAAGAAGGGCCCGATGGCAAAAAGGACAAGACGCACAAGGTGAGCATTTATGAGAAGGCGGACTGGGCCAAGGGCTACGATGTGGTGCTGCACAATGAGTGCTTCGGCGGTATCACGGATGTGGAGTTTGTGAACCGCATCGCCAAGCCGCATCATGACGGTGTGCCTGCGGTGATGCTGCATTGCTCCGCCCACAGCTACCGCGCGGCAGCGACGGATGAATGGCGCAAGTGCGTGGGCCAGACGTCCATGAGCCACGAAAAAAACCGTGACCTGACGGTGAAGAATGTGGCCCCGGAGCATCCGGTGATGAAGGGCTTCCCGATGGAGTGGGTGAATAAGAAGGATGAGCTGTACAAGAATGAGAAGCTTTGGGAAAACTTCGTCCCGCTGGCGAAGGCCTATGGCGAAGACACGAAGCAGGATCATTTCCTGATCTGGGTGAATACGTATGGCACGGGGAAGGTCTTTGGCACGACGATGGGCCACGGCAATGAGACGATGAGCGACCCGGTGTTCCTGGATCTGGTGGCGCGTGGTCTGCTGTGGTCCTGCGGTAAGCTGACGGATGAAGGCAAGCCGGTGGCGGGATATGAGTCGAAGCAGAAGTAAGACGGCTTTGACGTGATTTTTTGGAATCCCACGGATGAAGGTCCGTGGGATTTTTTGTGGGGTGGTGGTGGGGCCTACTGTGATCGGTTTAACGCAGAGGGGCAAAGAGGCGGAGGAGGCGGAGTCATGAGACGGTGAGCTTCGATGGTGGGGTGGATGGGAGGCGGGTGGGAGGGGGCTTCGAGGTGGCTTTCCGCTCAGGGGACTGAGCGGGCTACTTTTTGAGGGGAGCTGGTGATAGGACGGATAGGTCCTATGGGGCCTATGGGCTGAAAAAGGGGACGCTCTGATCTGAGAACTGTGCACTGGGGACTGAGCACTTGTTTTTGAATGCCGACGGGTCGTCGGCGCTCCATGGTGGCGGACGGGGGTGTTAGAACGGTCTTGCGCGGGACGCACAAGACGGCACGCGGGACGCGTGCGCTCCAGGGGGGACGGGACGAGGGCGCTCCGGGGGCATAAAAAAACTCCGGGATGCGCGCGGGGGCGGGCATGCCGGAGTGATTTTCTTGAAGCGCTTTAAGTTAGGCGGGACGTGAGACGAGACGGGAGACCATTTCGCGGACGTGGGAGGCCTTGGACTGGCGGGGCTTCAGGATGGCGAGGCTTTTGGCAAAGCAACCCCATTTGAGGATGCGGATATCGACCTTGCGAACACCCCAGACATTCATGGAATAACTGGAAGGTTTGTAGAGATCAATGGTGCGTGTGCCGACGAGGGCGGAGCCGTAGTCATCCACGATGTAGAGGGCGCTGTCTCCCTGGATCTGGAAGACGGTGCCGACCGGATAAACGGACCAGTCAGCAGCAGCGCTGCGAAGCTGGCCGTATTTCAGGGTGGTGCCGACGGCTGTGCGCGATCCATATTTGATATGGTCCGCCTCACTGTGGGTGTAGGCGGTGGTGCGGATGCCATGGAGGATCTGACCTGGTGTGCCCTGGGGCGTTGTTGTGGCTGGAATTTTGACTTCTCCCGCGAGGGATTGAGTGCACAAGACGCTAAGGCAAAGAAGGATGGATCTGATCAATTAGTCGTTGGGGTTGTTTGGGTCACGCCCTGAACAGTTGGTTGCTCTTCAGAGGGACGCGAAGTCTGGCGTTCTTTGCAGAAGTGTCAACCAACTATTTTCCATAACGCGCTACGCTTGCGGTTCGGCCCCTAACGTTAATCGTAACTTTTTCTATTATTACGTTCATTGTTCGGCCATAACACGCTTTTTGTTATTCCCGGCGATGACGGTGGAGCTTGAGGCCGAAGTTTCCCTTCTCGCGCCAGAGGGCGTACCAGCGAATATTTTCGCCTTCATAACTGACAAAGGGAAGGCGCAGCCAGCCATGGTGGATGACGGCCCAATTCCACCCGCCACCCTTGCGAAAGACCGCCCCAGGCTGTTTCCCGAGCCTAACAAACTCTTTGTCATGAATGCCAATGACATAAAAAGTGAAGTTGTGCATGGGGTTCCGAAGCTGCCAGAGGGTGCTGCGCATTTTCTGTCCTGGACGGTACCAATGAGGGGGCACGGGGTCATCGGCATTACCCACCCACCAGAGGGGGTTCCACTTCTGTGTACCCCCTGGGGGCGGCTGGGCCGAATGAAAAAATACATCCGGATCGGGGGTGTGTTTCGTTTTCATGGGTGACACACACTGGGTGAGCAGCGTCATGATGATGACGCTGAGGGTGATGCGTGCCCACGCAATCATGCTATTGGTTAGACCTGCCAGCTTTTGAGGAACTTCACAAAGAAGTTCACGCCATCCTGGAGGTCGGACACGGCGATGTGTTCATCCTTGGTATGGGCCTGGGCGATGCCGCCGGGGCCGATGGCGACGGCGGGTGTGCCACCGGCGGCGAGGAAGGCGGCATCACAGAACCAGGGTGCGCCGGTGACGGAGGAGCCGCATTCAACCAGACGCTGGACGAAGGGGTTCGTGGCATCGGTATTCAGCGGGAAGGTTTCCGGCAGGGGGACGACGCTGGCGGTGGCATCGCGCTGCCTAACAAATTCTGTCAAAACGGCGACGGCACCGCCTGCGCGGGCGAGGCCGGGGGTGGTGCGCATGTCCACCCGGAGGACACACTGGTCCGCGACGATGTTGGAGCGGGTGCCGCCCCGGATCATGCCGAGATTGATGGTGCTGAAGCCGAGCCATTCATCCTCCCCGCCGGTGTCTTTGAGGACCTGGCGGAATTCGATATCGAGAGCGTGGATGAGGGAGGCCATTTTGACGATGGCATTGACGCCTTTTTCAGGAATGGATCCGTGGACGGCGACGCCGGTGGTGTGGACATCCGCCCAGAGGCAGCCTTTGTGCTTATGCACGGTGCGCATGCCGGTGGGCTCGCCGATGAGGGCGAAATCATACGGGCCGTGGGTGCGGGCGAAGTGCTGGGAGCCGAGCTGGGCGGACTCCTCCGACATGAAACCGGCGAAGTGGACCTCCACGGGCAGGGAGGGGATGTCTGCACGCATTTCATAAAGGGCCCAGAGCATGGCGGCCATGGGGCCTTTGGTATCGCTGGCACCCCGGCCCCAGATGCGGTCATCGCGGAGGTCGCCACCGAAGGGATCAATGGTCATGCCGCCGACGCTGACGGTATCGGTATGGGGGGCGAAGACGATGCGCGGCTTCGGCTTGCCATCGGCGGAAGGGCGGGTGGGAAAACGGCCGATGACGTTGGGGCGGCCAGGCTCGACTTCCTCAAGCTGGACGGTGGCTCCGCTGGCGGCGAGGAACTGGCCGACGTAGGTGGCGCAGGCGGCTTCACCGGTCTGGTCACAACCGGGATCGCCATCGGGATTCACGGAGGGGATGCGAACGAGAGCCTGACACAGTTCGATGACGTTCGCCGGTTGTGGATTCATGCAAGCTAGCAAGCCACATTGTGGGCAAGTGATCAAGCCTGCTTACGCCAGGCCTCCAGGAGGCGGCAGAGATTTTCCACGACGAGGGAACTGGGGATGCCATCGATGAGGGTGACTTTTTTGCCAAAGATGGTCTCGGCCGAGACGACGTGATAGGCGGTGGCACCGGAGGTCATGTTGATGCGGTGCTGAAACTGGACGAGGTGACGTTTTTCATAACTGCGGCGTCCGCTCCAGGGGCCGAGGGACCAGGTGATGTCCACGCCGGTGTCACTGAACTGGAGGCGCTGGCGGCGCAATTGCATGACGATGAGAGCCCAGAGCATGGCGGATGTGACGCCCCAGATGAGGGGAAAGAGGCCGGGGGCATCCGTATTCAGCAGGATGAGGAAGGCGAGGGACCAGAAGGAGGTGAAGCAGATCAAAAAGAGGCGGACGGTGGCGTAGCGGCGGGGGCTGAGGTCAAAACTGACGGGGAGCTGGCGGGAATCAAAAACCGCGGTGATGTGATGGCGGGCGAGGTGGAGGGTGAGCTCATCCGCATCCAGATCCAGCGGGTGGGTGGTGGGGGAAGAGGTGGCTGTGGAGGTGACGGGGGTGGACGAGGAAGCGGTGTCGGTCTGGAAAACGGGCAGGTCATACACCATGGGCCGGGTGAGGCGCGGGGCGGTGAGCTCCAGCTCCCAGAGGTGCTGGCTGGCATCGTGCCAGCCGACATCGGCCAGGGCCACTGGCATGGCGGGCAAACCGGCGGGGAGGGTGAAGGTGACGGGCAGGCGGCTGCCACGGGCCTCGCGCGTGGCCTCGGCGAGGGGGAGGGATTGATGGTCTGACCAGAGGACCTCGCGGTTGACGGTGGTGTTTTTTCCAGAGCGGGTGGTGACCTCCCGAATGCAGCGTATCTGCGCCTGCATGTGCTCATGCTGGCCTAACGGCAAGTTTTGCGGGATGGCGAGCCAGGCATTCAGGGTGCTGCCGGGGGTGATGGGGCGCGGCTCCACATGGAGGAGGATCTGGCCATAGCGTTTTTCCAAGATGCGGCGGAGGGCGGCGCGGGAGACGAAGAGGATGGGAACGAGGGTGAGAAAAGGCAGGAGGCTGATGGGGCTGGACAGGCTGATGTCTCCATCCACGACGAGGGCATAGAGCATGGGCAGCCAGAGGATGGACATCCAGGTGGCGATGGTGACCCAGATCCAGGTGCGGCCGGCATTCTTTGGCGGCATCCATTCTGGACCCCAGGCGGATTTCCACCGCCAGGGCTGGTCTGGATACTTGGTCTGATAACCCCTGACGCGTTTGTTTTCTGACCGGCCCAGCAGGCCCATGGTGGCGGTGATGCCGCCGACAAGCGGGAAGAGGAGGGGGAAGATGCTGATGAAGAGGAGGAGGGTCCAGCGGGCATCCCGAAAGATGACGGCCTGGGTGGGATCGTCCGGATTGACGAAGCAGCGGTAGGGTGTCCCGGAGGTGCGGTGGTCATCCAGGATCTGGGAGACGCGCTGCTGGTAGTCGCCAAAGTTATCTGCCCCGCCGCTGAGGGCGACCTCGGTGCCCTGGTAGGGGCGGCCCTCGTATTCATAGGCATAGGTGGCCATGGCCTCATTCATGAGGGTATCGTGCTCCGTGGTGGAGGCGGGGCGGGTTTCCATGTGGTCCCGGAGGGCGCTGGATTCGATGATGCAGGGCACCTGCACCCAATGCCGCGCGGAGTACCAGCGGCTGAGGAGATCGTAATAAAAGTAACCGACGCCGAGACCTGCGAGGAGGAAGATGAGGCCGAAGGGGATGAGGAAGGTATCCCCGGAGGCGGTATGGCGGGAGGACATAAGGTGCGGGCGTGAATGGGAAAACGGGCGCGCGGGCCGAGGTGAAACTGGGTCTGGCGGGGTGAGCGATGGACGGGTGGGGGAAGGTGATGCGTTTTGAGAAAAAATCACGCATGAAGCCGGGTGGCGTATCTGATGGTGTTTTTCGCTTGGCGGGGCTGGGCGGTGAAACCAGTATGTGCGCCTCCCCCCCCCTGCCCTTCCCCTTTTTCCCATGTCTGCTCCTTTTCAAGCTTTTGGCTCGACCCACCTGACTGTGCTGGCTCTGTGCGCTGTGGCGCTGATGTTTCTGGCGGGGCTGCGCAGGTGGCAGCCGGGGGCGGCGCAGGTGGCGGAGCGGGTGCTGGCGCTGATGCTGCTGATGACGTGGCCGATGGCGACGGTCTCCCACTGGCGGCTGGGGACGCTGAGCTGGGACACGGGGCTGCCGCTGCATTTCTGCGATGTGGCGGGAATCGCGGGGGGAATCGCGCTGCTGACGAGGAACCGGCTGGCGGCGGAGATCGTGTATTTTTTTGGCCTGGCGGGGACGCTGCAGGGGCTGATCACGCCGAACCTGGCGGTGGACTTTCCGGATGCGCGGTTCCTGGTTTTCTTTGTGCTGCATGGCGGGGTGGTGGTGACGGCGCTGCATGTGGTGACGGCGCTGAAGTGCCCGCCGCGGGCCTGGGCGGTGCCGCGAATGGTGGGGCTGAC
The DNA here is from genome assembly GCF_004364345.1 of Prosthecobacter fusiformis. Taxonomy (NCBI): domain Bacteria; kingdom Pseudomonadati; phylum Verrucomicrobiota; class Verrucomicrobiia; order Verrucomicrobiales; family Verrucomicrobiaceae; genus Prosthecobacter; species Prosthecobacter fusiformis. The sequence continues at coordinate 77,815 of NZ_SOCA01000012.1, read as the reverse complement.
GCTGGGCTATGCGCTGGTGGTGGGCGGGGTGAATGCGGCGCTGAACAGCAATTTCGCCTTTCTATGCCGGAAGCCAGAGCAGGCGAGCCTGATGGATGTGCTGGGGCCGTGGCCGTGGTACATCGGCAGCCTGGTGGTGCTGTGCGGGATTTTTTACAGCGTTTTATATGCGCCTTTTTTCATCGCCCGCCGGGTGCGTGCCCAGGGTGAGGTGAGTGAAGGGTGAGATAACCTGTTGCCACCCAGGGGCGTGCATGGTAGCAAGCCCGCCCCAATCCAACCCTTTTTTGAAATCAGGCGTATGAAAGCCCAACAAATCCTCCAGGCCGTCGGCCCAGAACTCCGCCAGCAGATCATCACGTATATGCAGACGGACGAACGCCCGGCGTACCGTGCGGTGATCCAGTCCCTGGCGCAGGCCCGCAAGCTGCGCCCCCAGTTCATCCTGGAAAAGTCCCGCGCCCAGCAGGGTGAGTGGCTGCTGAACCAGCTGTACATGAAGACGAATGATCCGGTGGCGGAGCAGCTTTTGCAGATCTGGCTGCTGAAGTCCCAGGGGACGATGCTGATCACCTTTCTGGATGCGGTGGGCATCCCCCATGATGGCAAGGGCCAGGTGGATGAACTGCCGGAAGAGATTTCTGAAGAGAAGGCGCAGGCGGGCATCGATGCGCTGCTGGCGCTGTATCCGCCACAGCAGGTGGCGCTGTACCTTTATATGTTCCAGCTCCAGCGGCCCGAGGGCTGGGCTGGCCTGACGGCGGCCATGGAGAAGACGGATGTGGTGAAGCTGGGCTGAGGCTTGGCGGATGATATGGCCTTCCGCGCGACTGATCGCGCGGGGGGGTTTGAGAGAACCGGCGGTTTAGACTGCCGGTTTTTTTGTGGGGTGGTGGTCTACTGTGATCGGTTTAACGCAGAGGGGCAAAGAGGCGGAGGAGGCGGAGTCATGAGACGGTGAGCTTCGATGGTGGGGTGGATGGGTGGAAGGGGTTTCGAGGTGGCTTTCCGCTCAGGGGACTGAGCGGGCTACTTTTTGAGGGGCGGAAGACACGGGGCGTATTGGGGCTATGGGCTGGAAGGGGAGGCTTTCTGACCACTGAGGACTGAGCACTTGTTTTGAATGCCGACGGATCTTCGGCGCTCCATGGTGGCGGACGGGGACGTGAGAACGGTCTTGCGCGGGGACGCACAAGACTACACGCGAGGACGCGTGCGCTCCATGGGGACAGGCGCGTGCGCCATGGGGGACGGGCGGACTTTAGGGGGCGGTTTCTTGGATGGCGAGGCGGAGGGCGAGGACCATGTGGGTGAGCTGGGCCTGGGTGGCAGCCAGCGGGGGCATGAGGATGAGGGTATCCACAACGGGACGGGTGAGGAGGCCGTGGGGACGGGCGGCGAGGCAGGTCTTGACGCCCATCATTTGCTCGGGGGCGTAGGGGCCGATCTCGATGCCGGCGATCAGGCCGCATTGGCGGATTTCCAGGATGCTGGGGAGATCGCGAAGGGTATCGAGGAGGTTTTGGAAGAACTGGACTTTGGCAGGGAGTGTCTCGAGGAGCTTTTCCTCGCGGAAAACCTGGAGGCTGCCGAGGGCGGCGGCGCAGCCGAGCTGGCTGGCGGTATAACTATGACCGTAATAAAAGGCGCGGCCGGGGCCAAGGAAGCCTTCAAAGACACGCTGGGTGGTGAGGGTGGCGGCCATGGGCAGGTAACCGCCGGTGAGGCCTTTGGCCAAGCAGAGGAAATCCGGAATGACGTCCTCATGCTGGCAGGCGAACATTTTTCCGGTGCGGCCAAAGCCGGTCATGACTTCATCCAGGATGAGGAAGATGTCGTGCTTTTGACACCAGTCGCTGAGGGCTTTTAACATGCCTTTGGGCCAGAGGCGCATGCCTGCGCTGCCCTGGATCAGGGGCTCGATGATGACGGCGGAGAGGCGGGTTATTTCATCCTCGGTTAGGCCAAGAAGGGCGTCCAGGGTGGGCACGCGCTGAACGCGATAGCCGAAGTCATTGCCGCTGCCTTTGAAGATGGGGATGCCGCCGACGCTGGCAGCACCGAGGGTATCGCCATGATAGGCGCGATCAAAAGCCAGGATGGTATCGCGAGACGGATGGCCGTTTTGTTTCCAGTACTGCAAGGCCATGCGGATGGCGCTTTCGATGGCGGTGGAGCCGTTGTCCGAATAGAAGACGCGGGTCAGGGCGCTGCCGGGCAGCAGGTCCACCAGCTGCTGGCCGAGCTGGATGGCAGGCTCATGCGTGAAACCGAGGAAGGAGGTGTGAGCGACCTGGTCTAACTGCGCCCGGATGGCGGCATTGAGCGTGGGATGGTTGTGCCCATGGATGTTTGTCCAGATGGAGCTGTTGCCGTCCAGGTATTCATTGCCGTGCTGGTCCTTCAAATAACAGCCGTGACCGGAGACGAGCATCAAGGGATCATGCGCCTCATCACACCAGGCCTGCATGGGGGTGAAGGGATGCCAGAGGTGGCGTTTTTCTGTCTGAAGAAGGGAGGTCATGAGGAAGCGCGGATCCGGGGACGAAGCCCCGCAGGATGCAGGCTTAGCACGGGGGACGGGGGCGCTCCAGAGTCAACTCATGCGGCTCAAAAAAGAGGCTGGAGAAACGGCGGGGACAGGGGAGGAGACAAAGTCTCCTTCATTTCGTGTGACGATGAATAATGCTCCGCTTTTCTCTGCCGTCACGGCGATGGCGGCATCTTCAAAGTCATCCATCGGCAGAGACCTCGCGCGCTCCCATTCAGACTTGTCGAGAGAGACAACCTCGAAATATTCCAGCACCCGATCAATCACAGCTTCGGCATCTACCTGAGTGCCATGTCTTCTGGCGAGATAAAACAGGGTGGTCAATCCATGTGCAGGGCAGATGCCCACCATTCTTCCATTCATGATCTGATTGAGGACAGCCGCTGAGGCCGCATAGTAAGGCTCACGTCTTTGAAAGACATCCAGCAGCACATTGATGTCCACCACGACAGTCATCGGTATTTGTCATCCAGATGCTGACGATGATCACTGACGCCATCAATGTCGCTGTGAATTACGCCGGAAGCACGCTGCAATACTGGGTGCAAGGGTGCCTGTAGATGGCGGCGGAGGCTATGGGCCTCACGGGAAAAAAACTCCTCGACCGTGGTTCCCTGCTCCTGTGTCCAGGAGTGGAGGAAAGCCAGGTCGTCATCAGCGATGGGGATCGTGATCGTGGACATGCTGGTAGAGTACAGGAAAGAGCGTTAGATGACAAGGGGAGGAATCAGGGTTCCTGCTGCCTCCGCGTTCTCTGCTCCTTGGCCTCTTTCTAGGGAGGCGGGGTGGTTTGGTGATGCGTTTGGGGGGAGGAGGGGCGGAGGTTGCATCTCGCTTAACACTTCAACATGTAGTGCGCTGATATCTCATCGTAATTTGTGCAAAATATTTATTGCGCAATAATTTCATTGCCTGAAGATGGCGGCATGTCTCAGCCTGCTAAACTCAAAATCGGCTCTCCGGCTACGGGAGACCATTATTTCCCTCGTACAGCGATCCGCAAACGGCTGATCAGGGCGTTGAATCGTGACCACATGGCTTTTCTGGGACCTCGCCGCACAGGGAAGACCTCAATCCTTCGTGATCTGGAACGATATCCGCCTGCTAACACGTCGGCGCTCTATCTCGACCTCCAGGGTCTGCGCAGTGCTCCGGCTTGGCTTACTTTGATGCTTAAAGAGACTAAGAAACTGCTGCAAACACCTCCCGACAAACTCGCTTGGCTGAAAGAGGCAGGCAAAGGTACAGCTTCTGTTTTGAAGCGCATCGAGCAGATCAGCGTCACCGGCATCAAACTCACTCCTGGACAGCCTGCGGTGGACCTCTGGGAACCCATCGCGGATGAATTTCTGACCCTGCTCCGCGAGAATGAACTGCCCATCGTGTTCATGCTGGATGAGTTCCCTTGGTTCCTTGGTCATGTGGCGTCTAACCATAGTCCTGCCGAGGTGGATGCGACGCTGAATTGGTTCCGCAAAGCCCGCCAGGAGCTCGCCGATGGTCCCACGCGCTTCCTGGTTACTGGCTCCATTGGGTTGACCGGCCTCTTGCGCCGACTTGGTCTCTCGCCTGCGGCGAACGACTTCGACAGCATCGACATCGAACCCCTCACCGACAAGGAAGCGCTTCAGTTTCTAGAAGAACGGGCCGAGGGCGAAGGCATCGTACTTTCCGCAGCCGCCCGCCGTCGGATCTTAGCCCGCCTCGGTGTTGGCTGGCCGCTGCTGCTGGCGACTTTCCTCTCCGAAGTCCAGGAGCACGCCGCAGACAAAGGCCCGACGGTGAAGGACATCGACCAGCTTTACGAAGACCGCATGGTGCGTGGCAACCGGAACAAATACTGCCAGGAAATGTTCACGCGGCTTACCAAGCTCGATATGTTTAGCTCCAGCGAGCGCCGCCTCGCTGAGGAAATTCTTCGCGATCTATGCCGCTCACCGCGAGCCTTCGGCAACGAGGACTTCGACACCATTCATGCCCGGCTGGTGCCCGATGCCGCCCACCGCAGCCTGCTCGCAACTGAACTCGACTATGTCCTCGAAACGCTCCGTCACGATGGCTACCTGGTCCGTCAGCGCGATGGCTTGCACACCTTTGCATCCCATATTCTTCGCGACTTCTGGCGTCATCACACTGCCTAGCGCTCTCGCGTCATTCTGTCATCTGACCTTGGCTTTTCCTCATGGACACCTCTCCCCCCTTCGCTCTTTACAATCCCGCGCTGCTGCCGCCGGAGGTGCTCCTTTCCGAGTTCACTGCCCGCCGCCCCTTGCTGGCGCGATTGCTTGATATCATCCGCGCCAACGACGCCGGTGAGCCACCGCAGCATGTACTCTGTGTCGGCCCGCGTGGCATGGGAAAAAGCACGCTGCTCTGCGCCATCGCCGCCACCATCAAGCTCCGCGAGCCTGAACTGGCCAAGCAGTGGCAGCCGGTCATCTTCGACGAAGAAAGCCGCCGCATCGGCGACCTGGCGGACTTCTGGCTCGAGTGCATCCGCCAGTGGGAGTCTGAAACCGAGCCACATCTCACCCGCAGCCATCGCATCGACGCCCTCCTGGTCAAGCCCGGACCGGATATTGAGGACGAGGCCCGTGAGGTCTTCCTTGCACTTGTGGATGCCGCAGGCAAACGCGCGCTGCTGCTGATTGATAACCTCAACGACATCTTCATCGCCGTGAACGATGCCGAGTCGCTCATGCGCCTGCGCTCCTTCCTCATGAGTGATCCCCGGGTCATGATCATCGGTGCGGCCACCCGCTGGTTCAGCGATGTCACCGGCCTGGACAAACCTTTTTTCGAGTTCTTCCGTCCCTTCGAACTCCAGGCCCTCAGCCTGGTGGAAATGCGTGAATGCCTGGCCGGTGTCGCCACCTCTCGCGGCGACCAGCGCGTGCTCGACACCCTCCATGACCGCCCCGGCAGCATCGAAGTCCTGCACATCCTCACCGGCGGCAATCCGCGCCTCATCCGCACCTTCTACCGCCTACTCAATGAAGGCATGAACGGCGAACTCCGCCTCCAGCTCGAGCGCCTCATTGACGACTACACGCCTTATCACAAAGCCATTATTGATGCCCTTCCCGGACAGCAGCAGCGCGTGCTCGATGCCATCGCCCTGGAGTGGAATCCCTGCGACGTCGCCACCGTCGCCCGCGTGACCCGCCTTCCTAGCAATCAGGTCAGCGCCCAGATCAAAGCGCTCATCAAAGCCGGCCTCATCAGCGAGGCCGCTAATATGGGCCACAGCAAAAAGAAAGCCTACCTCCTCACGGACCGCTTTTCCAACATCCACTACCTCATGCGCCACGGGCGAACGGGAAAGCTGAAGATGCATTGGTTTGTGATGATGCTGCGGGCATTGTTTGGAGATAAAGAATTTGCTGAAGCTGCGGCGAAGTCCGTCCGCCTCACCGCATCCTGCGGCACAAGTTTTGAGCGGGATTGTTTGCTGCTCGCCCAGAACGTCATCGAGCATGCGGGCTCAGAGACGGCGCGCCGGGAGTTCATGGATCGAATGGTTGGATCGCCGGAGTTCGATAGAGAAATCGATGTGGTACTCGCCGAGAAGGTCTGTTTGCAAGCTATTGCGTCCAATCCGGGAGACGCCTACTCCCAGTTCAAATGGGGAAGGCTTTTGCATGTGCATTTGAAACGCTATCCAGAAGCTGAAATTGCTTACCGAAAAGCAATCGAACTGGATACGAAGTCTGCTTTACCCTGGCACAACCTTGGCAACTTGCTCACAGTTGAGTTTGGCCGTCACCCAGAAGCCGAAACAGCCTTTCGAAAGGCCATCGAACTGGATGCAAAGGATGCCAGCCCGTGGAATAGCCTCGGCATTTTGCTAACTGGCAAGCTTGGCCGTCCCGCAGAAGCTGAAACAACTTTCCGCAAGGCTATAGAACTGGATCCGAGAAATGCCAGGTCCTGGTACGGCCTTGGCATCTTGCTAACTGGCAAGCTTGGCCGTCACACAGAAGCCGAAACAGCCTTCCGAAAGGCCATCGAACTGGATTCGGAGGATGCCTGGCCTTGGATCTGCCTTGGTAAAGTGCTAACCGACGAGCTTGGCCGTTACCATGAAGCTGAAACCGCCTACCGAAAGGCGATCGAACTTGATCCAGAAAATGCCTGGTCCTGGAATGAACTCGGCATCCTGCTTGCCGAGAAGCTAGGCCGGCACACAGAAGCCGAAACAGCCTACCGGAAGGCCATCGAACTGAATCCGACGTACGACTGGTCCTGGATTAGTCTTGGCAACTTGCTCTCCGACAAGCTTGGTCGTCACACAGAAGCCGAAACAGCCTACCGAAAGGCCATCGAACTGAATCCGAAGTACGACTGGCCCTGGATTTGTCTTGCCAATTTACTTACCGATAAACTTGGCCGTCACGCAGAAGCCGAAGCAGCCTATCGAAAGGCCATCCAACTGGATCCAAAGCTTGCCTCACCCTGGAACAGCCTTGGCAACTTACTCACAGACAAGCTTGACTGTCACATAGAAGCTGAGACTTCCTACCGCAAAGCTATCGAACTGAATGCGCAGTTTGCTTCACCCTGGAATGGCCTTGGCAATTTGCTCACCAACAAGCTTGGACGTCATGCAGAAGCCGAAGCCGCTTACCGAAAGGCCATCGAACTTGATCCGGAGCTTTCCGCACCCTGGAATGGCCTTGGTATATTGCTCTCCGAAAAGCTTGGCTATCACACAGAAGCCGAAGCAGCCTACCGAAAGGCCATCCAACTGGACGAGGAGTTTGCTTGGCCATGGAACAACCTTGGTGCCCTACTCACCTATGGGTTGGATCGCCACGAAGAAGCAGAAGCCGCGTTCCTCAAGGCCATTGAGCTTGATCCTGCGAATCCCAAAGCCCGCTCAAGCCTCGCTAGCGTGCTTCTCAAGCTGGGACGTTCTACTGAAGAAGCATTCGCCTCGGCTGTGGAAGGCTTCAAAGTGGCTCCATCCGACTCTTGGGCCCGGTCCACCTTTCACGACCTGTGCTTCAGCCACCCTGGAAGCCTTCGGTCGGTTCTTCCTGAGCTTAGTCACTGGTGCACGCAGCATCCGGACGATCAGGATGTGCTGAGCTTCATGGTGGATGCCTGGATGGCCTATGCCAAGGTGACGAGCGCGAGCGAGGCGCGTGAGCTTCTGGATGCGCAACCGGATGAAGTGAAGCTGGCTTTCGAGACGGTGCGCGATGCCTTCCTGGCCCATGACGATAAGGATCACCTTCACCGTCTCGCCCCCGAACGGCTGGCTCCGGTGCTCAGGCTGCTGGAGAGATTGTGAGAAAGAACTTCGACTCAGCAGGCATGGGTGTGACCGCAGACAGGACGGACTTTTGCCTCAGCATTCTCTGCTCCTTGGCCTCTTTGTAGGGAGGCGGGGCGGTTTGGGGATGCGTTTGGGCTGCGGAGGGGCGGAGGGGCTTTTTACAGGATGGCAGGTTTGACAGAATTTTTGAGGGATGGGGGGAGCTGGGAGGGGGTTCGAGGTGGCTTCCGCTCAGGGGACTGAGCGGGCTACTTTTTGAGGGGGGGACGCTCTGATCTGAGGACTGCGGACTGTGGACTGAGGACGATTTTTGAATGCCGACGGGGCGTCGGCGCTCCATGGGGGCGAAGAGGCTATCTTTTACCTCATCACTCTAGCATGGCGGTGACGTGGGCGGTGACGGCGGTGGCGAGGCCGGGGAGGCTGTAGCCGCCTTCGAGGATGGAGATGAGGCGGCCTTGGCAGTGCTCGGCGGCGGCTTGCTGGAGGAGGCGGGTGAGGTGGGCGAAGTCGTCGTCGGTGAGGTGGAACTGGCCGAGGGGGTCGTTGATGCGAGAATCGAATCCGGCGGAGATCATGATGAGATCTGGCTGGAAGCGGGCGATGGCGGGGAGGAGGCGATCCTGAAAGATGGGGCGGATTTCTTTCATGCCGGACCCGGCGGGGAGGGGGAAATTGAGCGTGGTCCCCTGCCCTTTTCCGGCTCCGGTTTCATCGGCACGACCGGTGAAGGGATACCAGGGGGACTGGTGGGTGCTGGCGAAGAGGACGGTGGCGTCGTCGTAAAAGATGTCCTGGGTGCCGTTGCCGTGGTGGACGTCCCAGTCCACGATGAGGACTTTCGCTGCACCGTGTTTTTTTTGGGCGTGGCGGGCGCCGATGGCGATGTTATTGAAGAGGCAGAAGCCCATGCCCTGGGAGGGGCGGGCGTGGTGGCCGGGGGGACGGACGGCGCAGAAGGCGCGCTGGAGCTGGCCGGTCATGACGAGGTCCACGGCATCGAGGACGGAGCCGACGGCGTGGGTGGCGACGGCGTAGCTTTTGTCGCTGATCTGGGTATCGCCGGTGCTGAGGGTATCTAGCCCGGCGGCGACTTCGTCGCGGACGAGCTCAATGTAATGCCGGGGGTGGCAGAGCTGGATTTCGGGGATTTCGGCGTGGCGTCCGGGGATGGGGGTGAGGCGGGGGAGGAGGCCGGAGGCGGTGAGGGCCTGGGTGATGGCGGTGTAGCGGGAGGGGCTTTCTGGGTGGCCGGGGCCGGGGTCGTGGTCTGTGTAGATGGACTGGAGGTGGATGCCGGTGGTCATGCTAGCGGGAGGTGGCGGATGATTTTTACGAGGCCGGGCAAGTTTTTGGGGATTATCGGGAAAGGCTGGGCATGCTTTATGACCTTCCCAATCTGATTCTCGTTCATGCCAATCGCCCTTGATGCTGCTCTTTCTGATGTGCCTGGAATGCCTGCTCGCATCGTGAAGGCGCTGGCGAAGGAGCAGGTGCTAACAGTGGGGGAGGTGGTGTGGTGGCTGCCTTTCCGCCATGAGGACCGCCGGCAGATGGCGGGGGCGAGCTTTCAACCGGGGGAGCTGCCGGGCTGCTATGCGGTGACAGTGACGAAGACGGGGAACAAGTACTTTGGCGCGCGGCGTGGGGCGGGTTTGTTTGAGGCGCAGGTGGAGCCGGAGGGTGGGGCGGCGATGGGGGGGCTGCTGACGCTGCGGTGGTGGAACATGCCTTTCATGAGCCGGGCGATCGCGGAGGGGCAGGAGTTGATCATTTATGGGAAGGTGAAGGAGTATAAGGGGCGGCTGCTGATGGATCACCCGGAGTATGAGGTGCTGAGCGATGAGGATGAGGGGGTGAAGATCCATAGCGGGCGGATCACGCCGGTGTATCGACTGAAGGCGGGGGTGACGCAGAAGACGCTGCGCACGGCGGCGTGGTATGTGATGGCGGCGCTGGGGGAGGGCTTCACGGGGGACATCCTGCCGACGCCGGGCGCGAGTGGTGAATTCGCGGGCTGGAGCCGGGCGCGGGCGATCCGCTGTGTGCACTTTGCGGAGTCGATGGAGGATTTGGAGAAGGCGCGCCGGTACCTGGCGCTGGAGGAGTTTTATGGGTATCAACTGCGGGTGGTGCGGCGGCGGCGGGCGGTGCTGGATGCGGGCGGGCATGCGCATGCGGCGGGGCGGCTGGCGGTGGAATTTGAGGCGGGGCTGCCTTTTGAAATGACGGGGGCGCAGAAGCGGTCCCTGACGGAGATCCAACGGGACATGGCGAGCCATGCGCCGATGAACCGGCTGCTGCATGGGGATGTGGGCAGTGGGAAGACGGTGGTGGCTTTTGCGGCGATGCTGGGGGCGGTGGAGGCGGGCAAGCAGGCTGCGCTGATGGCACCGACGCAGATCCTGGCGGAGCAGCATTTTAACACGGCGAGGAAGTGGCTGGAGCCGCTGGGGCTGAGTGTGGCGCTGCGGACGGGGACGCGTGCGGAGGAGGGTGGGACGGAGTTATGGAGCGCACGCGTCCCGCGTGCCGTTTTACGCGTCCCGCGGGAAACCGTTCTGACGGCCGCCCGGGATGTACGGTATGGCAAACGCCGCCTGCCTCATTTTGAGCGCCCGTGGGGGAAGTATTTTCTGACGTTCACGACGGCTTCCCGAAGGGAACTCCCGCCGGAGGCGAGGAAGCTGGCGCTGGATGCGGCGGTGCATTTTCATGGGCAGCGTTATCATCTGTTTGCTGCCGTGGTGATGCCGGATCATGTGCACCTGCTCCTGGAACCTGGGGTCAAAAACCGGGATCCGGAAACGGGGGACCCGGTGTTTTATCCACTGAGTGAGCTGATGCATTCGATCAAGTCGTACAGTGCCAAAACGATCATGAAAGCCGGGTGGGTGGATGACCGGGTGTGGGAGAAGGAGACGTTCGACCGCTTGATCCGCTCTGAGGCGGACCTGCAAGAGACCTTCGGCTATATGATCAGCAATCCGCGTGAGGCGGGGCTGGTCTCTCATTCGGAGGAGTATCCGTGGCTGTGGACATCTGGGGACGGAGTTCCGCGGGACGCAGAACTCAGCACGCGGGACGCGTGCGCTCCAGGACGGGGGGCTGACATCGTCATCGGCACGCACGCGCTGCTGCATGATGAGGCGCTGGTGCGGAATCTGGGGCTGGTGGTCATCGATGAGCAGCACAAGTTTGGCGTGGCGCAGCGGGCGCGGCTGATCCAGAAGGGGAATACGCCGGATGTGCTGGTGATGACGGCGACGCCGATCCCGAGGACGCTGACGCTGACGGTTTACGGGGACCTGGATGTGTCCACCATCGATGAGCGGCCGAAGGAGCGCGGGAAGATCATCACGAAGGTGAGACCGGCGACGAAGCAGGCGGAGGCGGCAAAGTTTCTGAAGGAGCAACTGGAGCTGGGGCGGCAGGGGTACCTGGTGTATCCGCTCATCGAGGAATCCGAGAAGCTGGATGCGACGGCGGCGAAGAAGGGGCATGAGGTGTGGGCGAAACTTTTACCCCACTTTCAGGTAGGCCTGCTGCACGGGAAGCTGAGCGCGGAGGAGAAGGAGGCGGTGATGCGGGATTTCCGCGCTGGTAAAACGGAGGTGCTGGTGTCCACGACGGTCATCGAGGTGGGGGTGGATGTGCCGAATGCGACGGTGATGTACATCCACAATGCGGAGCGGTATGGGCTGGCGCAGCTGCACCAGTTACGCGGGCGGATCGGGCGCGGGGAGCATACGTCTTACTGCGTGCTGTTTGTGAAGGATAAGGATGAGGAGGCGAAGGCGCGTCTGGCGATTTTGGAGGAGACGACGGATGGGTTCCGCATCTCGGAGGAGGACCTGAAACGACGTGGGCCGGGGGATGTACTGGGCAAGGCGCAGAGCGGGCAGGCTCCACTGAAATTTGCGGAGCTTCTGGCGGACACACGTTTGGTTAGGCTGGCGCGGCAACTGGCGGAAAGGACGCTGGATGAGGATCCGCTGCTGATGGCTCCGCGACTGGCGGAGATGCGGGTGTTTGTCTTCCAGGAGGAGACGCCGCAGGCGATGATGCAGTGACGGGGGGCGGGGGCGAAGGGGGACGGGAGTGCTCAGTGCTCAGTGCTCAGTGCTCAGTGCTCAGTGCTCAGTGCTCAGTGCTCAGTGCTCGGTGGTCGGTGCTCAGTGCTCGGTGCTCAGTGCTCGGGGCGGATAGGGCTTGTAGGACGGATAGGTCCTATGGGCTTGGAAGAGGGGCGCTAAATCTGAGAACTGTGCACTGAGGACTGAGCACTTGTTTTTGAATGCCGACGGGGCGTCGGCGCTCCATGGCTGCGAACGGGGGCTTGAGAACGGTCTTGCGCGAGGACGCACAAGACGGCAGGCGGGACGCCCGCGCTCCATGGTGGTCGGCGCTCTATATTATTTCCGGGCGACGTAGACGAAGGCGGGGGGGACGTTTCCCCAGACGACGCGGCTGGTTTCGACGCCGGGGAGGAGCTCGTGAAGAAGGCCGCGAAAGCGCTGGCCGCTGGGGAGGCGGTGGAAGCCGTAATAGGCGAAGGTGGCGAAGCGGCCGCCGGGGGAGAGATGGGGGAGGACGTTGGTGAGGATGGCCTCCTGCAGGCAGCGGGGAAAGGCGGTCCAGGGGAGGCCGCTGACGACGACATCAAAGGGCTCGCGGTCGGCGAGGTAGGCGGGGAAATCGAACTCCTGGGCTCCGGCGATGCGGAAATCCATGGAGGGGAAACGGGGCTTAAGCTGGGTGACGAAGGTCTGGTTCAGCTCGATGCCGAGGTAGCTGGAGCCGTGGGGCATGGCATCCAGGATGGCGGCGGTGAAGGCTCCGGTGCCGGGGCCGAGCTCAAGGACGTGACGGGCGCGGCCGACCTCGGCGGATTCCATCATCCGGTAGGCGAGGGCCTGGCTGGAAGGTGCAACGGCGCCCACGGTTTTCCAGTTACGGACAAATTCGTGCAAAAAAGTGGGGGCGGACATGGGTTGCGGATATAACCGGACTTGCGAAACGGTGCGAATGTTTTTCCTTGGCAGGCGTTCATCAATCATGCCCCTGATCCTGCGAACATTCAGCATCGTCGCGCTGGCCTTTACTTTGGCCGGGTGCGAATCCACCGGCAGTTATAAGATCACCCTGAAGGATGGTCGGCAGTATTTATGCAAGGGCAGGCCGGAGTATCAGGGGAAGACGGGCTACTATCGGTACAAGACTTTTCAGGACCGGCTGTCCCTGCTGCGGGCGGATGAGGTACTGATGATCGAGGAGCAGGATACGTGATGACGCTGCCTCCCCAGGATCTGGTGCTGGCCTCGCAATCCCCACGGCGTGTGGAACTGCTGAGGGAGGCAGGGTATGACTTTGAGGTGGTGCTGCCGGAGGTGGAGGAGGCGCATGATGCGAGCCTGACGCCAGAGGAGCTGACGGTGGAAAATGCGCGGCGCAAGGCGGTGGCGGTGGCGCGGATGAGACCGGGGGCGCGGGTCATCGGCGCGGATACGCTAGTGTATGTGGACGGGCTGCCGCTGGGGAAGCCGGGGGATGCGGAGGAGGCGTTGGCGATGCTGCGGCGTCTATCCGGCCGCCGGCATGAGGTGTGCACGGGCGTGTATGTGGCCCATGAGGGCGGGGCAGCGGGCCACGGTTTCCATGTGATCACGGAGGTGACTTTCAAGCCGCTGACGGATGAGGTGATCCGGGCGTATCATGCGTGCGTGAACCCGCTGGATAAGGCGGGGGCCTATGGCATCCAGGAATGCAGTGAGATGATCCTGGAAGGTTACGAGGGATCCTGGACGAATGTGATGGGCCTGCCGATGGAGCGACTAGTGCTGGAGCTGGCGGGACGAGGGGCGCACTGAGGCATGGCGATGCGGCACGCTGCTGCGGGCCGCTTTTATGCCATGCCTGGCAGGCGCTGGGGCCGGGGGAATCAATGCTTGGCCGCAGGAGCGTGGGCGTCCGCAGGGGCATGGGCATCCGCTGGTGCATGGGTGTCACCGTGGGCTTCGCCATGGGCTTCACCGTGAGCTTTGTGCATGCCTTCATGGAGGACCTGGGTCTGATCCCAGGAGTGCTTGTCACACGAGGTGGAGGCGAGGACCAGGACGGCGGCGGCAAGGAGGACGGAGGCGGTTTTCATGAAAAAGGAGTCCGGGGAGATTAAAGATTCTTGGCCAGGCTGCAATCGGCTTTTATGGGTGGGTTGTGGTAAACGAAGGCGGAGGAATCCATCGAGTGTGGCGGTCAAGGAGGGCTTTTTTGAAGGGTGGTGGGTTGACTGTGGCCTGTATCCCCTGCCCCGGTGAGGCGATGTCCGCTGCTGAAATGGAAGAGCCATCGACACGGCTCCTCACCCCAGCCCTCTCCTCAGGGAGGAGAGGGGGGATGCGGTTTGGTCTGCGGTGATGGAGAGCAAAATGTATGGTCCATGAGAGTGAGGCGAAAGGCGAGGATAAGGGGTCAGTGGAGTCTGTTTATCCGCACATCGTGGAAATGGGGGCCTTCTCTCTTTTGGAGTTAAGGTTTCCGCTTTCCTTACTCTGAGGCGGAACGGAGGGGTAAAAGTGCTTATGGATGTTGATTGCGAGGGGGGCGGGATGCTTTATGGTGAAGGCTCCCCACTTTTCGTTTCCCCCCATGGCAGACCATACTTTCCGCTTATCTTCTGGACGCCTTTTAGGCTTTGCGGAGCATGGCGATCCTGCGGGTGTGCCGTGCTTTTACTTTCATGGCTGGCCGAGCGCGCGGGTGCAGGGTGAGCTGATGGATGAGGCGGGCCGCAAGCATGGGCTGCGGATCATTTCAGCGGACCGGCCGGGGATCGGTCTTTCGGACTTCCAGCCAGGGCGTGAGCTGAAGGACTGGCCGCCGGTGCTGGCGGAGCTGGCGGATCATCTGGGCATCCAGAAATTTCACGTGCTGGGCTGGTCCGGCGGGGGGCCGTATGTGCTGATGACGGCGAAGACGATGCCGGAGCGGCTGCTGAGTGCGACGATCATGTGTGGGGCACCACCGCTGACGTTTCTGGGGTATGAGCATATGTTTTGGCTTTATCGTCTGATGATCAAGCTGCGGTATGCTTTCCCGACGGTGCTGGCGGTTCTGCTGAGGATGGGGGAGAAGATTTCCAAGGGGGAGCCTGACCGGGCTCCGCTGAAGTGGGTGCTGGGGATGCTGGGACCGGCGGACCGAAAGGTGCTGGCGAGGCGGGAGGTGTTTTCTGTGGTGCGTGCGGGCATGCTGGAGGCGCTGAGGAGAGGGCCGAGGGCGGTCATCGCGGATGCGGACATCTATCTTTCCGAATGGGGCTTTGAGGTGGGGGAGATCGGCTACCCGATCCATTTCTGGCATGGCAAGGAGGACCGGAACATCGACTGGCAATACACGCAGAAGCTGGCGGGCATCATGCCGCATACGACGACGCATTGGCTGGATCACGAAGGCCACTACTCGCTGCCGGTGACGTATCTGGATGATATTTTGAAGCAGGCGTTGGGGAAGTGAGTGGGGGTGGAGGGGTGGGGCTTTTTTAACAGGATGACAGGATTAACAGGATTTTTGGCCTAACAGGAGGTGTGTTTTTTGAAGGGGATAGATTCGGAGGGAGACGAGGGCGTTAGAACGGTCTTGCGCGGGACGCACAAGACGGCACGCAAGATGCGTGCGCTCCATGGCGGATGGAGGCGGGGATGTTTTTTGGGGACTTGGGGCAAGTGGGGGTGCTGGTGGGTGGACAGGGGCGGGCGGGATGGGGGATGGTGAGGGATGAGTGATTATTCTTCGAACGGGAGCGGGCGGACGGGGCGCATCAATGGCAGGCCGAGAAATGTGATGGTGGATGAGAATGGACAGCGGACGGTGGGGCTGACGAGCGCGCAGAGGAGTGCGCAAAACAGCAATCGCCAGTTTAAGGGTGGGCCGCTGTACCAAAGCAGGGCGCTGACTCCAGGTGGGGGGCTGGATGGATTTATGAGAAAAATCCGCATCTGAAAAGATCACCGGGTACTGCGTCGCAGCCGCCTGCACGGGTGACACCCGCGACGCCACCGGCACCTGGGATGTCCGCCTATGATAAGATGATGAAGACGGTGATGAATGGGGTGGACGAGACGATGCAGAAGGTGCTGCCACGCCCGAAACCTGCGCCGACGGCGACGGACAAAATGATGAAGACGGTGATGGATGGGGTGGATGAGACGATGCTGAATGTGCTGCCGCATACGACGCGACCTGCCAGGACGACGGATCCTGCGACGGGGAGTAAACCGCCGCTGAGTGTGGCGGGGAATCCTGAAAGCAGTCTGAAAACTTATTACCAGGAGAAGAAGACGAAAACGCGGCCGGGGCCTTTTCAAAGCAACGGGCTGAATGGCTAGGCCGGAGGCATGGGGCAGACGGGACTGGGTAGGACTTATATGAGTTATGGGTCCTATCCTTGAGGGGGCGTGGGCATTGGTGTGAGCACTTTATTGAATGCCGACGGATCGGCGGCGCTCCATGGGGACGGGTGCGTTTGGGGAAGGGAAAGTTTTTTTGGCACTTGGGCTAAGTGGGGGTGGTAGGGGGTTGCGCAATGTGAGTGGGGGGTGGTGATTGTGGGGTGTCATCTACTATGAAATCTTCCATTTCTGAATCTGAGGCGGCGGTCCGGGCGCGGGCGGCGATCTCCCGCAAACGCCATAAATCCCCACTGGAGGATGCGCTGGAGGCGGGGGATGGGAGGCGGATGGTGCAGCTGGTGCAGTGGGCACGGCGGCAGTATGAGACGTATCATGCGGACCTGGCAATGTGGCGGGAAAACAGGCGACGGTATGCGCAGGAGGCGCAGGATGTCTTCGCCCACCGGACGGGGGGTGAGCCGATGGATGGGACGGGGGAACCGAGGCTGATTTTCCAGGTGCAGAATGACAGTCTGAACTTTGTGGCTGGCCTAACTGAATTTGCGGCGGCGCAGGCGGAACAGGATATTTTTGGCGGGAGCCCATGGTTCGCGGCGATGCCGGTGGGCAAGGAGGATCCGGCGCTGGCGGATGTGATCCAGAAGCATCTGCAATGGACTTTCCGGGATGGGCGGCTGAGTGAGCGGTATTGTGAGGGGATCACGCAGGCGGCGTGCCTGGGGGAGGCCTTTACGAAGACGTGGTATGAGGTGGAGACGGACCGGCATGAGCAGGAGCTGACGGTGCTGCATGTGAATGGGGAACCGGTGATGGTGGGGGAGGAGTACGTGACGACGGACCGGCAGGCGGCGAAGGTAAAGACGAAGGGACGGCGGAGTTGGAAGCCGTTGTATGTGGAGAAGGAGGCCGTGATTCGCCATGGGGTGGAGACGACGGTGCTGCACTTTAACGATGTGGCCTTCCGTGAGGATGCGCCGGAGCTGGACCTGCGGTTTACGAATTTTTACAATCTGATCGAGCTTTCTGTAACGGAGGCGAGGGTGAAGTTTCACCTGGGGCGTGAGGATGCGGTGCGGCTGGCGCTGGCGGCGGGTACATCAGGAAATAATGTGTGTCTGGCGGAGCGGCCTGCGACGGTGGACAATGCGCACGGGCGGGATGGGACGCGGGTGGAGGACTATGGGGAGGAAGAGGAGGAGCGGCTGATGAATACGCGGGTGCGGCTGGTGGAGGGGTTTGTACGAGTGGACCCTTTTGGCGATGGGGAGGCGAGGAGGCTGTATGTGGTGTTTCCGCCGCAGAGTGAGGACTGGCTGGTGTATGCGGACTATCTGGGAAACATCAGTCCGAAGGGGGAACTGCCGATCAAGTGCCATGTGTGGGAGAAGGTGCCTAACAAGCTGTATGGGCGGGGTTTCTTCGCCAAGTATGCGGCGGTACAGGGGAAGGTGGATGATCTGTGGAACCAGGTGAGCTACCGGAACAGGATGCACTCGAACCCGGTGGGGGGATTTCACCCGGAGCGGCTGGAGCGGGATGATGATGAGGCGGACCTGGCACTGCAGCCAGGGGATATGCTGAGGCTGAAGGGGGAGTGGAAGCTGGGGGATGTGCTGGAATTTATGCGGATGCCGGACCTGGATAACCGGAGCATGGAGCTGATGCAGACGGGCATCCAGATGGCGCAACTGCGCAGCGGCATCAATGCGGCAAGCCAGGGGGATCTGGCGGGGGTGCCGGAGAGCAATACGGCGACGGGGATCCGGCAGATCATGAGCCGGGCGGCGGTGCTGCTGAAGAAGCCGGTGCGGCAGCTGCGAAGGAGCTTTGGCCGGGACTTTAGCTATGCGGTGAAGCTTTTTTATGCGAACTATGATCGCGATGAGGCCTTTGTGTGGGGTGAGGGTGAGAATGCGGAGCTGATGAAGCTGACGGCGGAGAAGGTGGCGGATCTGGACATCGACGTACGGATGCTGCTGACGCAGGAGCAGAACCAGACGAAGCTGGAGGGGGCGAAGGTGGCGGTGGATCTTTTCGGCCAGTGGGTGCAGATGCCAGAGGTGGAGAAGGTGAATGCGCGGCCGCTGTTTTTACAGGCGATCAAGGCGCTGGAATTTGACCAGGCGGATGAGATAATCTGCAGGCCGCTGCCGACGCTGGAGGATGCGGCGGAACTGCTGCCGAAGGAGGAGCAGGCGCGGCTGAAGAAGCTGCTGAAGGGTGAGAAGAAGCCTGATGAGGCGGGCCAAGAGGAAGGTGAGGAGGCGCTGCCGGATGAAGAAGGGCTGCCGCCGGAGCTGGCGGCGATGCTGGGTGGTGGTGGCGGCGGAGACGCGATGCCGATGCCGGGTGCGATGCCGCTGGGAATGAGGGCTGAGCTGCCGGGGGCGGAGGCGAGTGTGGCGGCTCCTGCTCCGGCGCTGCCGCCGGGCGGGATGCCTGCGGCGGGGGCGGAGGTGAATATGAACCCTGAAGGTGGCGCGGCGGCAGTGTAATCATTAACCACTCTTTTATCATTATGTCAGCACCAGTACAACTTTACCCGCATAAGTCGGGAGATCTTTGGGCGGGCCTGTCCTCGGTGGCCATCCGTGTGGATGGTGTGCCGCTGGACCTCACGGGGGCGGTGGTCCAGATGCAGTTTAAACGATTCCCGACGGATGCGGTGGCGGCGCTGCCGCTGACAAGTGCGGGGGAGACGCCGGGCATTCTCATCGCAGAGGATGCGACGGAGGGGACCTTTAGCGTGACGCCGCGTGTGGTGGGGCTGCTGCCGGGGCGATATTTCTGGGACATCCAGGTGACGAGGGAGGGGCAGCCGGTGACGTATGCGGCGGGGACGTGGCAGATCACCCTGGATGTGACGAAGTGAACTTATGCGCATTATTTTATGATATCCAATCATGCAGCTAAAACCGAGGTCGTCTTGACCCAGATCATCCGGCGTGTGGAGGTGACCGTCCAGGAGGGCGGCGGCGGCACGCACCAGATCACGGTGGGGAGCCATCCAGGCTCAGTGCCGTGGTCTGCACTGACAAGCGTCCCCGCCAATCTCTGCCTGGCGACGGTGACGGAGGACCGGTTGTCCATCGAATTTCGTGACCTGGCAGGCAATCTTATTTCCAAAGCCCCTTATCTACCATGACCCTATTATTTTCTATTGTTCCACGATTAATGAGACTGACCCTGGCGGTGACGTTGCTGGTGAGCGGCCATGTTTTTTCCCAACTGCCGGTGCCGGGCAGTGTGGGCCTAACCATCAAGAACGCAGGCGATGGCAGCGGGATGCGGTGGCTGGCACCGATGGCGGGAAAGGTGCTGGGCTTTAACAGCGAGGGGCAACTGGCGGTGCTACCGGGCGGAGGCGTGGTGATGTGGGGGGACATCGAAGGAACGATCACGGAGCAGGCGGATCTGCAAGGAGCGCTGGAAGGAAAACTGAATGCGGGGGCGGTGAGTGACTATGGACTGACGCTGGTGGATGATGTGGACGCGACAGCAATGCGGGCGACGCTGGGACTGGGGACTCTGGCGACGCAAAGCGGGGAACTGACGGATTATCTGACGGTCTCTGGCGCGGCGGTGGGTTATGTTTCGCTAACTGGAAGTTACGATGATCCGGGATGGATGACTGGGCTGGCGTGGAGCAAGATCAGCGGGGTGCCGGAGGTATTCCCACCGGACGGACATGAGCATGAGATGGCGGATGTGACGGGGCTGGATACGGCGCTGGAGGAGAAGCTGGCGAGCAGCGCAGTGAGCGCCTATGGACTGACGCTGGTGGATGATGTGAACGCGGGGGCGGCACGAGCGACGCTGGGCCTGGTGATCGGCACGGATGTGCTGGCACCCACTGGCAGTGGAGCGTCGCTGACGGGGCTGAATGCGAGTGCGCTGACCAGTGGGACGGTGGGCACGGCTCGGCTGGGCAGCGGGACGGCGAGCAGTAGGGTGGGTGGCAGTCTGCGGCTTTGTCGGGGCGGCGTGCCGATTGTTCAGGGGAATACGGATGCGGCGCGGACACGAGCGCATGCAATGGCTTTTCCTGCTTCGACTGGGAGGCAGGATTCAGTCATCATGGAGATGGTGGACACGCCGGGGACGACGGATGAGGTTACCTATACAGTTGAGCTGATAACGAACTCCACCACCTCCTCTGTAGTTTATGTGAACCGAACTGGGTCGGATACAAATGATAGTCTGTCTCATGCCCGCACCGTCAGCACCTTAACGATCATTCCTTGTACACCATAACTCTGCCCGAAGCGGTTTTTCACCTCTGTCCAGGTGGGGCGGTGAAGGGGCGTAAAATTCATGGGAACATCCTTTGGCTGGGCAACGAGTAGGCCTACGGAAGCGGCGAGAAATGAACCTTTGACATGATGAATGAGATGAAACAAACGGCGGCCATTTTGCAGGATGGTTTGTTAGGCCTGATCGGGATAACGGCTCCACTGATGGGGGTGGTGGCATCCTGGCAGGAGCAGATGGAGTGGGGAATGCGCATGCTTTCCCTGGGGGTCGGCGTGGCGGTGGGGGTGGTGACGATCATCAGCCTGCGGCGGCGGTCCAAGTGAGGGGCGGGAGTGGAAAAGAGAAAGGGGCATTTCATCCCTGTCTTGTTCCTTGTCTTCATCCGGGAGGCCTCCTTGGGGGAGGAGGCTGAGGGAGATGGAATGGGGGCAAGGAACAAGACAGGGATGAGAAGTGCCATGAATAATTTAATGATATTTTATGATGAATACTGACACTAACGAAATGGACGGGGCCAATGAGGGCCGGGGTCCGCGGATCATTCCGCTGCGGGATGCGGCGCTGGGGTTTGGGCTGCTGCCGCGTTTCCTATGCCGGTGGGTGCGTGGGCCGCTGTGGAGGCTGGGAGAGGACTATGAATTCATTCTGGCGGCAGGGCCGGACCGGGGGCGGGTGTTTCGTATCCCGAAGGGATATGAATTTGACAAGGCATCCGTGCCGCCGCTGCTATGGGGACCGCCGTTTAACTACCTACCAGACGGGCTATGTACGCTGCCTGCGCTGGAGCATGATTTTTTATGCGATCTGCTGGCGGGTGGCTCGGCCTGGCTGAGGATGAAGCTGGTGGTGCTGCCGGTGGCACCGCCTGCGGGCGTGGTGCATGAGCACTTCCGCGAGCGCCTGCACCAATCCGGTGTGCGCGGGAGCAAGGCGGAGGCGATGGGGCGGGCAGTGTCGGCCTTTGGCCCGCAGGGCAAGGCGTATCCTTGGAACTGGTGGCGGTGAGGGAATGTGGCGGCACTGGGCATTTTATCCGCTTCTGATTTATTGGGAGGCGGCGGGCAAGGGCAGGTCGCTCTGATGGATGCGGATGATTTTCCAGCTCCAATGCCAGGGGCCATCTTTGCGCCAGATGAAATGCCAGGGCTCAGGCATGGCATTGACGCGGCTGATGATCATGGGGCTGAAACCGAGGCCCTGGCCTTCCATTTGAATGCGCACGCGCACGGCCGCCCGGTCCGCCGTGGGCTGAAAGGGCTGCACCTCGGTCCTGAGGGTCAGGAAGAGAAAGCCCTGCATGATCTCTGCCGCAGTAGCGGGAGCGGTCTCCTGCGTGAGGCCATAGGAGTCTGCATAATCGGTGGCCAGCATGGAGCGGACTTCTTTCCAATCCCGCCCCTCCACCGCGATGAGGAATTTCTGCTGCGCGGCCAGGATCTGCGTGGTGGGTGACCGGCCAAAGAGCCACCAGCCGAGCCAGACGATGGCGATGAGTGCAGGCAGGAAATAAAGCCAGCGGGGTAGGCCGTTCATGCATCTGTTATTTCAGACCGGGGCGTGTGGCTCAAGATAAAAGCGTGATGTAGCCTGCTGGAAAAGGAAGGTCCTCTGCCCTGCGGGTGCGGGCGTATTGGGGTTTTGTTTGAGAAAGTACCGGCTGAAGCCGGGACTACAAAACATGGTGGCTACAAAACAATCGAGGTTGCTTTCTGGATTGACCCGGCGCTGGTCAGCGGCACACTCGCGGCTCTCATGGAACACGTCCTCGTCATCCCCCGCGCACTTTTTGATTCCCTCGGCAGCTTTCAAGGTTTTCAGCCGGAGGTGGACCGTTATCTGGGGGCAATGCTGGCGCATGGGGCCAATTTTTTCATGGAGCGTCCGGCGGCGGAGGCGGATCCCACGCACAAGCAGCTCATCCCGTATTCCATTTTTAAATTCGAGGACCGTTTCCTCAGCTACACACGCGGCGGCAGCTCGGGTGAAAAGCGACTGGTGGCCAAGCGTAGCATCGGCATCGGCGGCCACATCAATCCGGTGGACCAGACGCAGGATGAAATGGGCGAGGCGATGTACTTCAACAGCATCGAGCGCGAGATCACCGAGGAACTGCAACTGGGCGGCGCGCACACGCAGACGGTCATCGGCCTAATCAATGATGATTCCAGCGAAGTCGGCAGTGTGCATCTGGGTGTGGTGCATGTCTTTGAGTTAAGCACGGACGATGTGAAGTCCAATGAAGACGCCATCCAGGACCTGCGCTTTGTGACGCTGGATGAGCTGCTGGCGCAAAAGGACAGCCTGGAGAGCTGGTCGCAGATCTGCGTGAATCATCTGGCGGGGCTGTGAAGAAGGGCGTGCGGGAATGACAATTTAGAGGCGCAGGCGAGTACTCACGCGTGTCTGTTTATTTGCATTCCCACAGAAATCTTTTTTGTCACAGGCGGGAGGAGGAGGGATAATTTAGGCAGCTTCACAGGCGGGGGCGGCAGGAATGGCCGCGCTGGCGGTGGGGCGCGCAAAACGTTATCTCCCTCTTTTTATGCCCTCGAAATCCGCAGAAGTCATCGATTCCTCCCAGGCCAATGTCAGGCAGCTCAGCTCCGCCGGCCAGGCCAGTGTGACCTTCCTGGTGGAGATGCCGGAAAACATGGCCGTGGGCGAGACCGGGGAGAGACGCGGCTTTGCCAAACCGCAGTATGATGTCAGCACGTCCGCTGCCCGGAAGGCGGCTGAAGAGGTCACTTATGCCAGCGCACGACTTTTCCCCAAACCGGCGGATCAAGATGACCGCAACTGGACGAAGGCGAATGCGGCGGACCGTGACCGCGGCCTGCTGGCGCGTGCGGTGGCCAGCAGCAAGGTGGATGATATGCTGGGGCTGAACTGCGTGGCGCAGGAGGGCTATACCCGCAATGCCCAGGGCCAGCTCATGGGCCTGAGTGTGGAGGTGGACGGTGCTCAGGTGCTGACAAAGGTGACGCCGCAAGGGGGCGGCGCTGATGTGCTGTGCGCGCTGAATGTGGACTACCGGGACCCACGCATCCAAAAAGGCCTCAGCGACCTGGAGGTGACGGATTACATCACCGGCCAGATCGACCGACATGAAGGAAACATCGTCATCAATCCGGATACGGGAAAGGTGATGGGCATTGACAATGACCTGGCCTTTCCCCGTGCTGACCGCGCCGATGTCTATGCCGGATGGGGGGAGGTGAAGTGCAACGCCGTGGGCACCCTGCCGCAGCAGATCCATATGGACACTGCCAAAAAGGTACTGGCCATGAATCCCCAGGAGATGGAGCGCATGCTGCGCACCCTGCCGGTGCCGCAAGGCTGCAATGCCCTGACGCAGGAGGAGGTGAATGGTGCCTGCCAGCGCCTGCAGGAGCTACAGGCCGCCATCCGCAATCCGGCGGCAGCAGGCATCGAAATCGTCACTGAATTCAATCAGCAGACCTACGACGCGGCCATAGACAAGCAACAAAAGGCGATCGTGGCTGCCCAGCAATGGTCCGAAGGTGTCACCATCCCGCCCATCGGCACTGCAGCGAACGGTGAGCGCTCTGACTGGGAGGTCAAGCTTTCCAAAGAAGACATGGGAGCCATCACCAACGACCTCCGCCAATATACCCCGAAGACCTCCTACCTGGGCGGCGCGGTGAAGTTCCAGGCCACGGCGGAAATGGGCAGCATTTCCCAGCCGGACCTCTATGGTGTCCGCCAGCCGGAAACAGCCACCCAGGCGGTGCGCAGCCCGGCTGTGCTGGAGCAAAAAATGCAGGCTCTGGAGGCGGAAAAAGCCGCGCTTTTGACAAAGCTGGACGGCTATCAAAACCGCCTGCAAAAGCTGGAGGACCCCAGCAAGGGCCTCGTCCTCCGCTCCCTGCGCTATGGCAGTGTGGATGGCGCACGTGAGGCCTTCCTTTCCAAAGAAAACGAGACCAGCAAACGCCTGCGCGAGATCACCCAGGAGATGGAGCAGTTGCACCCCATGGCCGCGCGTGCAGGCGTGCCAGGGGCAGTGAACGTCCCCGCTATGCAGGATGAGCTGACTCGAATGAAACAGCGTGTTCAGGATGTGCAGACCAGCCTCCAGCAGCCCTTGGGCAATGAGACCCTGAGCGCGACTGACATGGCCAAAATCCAGCGTGAGCTGAACTACATCCTCCAGGACAAAGCCGAGCCCTATGGCAAGCGGGGCAGCCTGGACATGGACCTCAAAGGCGTGGCCGAAGGTGCGGTGGTCAGCGGCCTGGACCGCAAGTGCAAGAAGGAAGAGACCATGCAGCTGGAGCGCTTCATCACCAGCGCTGTGCAGACGCCCATCCTCACCCAGCAGATGGATGCGCTGATGAAGGACATGGAAGCCGCAGGCAAGCAGGGCTTCAATCCACAAACGGCCGCAGATCTGGCGGAGCGTTTTCAAAACCTCAGCACCGAGCTTCAGCAGACAGAGCTGCACGCCGCCGCGATGAACCTGCCGCCCGTTTCGCGGCAACAGATCGCCAAGGATGCCAATGCGGCCCTGGCTGCTGAAAATGCCCAGCTTGAATTTGAATCCCAGGCCATGGATGAGGCACGCCACCTGATGAAGGACATCAAGGCCCAGGCCGAAGGCATGGAGATGCGCAACAGCCGACCGCTGGCTCATGAAAAACTGGACCCCGCCGCCATGGCCGCCATCCAGGCGGAAGCCGCCAAGCTGCTGGTGGAAGATCCCGATACCTACGGCCCACCCGGCAGCCTGGACATGGACATTCAAACCCTGGCCGCCCAAGCTGCCGATACTGCGCTGGATCGTGACCTGACGCCAGGAGAGCTGAACCAGGTGGAGCGTGCGCTGATGAAAGAGCACCTGCACCCCGTCATCAAGGCCGAGGTGAAGCAGCTGGAGAAAGAAGTGCAGGGCCTCAGCCACAAAAACTTCGACTCCGCCAAAATGGCCACCCTGGCCGGCAAGCTGGAGGACATGAGCCTGGACGTGAACGTGGCCTCCGCCCGCAGCCGCGTCCTGGCCCAGCCCCCTGCCCCCGCCCAGGCCGTAGCCCTGGCCAATGAATCCCTGCGCAATCTCAAGGAAGACCTGAAGGCCGAAGCCATCGACGACGCCAAAAAAGCCGTCTTGGAATTCAGCAAAGAAGGCGGCAAAAAAGGCCTGGATAAACCCGCCGCGCCAGATGCTGCGGACAACAGCACCGGAGCCAGCTACAAAAGCTCACGCCCGAAGATCGCCCCAGCGGATACCACCAGCAGCAGCATCCGCACGAAGTAGTGAGGGGGTTGGTAGTGGAGTGCTCAGCCAAATACTGGCGATTGCGAGGGTGTTAATCAAAGTAGCTTTCCAGTTCCCACCGGCAAAGCGAGCCGTGACGTAGCTCAATATTCCAATATTGAGAGCGTCGCTGGGACTGGCGGCCGCCTTTCCATCGCCATGACCGAAAGAAAGGGGCAAGAAAAAGGCACACCGGCAGTGCATTCGGGGCCTCTCGATTTTGGAAAATCGAGCTACGTGCCTGCCGCATGCGCCTGCGCAGCCAACGTTATTGAATCATCACATTTGGAAGTGTGCTCGCTGCTCAGTTGGGGGAACGCAAGGGCATAGGGCTAATAGGACGGATAAGTCGTATAGGACGCATAGGTCCTCCCCATGAAGCACAACGCCGGCCCCGCTCAACTCCCTCCTTTCGGCCTAACCTAAAGAAGTGGGCTGCAAGTCCGCAGCGGCGCGGTAGGTGCCGTCCATGTAAAAGGGCACGGATTCATGGATGTGGATGATGCGCCAGCGTTCCTCAATGAACCGCAGCACCAACGTCTGGCGGAACCACAGGTTCGTCTTTTGCCCATCTTGCTTCGTGCCCGTGATGCGGTTCAAACTGTTCGTGCAGGCCAGGCCCGCACTTTCCGTCACCACGAGCTGGCGGATCTCATAGCAAAGATTGCCATTGAAAGTGCGGAACCAGCTTTCCAGGTTATCCCGCAGCGGCGTCTCCGTCTCCAGCGGCGGTGCCAGGAAAAAACGCACGGTCTGGTCAGCAAAATGAGATAGGACGCCTTCGACGTCCTTATGGCGGATGGATTCGGACCACGCTTCAAGTTCAGCGCGGATCGCGGACTCATCCCTGGTTGGATGGATGGTCATGCTCATACCCATGCAACGCACCCCGTGGCCGCATTGGCCGGGTGAATGTTTATTCGCTTTCGATGAATGCCGGGGTGTGTTGGACTGGAGCGCACGCACCAGTCACCCTGGAGCGCGTGGCTACTGGCTGCGTCGGGGGGTGAAGAGGGCCATGCGTTTGTGGTCCACGCGGACGAGGATGGGGCGGGCCTGGGCGGACTGTTGGGCGAAGTCGTAAAGGGCTTCACGGCAGGTCCAGTTGCGCCAGCAGGTCATGCTGCTGTAGCGGACGAGGTCCCGCTCCTCGGCATCTTTGAGGCCGATGGCGGTGGCTTCCCATTGCTTGATGAGGGTGCGTTTTTCAGCGGCGTTGTGAAGGATTGTTGGCATGGTGATAAATAATGTTTTATAATGAACCATGATGAAGCCGAAGTCAATGTCCAAGGGTCGGGTGAAGAAGGTGGCCGCCGGGGAGGAGGATGCGCCGGAAGTGGGGCTGACGGGTGATGTGTCTGGTGAGGATGTGGGCGGTGAACCGATGGTGGGGCGGGCCTTTGACGGGGGCTTTTCACGCTGGCTGGAGTGGGCGCAGGAACTGGGCCTGGGACCGGGGGAGCGTGTGTGGGAGCTGCATGTGGTGCAGGGCCGCAGTGTGGGGGAGACGGGGCGGCTGTTAGGTCTGGCGGGGGCGGAGGTGATGGCGCTGTGTGCGGAGATGCGCGCCCGGCTGGCAGCGCGTGCCCCCAGGGCGGAGGCGGACTTTCACGCGGTGCGGGAGGAGCTGCGGGACCGCCTGGTGTCCATCCTGGAAGATGCCAGCCGGGCGCGGGATGATCCCCGCCTGCTGGCGGTGCGCCAGCGGGTGTGTGATCAACTGGCGGAGCTCTATGGCTTGAAGATGCAGCGCCGGGCAGCGGCGGAAGAGACGGCTCCGCCTTATCAGCTCACCGGGGAGCTAGGCGTGGTGGTGGGGGATAGCGCGGCAAATGTGCACGGGCGGTCTCCGGACATCGCAGGAGCGAAGAAGGGGCTGGGGCTGGAGTAGGGGGGCTGGCTGCGGCGGGGGGATATTAGTGCTCGGTGCTCGGTGCTCGGTGCTCGGTGCTCGGTGCTCGGTGCTCAGTTGGAAGGGGGAATAGGGCTTATAGGACGGATAGGTCGTATGGGCTTGGCTAGGGGCGCACTCTATCTGAGCACTGGTTTCTGAATGCCGACGGGGGCGTCGGCGCTCCATGGTGGCGGACGGGGCTGCTAGAACGGTCTTGCGCCGGACGCACAAGACGGAAGGCGAGGACGCCCGCGCTCCATGGCGGACGTGTGCACTCTTATCTGAGAACTGCGCACTGAGGACTGAGCACTGGTTTCTGAATGCCGACGGGGCGTCGGCGCTCCATGGTGGCGGACGGGGCCGCTAGAACGGTCTTGCGCGGGACGCACAAGACGGCAGGCGAGGACGCCCGCGCTCCATGGCGGACGTGCACTCTTATCTGAGAACTGCGCACTGAGGACTGAGCACTGGCTTCTGAATGCCGACGGCTCGTCGGCGCTCCAGGGTGCTAGTTGATGATGTCAAAGGCACGGGCGGTGAGGCGGCCGTTGAACTTGTTGGTGAATGAAGTCTGGTAGACGGCGGTGTCTTCAGTACCTGAGCCGCCGTAGAGGTAAACGGAGGAATTAAACACGTTGCCCACTTGAATCAGGCCATCATCATTGCTGCCGAGGATGACGGTGTCGTTGCCGGCTCCGAGGATGATTTTGACGGCACCGTAAAAGAGGTTAGACCGATGGGTGTTGCCCAGGTTTTCGGTCATGTTGCCCATGATGACGGTGTCATTGCCGCGACCGGTATAAATGGAGGTGGTTTTGAAATACGTGTTGTTATGCAGGTACACGTTGCTGTTCTGGGTGCCGCTTTGGCTGATGTAAAGATAGTCCTGGAAGGCACTGTCGATCATCTGGACGATTTCCGTGCGCTCATAGTCCTCACCCTTGGTGGTGCCTGAATAGATGGAGACGCTGCCCCTGAAGATGGTATCGGTCACGCGCAGTTCGTTGCTTTCGTAGCTGCCCATAGCCAGGTAGGTCTTGCCTAAAATTTGGATGCCCAGGGTGGTTTGACTGTAGAAGTCACCGATGTTCAGGATATCTCCGCCGCGGCTGCCGTAATAGTAGAATGAGCCGATGAGGGCGCTATCGGCGTCCAGTGTGAAGCCGTTGTTCATGCTGCGGGTACTGCTGAACTGGAGGCGACCATGAATATCGACAACTTCGCTAACGATTGAAAATTCGTTGCCGCCTTTGCCACCTTTGTAGCTCAGGCCACCCCCCACGGTGATAGCATCTTCCATGGAAATGGAGAACATGCTGTCCGTGGTTGAGGCCATGTTAAAAACGGCATCTTTAACAATGGTGAATGTGATGCCGTCTAAGCCTCCATAATTTGTTCCTGTGCCTGCTGTGTAGTTGAGGGAGCCTGCGGTGAGATCCAGCCGACTATCGCCATCGAATTGACTGTCTCCCTTGCCCATTTTTAGATCCAACTTGCCGCCGACGGTGATGTTATCTCTCAAATAAATGTTGTCGCTGCCAGTAGCCCCTTGATAGCTGAAATTTCCGTTGATGGTGGAGCGACCACTCTGTCCCAGGCGATTCAGTTCAAGCTGGCCTGTGCCGGTGCCGAGTTGGGCCTTCACGTTGCCTGTGACGAGGAAGGTTTCGGATCCGAGGGCGATGGAACTGGCACCGTCGGTTTCGCCACGGCCAATGATGGTGACATTGCCTAAAACATAGATAGCTCCATGATAGTATTCATCGCTCAGAGCGAAGTTGTCAGACCCGGTGCCGAGGTCGGCGGAGATGTTTCGGTAGCTGCCCCGGGCCACGGTGACGTTGTCGCTGCCGCTGCCGGTCTTGATGGTGAGGCTGCTGTTGAATTGGTTGGCTAGCTCGCCGTAGCTTGAAGTACCTAACTGAATGATGTCATCCCCCATGCCGGTGTCCAGGTGGACGGCTCCATTGACCTCATTGCCGAGCATGCTGATGCTTTCACGCCCTTCGCTATCTTTGAGGGTGACGGACCCTCCGATCCTGAGGTTAAAGAGCTGCAGGTTGTCATCTCCACCCTGGAGATTGACTTTGAGGTTTCCGGTGACCGGGAGGTAGAGCTCTGAGGTGGCTTCCTCACCATTGAGTTTAAACTGGGTGCCGCTGACTGGATCTGAGATGAACCAGAGGCCGCTGCCTCCGCCCTCGATAGCCACGAGGTTGGCCTCGCCATCGCCGCTGAGGGTCAGGTGGCCGCCTTTGAACGTGACGGCGACGATGCCAGCGGGAGCAATGCGGGGCTCCAGGGCTTCGAGACAGCGGTGGGTGGGGGAGCTGGCGGCGTGCATGGGGGGATGAGTCAGGGGCTAAAAGAGGCCTCTAAAGGCAAGCGGTGGGAAAATCAAATTTAAGCATCATTTTTATGCCGCATCCGAGTAAAGGCAGGGAATGGGTGGGCGAAATCTTTGGATGGATACGGGTGCTCTTATGTGAGCACTGAGAACTGCGCACTGGTTTCTGAGTGCCGACGGGGCGTCGGCGCTCCATGGGGGACGGGGGCGCTAGAACGGTCTTGCGCGGGACGCACAAGACGGCAGGCGAGGACGCCCGCGCTCCATGGGGGACGGGGGCGTCGGCGCTCCATGGCCTCACTGGCGCTCGATGACTTGGGAGCCGTCGGCGACGATGTCGGGGGGTTGGAGGAGGACGCGGTCGCCGGGCTGGAGGCCTTTGAGGACTTGGGTCCATTTGCCATCGGTGCGGCCGGTTTCCACGGGGATGTTTTTGGCGCGGTCCTGGTCTAACAAAAAGGTTTTCCAGGCGGAGCCTTCACGGAAGAGGGCTCCGCTGGGCACTTGCAAGACGTCGTCCTCATGCCAGATGGCCACGCGTACTTCCACGCGGTAGCGGTCGCCCAGGGCGGTGGTTTTGGCGGCGGCGGGGTCCAGGTCGCATAGGACGATGACGCGCTGCTCCTCCACACCCAGGGCGGAGACCTTGGTGAAGGCAGCGGGCTCCACGAGGCGGACGGTGGCCTTCAGGGGGGCATCGCCACCCCATTGCTCCACACTCACGGGGGCACCGGGGCGGATGGTGACGGCATCGCGGGAGAGGATTTCGGCTTCGATCTCGAGGTCTGTGGGGTCGCCGATCTCTAAGATGGCGGTGCCTGCGGCGATGATCTGCGCGCTTTCCTGGTCCACCCGCAGGACGCGGCCGCTGACGGGGGCGCGCACCTCGATGGGCTGGCCGGTGCTGCCGGGGGTATTCATCTGGATGAGGGCGGCCTTGGCGGCGGTGAGCTCATAGGTGGCCACCTGGATGGCGAATTCCTGCGCGCGCACCTCCCGCTGGCGCATCAGGGCCTCGCGCTCGATGTTGTCGCGATCATTGGCGGAGATGCTGGCGGCGGCAGCGGTGCCTTTCACGCGGTCCCAGTTCGTCTGGGCAAAGCGGGCCGCGGTGCGCGTCATCTCCAGGGACTGCTCCGCCTGGCTGAGGGAGGCCTCGGCCGAGGCGATGCGGGCCTCTGTCTGGGCCTGGCTGCGGGCATCCAGCAGGGGGGCGATGCCGGGCTCGATGCTGGTGAGCACGGTCTCCCCGGCGGTGACGGCATCGCCCGCTTTCAGCGTCACGCGGCGCATGCTGCCGGTGACGGGGGCGGCCACGATGTAGCGGTTGCGGATGCGGGTTTTCCCCTCCTCCATGACGTGCACGGTCAGCGGGGCGCGGCGTACTTCCGCCAGCTCCACCTCCACGGGCCGGGGTTTCAGCCCATAGATGACGAGGGCCAGGACGCCGATGGCGCTGCCCCAGAGGATGATTTTACGGGCCAGGCCGCGCTTCGAAGGCGCTTTTTTGGCCTCCCACGGGGGCGTGGATGATGCGGGGGGCGTCTCCTCTGTGACCATGTTTTTTGGTAGCTTAGCCAGACTCTTGCACAGAGCAGGTGAAATTTTACGTTTTGGGGAGGGGAAGTGGCTGTGCTCATCGCTTGCCAGCCGCCTTCCTATCTCTAAAATGCCCGTTCCCAACCCTATGAAAGCCCCTTTGTTCGTCCTCCTGCTCGCCCTCGGCGCAGCCCCTCTCATCGCCGCAGATGCGGTGTCCCTCTTTGATGGCAAAACCCTGGCCGGCTGGACCGGGCCGGATGGTGCCAAGCCCGGCGCAGGCTGGGTGGTGGAAAACGGTGAACTCCACCTCAATGGCACCGGCGGTGGCAATCTGCTGTCTGAAAAAGAGTACACCAATTTTGACCTCACCTGGGAATGGAAGGTGGAGGAGGCCGGGAATAACGGCATCAAATATTGGGTCACCAAGGTGAATAATAAGGAGTGGCTGGGCATCGAGTACCAGATGATCGACGACAAGAAGCATCCGGACGGGATGAAGGGCGGCAGCCACACCACGGGCTCCATTTACGACATCAAGGCCCCGGTGGCGGACAAGCCGCTGAACGCCCCTGGCCAGTGGAACAGCAGCCGCGTGCTGGTGCAGGACGGCAAGATCCAGCACTACCTGAATGGCAAGCTGGTGTGTGAGGCAGATACGAAGACGGACGAGTGGAAGGCAATGATCGCCAAGAGCAAGTTTGCCAAAAAAGAAGGCTTCGCCCCCGGCAAAGGCCGCATCATGCTGACGGACCATCACGACAAGGTGTGGATGCGCAACCTCCAGATCGTGGAAAAGTGAGCCTCCAGGTCTAACCAACTGTGATTTTGAAAAGCGGTGCTTTCTGAAAAGAAGGCGCCGCTTTTTTGTGGAGGGGTGGTCCTGGAGCGCGGGCGCTTAGTCCCGCGACTGCGGCGATCTTGCCCGCGACGTAGCGTTCTGCAGCGTTCGAAAAGCAGGGAGGGGAGCGAACGGGGATTATCCTGGAGCGCGGGCGTCTCGCCTGCAGTTTTCTGCGTCTCGCGGAAAACCGTGATCGGAGATACGCGGGGTATAGTGCCTGCTCCTAACTGCGGCTGGTGATGGGGAAGCACCCACCCTTTTTGTTAAGGCGAACAGGGCACAGCGACGCCTGAGAACGGTTCCCCGCGAGACGCGAGGAACGGCACGCGAGATCGCCGCAGTCGCGGGACAGGCGCGGGACAGGCGCGTGCGCTCCACGACCACCTTCGTTACCGAAACTCCTTCGGATAACTCTCCGGCGGCGGGCGCGGCGCATCGAAGTCTTCATCAAAGAGCCTCAACCAGATCTCGTTGCCCTGATGGAGCAGGGTGCTGTATTTGAACTGGTAGCGCTTCCCTTTGTACACCAGTTCACCGTAGAGGTCGTCATCAGTGTAGTAGATGTTGCTCCAGCGAATCACCTGGTTAAACCTAACCACTTGTCCAGGGGGTAGCGTGCCTACCAGACTGTTATTTCCGAATCTAGTCTGAGTGAGTTCACAAGGAGTGGGATTGGGAATCCCTGGAGCATTGATGTTATACAAGCGCATGGGAACGCGCGTGCGCACATCGCGACCGATGAGGGTTTGATAACGCGGGTTGTCAGTGATGTCACGAACAGAGTCACAACTGGTTAGGCCGAGGCCGAAGAGTAGTGACAGGATGAGGGTGCGAAGCAGTGGATTCATGGAGGAGGTGTGTTTACCGAAACTCCTTTGGATAACTCTCCGGCGGCGGGCGTGGCGCATCGAAGTCTTCATCAAAGAGCCTCAACCAGATCTCGTTGCCCTGATGGAGCTGGGTTCTGTATTTGATCTGGTAGCGCTTCCCCCTGTAAACCAATTCACCTTGGAGGTCGTCTTCAGTGTAATACGTGCTTTTATATCGTATCACCTGATTGAACCGCACCACCTGCCCGACGGGGAGAGTGCCGACCAGGCAAGCCTTTCCGCCAGTCGTATAAGTGAGATCGCAGAGGCTTGGGTTGGGGTTTCCTGGACGATTGTAATCATACAAACGCATTGGAACGCGCGTGCGGACATCCCGGCCGATGAGGGTTTGATAACGCGGGTTGCCAGTGATGTCCTTCATGGAGTCACAACTGGTTAGGCCGAGACCGAAGAGCAGTGAAAGGATGAGGGTGCGGAGCAGTGGGTTCATGAGTGAGGTGTGTTTAATCGGGTGTGTCTATCCATGCCATGCGCAGAACACGAGGCTGAAGGATCACGGCTTGAATCTTTTTTTGAAGAGGGTTCCTCCTCTGCGCAAGGCACCTCATGAAGCTCCCGGCGGGAGCGTGGAAAATAGCCGGTGGTGGAGGGCGCGTAGCGACCGGGAACCACCGGAAGCAGGCCGCGAAAATTACCCGCATGCGTCGCGTCCTGGAGGGACGCCGGAAGGGGCGATGGCGGGGAAGTCTGGGATAGAGGGGCACGTTACCAGCGTCCCTCCAGGACGCGACGTTGATTGGCACCGGGTAGGTGGGTATCCGGTGGTTTTCAGTCTCCCGCTGGCGCGGGAGACTTTCACCACCGGCTAGTTTCCGTACTCCCTCCGGGAGTGGGGGATTCGACCTAACAGTATGTGTGGATAATAATGGCAGGTGTGTTTAAATGCCGACGGATCGGCGGCACTCCATGCCCCGCGCTCCGCCTACTCGTCGTCGGTTTTTTCCTGGCCCTTTTTCCGACCACCCTTTTTGTTAGAACCTTTCATCTTCTTGCGGTCCTGGCGTGTGACGGTTTTCTTTCCGACGGTTTCCATGAAGGCCTCGCGAAAGGCGCTGTCGTGGCGTTTCTGAAAGACCTCCAGCAGGGGATCGCCGGTGCGGATCATGATTTCTTCCATGGCCTTTTCCAGTGCGGTCACCTGGGCGGCGTGGGCGGGCAGGTCGATGAGGTTGGTCAGGGCATCGGCATCATAGCGCACATCGTAGGCCTCCTCCGGGCGGCGATGGTCGAAGAGCTCCATGCGTGCCGCCACGGTCTCATCCGTGCGCGCCAGCACGCGCATCTGGCTGGCCGTGGCGGTGCCCACGGTGGCACCGCCCATCACGCGGGTGCCGTTGGACCAGGGGTTAAAAAGATAGAGGAAATCCTTCGTCTGCACAGCGCGCATGGGGGTGATCTGGCCACCGGAATTTTCGTGATAGGATTTGTAAACGATGTCCCGTCCCGTCTGCGTTTCCCCCTTCAGCAGCGGGGCAAAGGAGCGGCCATCCAGCCCCTCCGGCAGCGGCTGGCCGGTGATCTCCAGCAGGGTGGGCAGCAGGTCCACGGTGGAGATCAGGTGCGCTTCATCCACACTGCCGGGTTTTGTCACGCCGGGCCAGACGACCATCAGGGGCGTGCGCGAGCTGTGATGATAAAGCTGCGTTTTGGCAAAGGGCAGCGGCATGCCGTGGTCGGAAAGAAAGAGGATGACGGTGCGCTCCTCCTCACCGGATTCCTTCAGCGCGGTCAGGATGGCACCCACGGCATCATCCGCCCGGCGCACGGAGGAGTAGTAATGCGCCAGCTCCTTGCGAATGACGGGATCGTCATGCAGGAAGCCGGGCACAGGCACCTCCTCCGGGGTATAAACACGGGAGGGCACATGCTCATCCGGCACCGTTTTACCGCCCTTGCCTTCCGCATAAAAAGGCTTGTGCGGGTCTGAGACATTGAGCATGAGGCAGAAGGGTTTCCCCGCCTGCTTGGCGGCGGCCATGCCCTGCTTCAGCGTGGCCCCATAGGAGGGTGCATCCTTCGGGTGCACCTTGCCGCCCGCCGCATCCGTATCCAGCACGATGTCCCAGGGAAAGGGGGCATAGGGGGTGGAGTGGTCCACCTTTCCGCGGATGCCCGTGAACCATCCCCCTGCCTTCATCAGATCTCCCAGCACGGGATACTTCACCGCTTCCTTCGGCAATGAGCGGAAGCCTTCGATGCCGTTGTGATGCGGGTATCTGCCAGACCACATGACATTGCGCGAGGGCATGCAATTTCCCACCACCACATGCGCCTGGGCGAAGCGCATGCCGCGTGCCGCCAGCGCATCCATGTGCGGCGTGATGCCCGCCAGCTTGCTGCCAAAAGCCCCCACGGAATCACAGCTCATGTCATCCGTGGTGATGATCAAAAGATGGTTAGGCGCTGCCTCCACCCCCTGGCCAGCAGCAGCCCTGAGCAGGGTGAAAACAACAGCGAGTGACAAAAGTGCGGAGCGGGCAGTGTGGAGCATGATGCCCTATGAACGACCAAAAACATGCCGCATTTCAGCGATTGATCTTGGGCGTGGAATCCAGCGGTCACTCCCCTTCCCCATGGAGCGCACGCGCCGGCCCCCATGGAGCGCACGCGTCTCGCGTGCTGTCTTGTGCGTCCCGCGCAAGACCGTTCTGTAACCTTCGAGAAGCGGGAACCTCCGCGAACGAGAATACCCTCGGCGAGGTCGATGGGCGGGACTGGGAGTGCCCAACATACTTTCCCGCCAACGCCCCTTCCGGCGTCCCTCCGGGACGCGATGCACCGGGGTGATTTCCCGCCTCTCGTCCGGTGGTTCTCGGTCGCTACGCGACCTCCACCACCGGCTATTTTCCGCGCTCCCTCCGGGAGCCAAGGCTAGTCATGAGTGCCCACGAAACCCTCCATCACTCCGAAAACACACTTCCAGTTATCCCCTCCCCAAAAAAATCCTGTCAATCCTGCCATCCTGTTAATCCTGTAAAAAAGCGCCTAACCACCCCAACCAGCCCCGTTCGCTCCCCTCCCTGCTTTTCGAAGGACGCAGAACGCTCGTTCGCGGGCAGGAGTGCCCACGGTACTTTCCCCACTCCATCACTCCACAAAAAGTAGCCCGCTCAGTCCCCTGAGCGGACAGCCGCCCCGAAGCCCCTCCCACCACCACTCCATCACTCCATCACTCCATCACTCCGAAAACACACTTCCAGTTATCCCTTCCTCAAAAAAATCCTGTCAATCCTGCCATCTTGTTAATCCTGTAAAAAAGCGCCTAACCACCCCAACCAGCCCCGTTCGCTCCCCTCCCTGCTTTTCGAAGGCCGCAGAACGCTCGGTCGCGGGCAGGAGTGCCCACGGTACTTTCCCCACTCCTCCACACCTCAAAAAGTAGCCCGCTCAGTCCCCTGAGCGGACAGCCACCTCGAAGCCCCTCCTGCCACACCTCTCGTTAGGCCAAAACCTCACTCCACCTTCTCCCCGGCCTTTTCGATGACTTCCCACAGCAGGCGCTCGGTCTCCACCTGGTCTGGGTCCGGCACGGGGCGTTCGGGGTCGGTCATGGGCTCTTGGATGCCGCGATCCAGGATCATCCGGAAGCTCTTCACCCGTGCCTCCGCCTCCGCCACCTGCGCTTTCGTCAGGGCCTTCTTCACCACGCCCAGGTTCTGCGCATAGCTGCTCGTATCATACTGGCTGGCCAGCATCAGCCACTTCAGCGCCTCCACCTTGCGCTCATCCGTCAGCGGGCCGGTCTTGCCCAGGTAGATCTTTTCCCCATACAGCGCCTGGCCCAGGGAGTCCCCGCGCTCCGCAGCAGCGCGGATCAGTTCCAGCGCACGAGCCGCGTCCTTCTTCACGCCCAGCCCGTCCATGTAGCAGACGGCCATCAGCGTTAGCGATTCCGCATTGTTTTGCGCCACGCCCTTTTCCAGCCACTTCACCGCCGCTGCAGAGTCCTTCTTCAGGCCCAGTTTTCCCAGCAGGTAATACCGGGCCAGCTGGCACTGCGCACCGGCATCCCCAGAGTACGCCGCCTTGCGGATCCAGCGCAGCGCCTCCGCATCATTCTTCGGCACCACATCACCCTCCTGGTAAATGAAGCCCAGTTGCGTCACCCCATACGGATCCCCCTGGCGGCCCGCGCGCAGCATCCACTGCAGCGCCTCCTCCTTGTTCACAGGCACGCCCTCCCCCTCCATCAGATTGCAGGCATACTGCCCCTGGGCGGAGGCCAGACCCGCCTCCGCCGCCCGACGGTACAGCCGCACCGCCTCCACCTCATCCTTCGGCAGGCCCATGCCCAGGGAATGGTAAATGCCCAGCTTCAGCATCGCCTCCGGCAGGTCCTGGGCCACCGCCATTTTCAGCAGTTCGATCCCGCGTCGCTCATCCTTTTCGATAAAGCTGGAGGCACCCATCTTGTATTCCCCCAGGTGATACTGGCCCGTGGCATCCCCTGCGGCCACTGCCTTTTCCAGCCAGGCCAGGCCCTCCTCAGACCGCTTGCCATACGGCATCTCCTCCACCATCAGCCCGCCCAGGTGCCCCATGGCCGCAGGCAGCCCGCTCTTCGCCGCCATCTCCAGCCAGTAGCGGCCCTCCTTCGCATCCACCGGACCACCCACCCCCCGCAGGTGCATCAGGCCCAGTTGTAATTGCGCGCGCCCATGGTCCCGCAGCGCCGCTTTCTTTAAAAAATCACGCACCTTCCCCAGGTCACGCTCGCAGCCCTCCCCGCGCCCCTGCATGCGCGCCGCCTGGAACCACGATTCCCCATGCCGCAGCTCCCCGGCCATCTGGAAGCAGGTCAGCGCCTGCGCCGCATCCACCCGGCCCCCACGCCCCACCCGCCAGCACAGGCCCAGTTCATACCAGGCCTCCGCCTCCCCCAGATCCGCCGCCGCCTGCCAGGACAGCATCGCTGCGGGCAGATCCACCTCCCCGCCCTGCCCCGCCGCCTGCATGCGCCCCAGCCGCAGCAGGGCCGGGCCATACACTGCCGCTGCCGCCTTTTCCAGCCAGCCACGTGCCGCCAGCACGTCCACCGGCCGCCCTTTTCCCTCCAGGCAGGCCACGCCCAGCCACGTCATCGCCGCAGGCAGCCCGCCCTCCGCCGCCTGGGTAAAAAGCCGCTCCGCCTCCGCAACATCCTCGCGCACGCCCAGGCCAGCCGCATGCATCCGGCCCAAATTCCACAGGCCCGCTGGCCAGCCCATCTCCGCCGCCAGGCGATACCAGCCCGCCGCCTCCGTAAACCCCTTCCCCGCCGTCAGCGGCCCCGTTTCCAGGATGTTCCCATACTCCACCATCGCCGCCTCATACCCCCCGGCAGCCGCTTTCCGGCACCACTCCTCCGCCGCCGCCACATCCTTCGTCACCCCCAGGCCATGGCCATAGCAGCTGGCCAGCAGATACTGCGCCGCCCCACCGCCCTGCTGCGCCGCCGACTGCAGCATGGCCACGCCCGCAGGCACATCCGCCGCCGTGCCCAGCCCCTTCACCAGGCACCAGCCCAGGTGCGCCCGCGCCTTCACATGCCCGCGCTCCGCCGCCAGGCGCAGCAGCCGTACCGCCTCCGGCAGATCACCCACCGCCCCCGGTCGCAACCAAAAAAGCGCCAGTTGCACCTCCGCTTCCCCCGCCGCCTCGCCAGAGGCCAGCGCCTTCTCCAGCCACATCCGCGCCTGGGCACGATCCACCGGCACCGTCCGCCCATCCCGCAAAGCCCCCCCATACAGGCACTGCCCCAGCGCATCCCCCGCCTCCGCCGCCCGTTTAAAAAAGCTCACCGCCAGCGCCGCATCCCGCTTCATCCCATCCGCATTCATCGCGCACAGCCCCACCTGCCGCAGCGCCGGGCCATGGCCCATCTCCGCCGCAGCCCGCAGCAGCCGCAGCCCCTCCTCCCCGTAAAACGGCACCTCGTGCCCACCCGCCGCCCGCTCCTGCCGCAGCACCTGCGCCTTCGCATAAAGCGACTCCGCCTCCGCAGCCGATCCCTTCCCCCCAGCCCCCGAATCACCCACCGATTTTGTCGTCCCAGGCGCACCCTCCGCCCCTGGAGCCCCAGGTGCACCCGCCGACTCCACCTCAGCCCCCGCCCCCATCGGCGCCACCGGTTGTAAGAACCACCCCACCGCCACCACCAGCCCCACCAGGGACATCACCAAAATCCCCCCCGCCAAAGCCAGCCGCCCCATCCCCACGTCCCCCAGCCCCATACTCCGCAGCGCCCCAGTCCCCGCAGGCACACCCCCCATCCCCACCGGCAAAGCAGGCCGCCCCATCTCCCCCACCCCATCCGGCACAGGCGACTGCTCAAAAAAACCCCGCCCCATCGGAAACGCCGACTCCCCTTTCAAAGCCCCACCCTCATCCGCCCCCGCCCGGTCCGGCGACGCCACCACCCCACCATCCCCATCCGCACCCGACGACGACGCCTCACCCACTGCCCCCAGAGGCAAAGGCGGCGGCACCGCGCCAGATTTAGCAAACACCCCATCCAGCCTCTCCCAGGCCGACATCCCATCCTGCCAGCAAAGATCCGCCCCCTCCAGCCGCCCCTCCCGCAACGCCGCCACCACCTCGTCCCAGGACATCATTCCCAGCTTCACCCCCTTGCGGGCCACATGAAAAAGCATCTCAGCCATAGCCCTTTCCCTACCCCATCCCCCCACCCCCATTCAAGCCCCTTTCGCACGCCAAAAACCAGAAACCCCATCGATCACACCCCTCATCTCATTCTAAAAACACACCCCCAAAAACACACTCCTAGTTATCCCACCCCCACCTCAAAAGTAACCCGCTCAGTCCCCTGAGCGGAAAGCCACCTCGAAGCCCTCCTATCACCCCACCCCAAAAGTAGCCGGTTCAGTCCCCAGAGCGGAAAGCTCCACTCCACCCCTCCCAACAAAATCTTTCTACCCCAAATCTTTCTACCCTCTCCCACCCCTCCACCACTCCACCACTCCACCACTCCCCGTCCCCAAAAATCCCCCCACTTCCCCATTGCCACCCGCGCGGTCATCGCCCACCCATCGCGCATGACCGTACCGTCCCCCCTTCAGCGGCTCAGCCTGCTGCTGCTGCTGCTCGCCCTCCTCCTCAGCCCTGCGCATCCCGGCAGCGCCGGAGAAGCGCCCCCCACATTTCTCAGCGCCACACTCACCGCCCCCAGTCCCCGGGGAGACCCCTTGGAAAACCTCGGCCGCCTTTACAAAAACGACGCCAACGACTACCTCCAAGAGCTCTGGCTCCTCGGCCGCTACCACGGCCACTACCACTGGAGCCAAGGCAGCGCCGGCGAAGACGAAGGCCACGAAGTCCGCCGCTTCCGCCTCGGCGCCCAGGCCCAGCTCCTGCACAAGCTCACCCTCCACGCCCAGATGCTCAGCGGCAGCGACCTGAACCCCTTTTACAACGGCTTCACCGAGCTCTGGGTCCAGTGGGGCTTCACCCCTAAGATCGCCCTCACCCTCGGCCAGCAAAAACACCGCTTCAGCCACGACCGCAACATCTCCAGCCGCTACATCCATTACCTGGAGCGCAGCATGCTCACCAACATGTTCGCGGCCGACTACACCCCCGCCGCCACCCTCCAGGGAAAGATCGGCCCCGTCACCTACTACACCGGCCTCTTCAGCAACGCCACCAGCCGCCAGATCGACGAAGCCTTCACCCAGTTCGATTCCGGCTACAGCTACCTCGCCGCCGCCTACATCAACCTCGGCCACCGCCTCCGCACCGAGACCGCCCACCTCCACCTCACCGCCCTCCACAGCCAGGCCAACGAAAACGCCACCAACCTCAACCGCTTCGACAACGGCCTCTCCACCGCCCTCATCCTCACCCAAGGCTCCGCCGCCCTCGTCACCGAGCTCACCGCCGGCCTCGGCAGCGACGAAGGCGACGCCTACGGCCTCAACATCCAGCCCAGCTACTACCTCACCGACAACCTCCAGCTCGCCCTCCGATACCAGATTGCCGCCTCCAACGGCCCCCTCGGCCTCCAAGCCCAGAGCCGGTATGAAACCCCCGCCGGCCTCCCCCGTGGGGATCTTTACCAGGCCGGCTACATCGGCCTCAACTACCACATCGCCAAGCACCGGCTCAAGCTCATGACCGGCCTCGAATACGCCACCATGGGAGGCGAAAGCGTC
The DNA here is from genome assembly GCF_004364345.1 of Prosthecobacter fusiformis. Taxonomy (NCBI): domain Bacteria; kingdom Pseudomonadati; phylum Verrucomicrobiota; class Verrucomicrobiia; order Verrucomicrobiales; family Verrucomicrobiaceae; genus Prosthecobacter; species Prosthecobacter fusiformis. Next base: position 36,379 of record NZ_SOCA01000012.1, on the reverse strand, counting down.
TGGACCGCCAGCACCATGATCCGCTTCTTCTTCGGCCCCCACTCCAGCGGCCCCTACCCCATGAACCAAATCCTCCACGGCCACTTCCTCGATTGAGGGGGATAATCTTCATCCCCGCCGAGGCGTAAATTCACGCCCAAAACGGCACATACTCGGCGAATTTTTTGGATTTGTTCTCTGGGTCAGCCGCTTTGATCAGTTCCATTTCGGTGGCCTCCTGGATCAATACTGAAATCATGGACCTTTGCTTTTCCGGCATTTTCATGCGCTCCCTGAGGGAAGTATTTGTCATCACCTGATTCGAGCAATGTTTTAATACCGCATGCTGATAACACGCTTCCAACCTTTCTTTGGGAGACATCTTCGCAAACGTCCTGGGACCTTGCAAAGTGACTTTAAAGCTATTCACTCCTGCCTCGAATTTGATCGGCGGCAATCCGCTCGACTCCACTGCCTGGCCAGCTTTCAAAAGCCCCGAACCCAATTCTTCACAAATACGATACCGTCTAAAGGCCCTGGCGAGATGTTCATTTCTTGATTCCGGCTGGGTACCAATCAAACGGTTCAAGCTTTTGCTTGGCAGCAGACTCCCTGGATTTGAAATCTCTATCCTGTCATCATAAATCTCCACCAGCGGACCTGCCCCAGTAACATTGAAATCCTGATGGATGAGTGCATTGGCAAGAATCTCACGAAGAGCGATTTCTGGGTAGGTAGTCTGCTTCACCCGCAAGCCCTGCCGAACGACTTCCGCCTGAGGTAGTAGGTCCATGACTGACTCCAGCAACTTTTGGAAACGGATAGCATACCCTTTTCTTCCCTCCTTCTGGTAATTCAATGCCCCCGTTTTATCCGTGCCCGCATAGCGTATCACCCTCACAGCCTTTCGGCTGAGGTCAGAAAAGTCTGCGAGCTTTCGTGCAGCCGCCATTCCGCCCAGGTTGGTGACATAACCCCCGCCCGCAGCGACGGTTTCGATCAATCTCTCACTTTCCATCCATAGCAGCATCTCCCCAGGTGACTGCGGCACCGGGCGGTTCAGCATTTCCAAAATAGGCTCCACCTCTAAGAGTTGCAATAGATGCTCATCCGTTTGCAAAAGAGTCGCGTGAAGTTCTTCCCACTTAGGAGTCCTGCTGTTCAGCATCAAAGTACCAATTTCCTGCCGGCTGGCCCTACGCGTGGTCGCACCTGAACGAATAAAAGCCTCTTCCAAACTCTGCCCACGGATCTGCACAGGCTTCACTGAAGATTCCTGGATGTAGATATAGAGCAGCCGCCCCCCTCCGTGTTCTGCCACGCAATGATCCAGCACCAGAGGAGGGGAAAGTCCCTCCCGTCCGATGTTTGTGAGCTGATTGACCGTCGCCTCCACAAATTCCTCATTGATTCCAGTCAGCTCTCCCTTGGCGCTCAGACCATACACCAGGTACCCGCCGCCTGGCAAATTGGCCATGGCAGACAGATGTTCTCTAAGGCGTTTTTTATCCGGTGACAGTGCAGCCTTCCAGTCCAGCTCATTCAGCTCATGCATCGGCGGCACCAGGGTCGCCTCAAGTAACTTCTGGGCTTTTAAAAGCCAGTTTCTTATGGGAGCCAGTTTCACACAAATAACAAGTCGCTGATTTTCAACACATTACAAAGAAATGCCGTTTTCCACTCAATAAGCATTTTTCCTGAGAACGGTGAGAACTAAGCATGCGTACATGTAAACGCAAAATCAAAATCCCCCATCTCGGCCCGCTCCGCGCATGCGAAAACCATTTTCCTGCAGAGTGAAGGGATTTCTTTTAAATGACCAGCGCCTAAATTCTTTCCCTTGGCACCCCCGTCAGCATCGGCTACACACCTAACTCAATCAGCACTTTGCCCGTGAGCAAGGGGTCCCTCATTCCCCATGACTGAAGACGAAACACCCCTTCATCAAATCGCCTGGAAGCGGTTGAAAAAGCAGTTAAGCCAGCCGCCACGGTATGATGCAGAAGAACTCATTTATCTCGCAGTGAAGCCTCAACTCATCGCCTGGTTTCGTGCCCTATTGCTTTCATCTGCCATCGTGGTGGTAGCCATGTGGGGCAGATCAGATCTGGCCAAATTCACCGATTGGTTACATAAGCAACTTCATTGGCTAAGCACCTACCGCATCCTCTGGTCCACCATCGGCCTGCTCCTGGCCGCCCTCCTGGTACCCCGGTTACTCTCCGCCCTCGTGCGCCTGTGGCAGTGGAACCAAAGGCGGAAGTCTCTCCCCACCATCACCGCTGTCACTATCCTCATCCTATTCGCACGGGCGCAAACACCCCACGCCACCGCCAGCGCCATTCTCTGCTGGATAGTCCTATGGTACCTGCTCTTTCTCCAGCTTAAAACGCCACCATTCAAAGAAAAGGAAACACCAGACAGCTACCAGCGCTCCTACTTTGTGGACCGCATCATGGAGCTTTTTGGCAGGGCCGACACAAAGCTCCGCCGCATCGCCGTCATGGGCACCTGGGGCTCCGGCAAAACCACCGTGCTGCAGCTCTTGCGGGAAAGACTGGCCAAAGCCAAAGAGAAAAAATTCCGCGTCGCCTGGGTCAACCCATGGACCGCCAAAACCCCCGAGGAAGCCCGCGCCCTCATCGCCCAGGGATTTGAGGACGCCCTTGGAAACACCTTCAGCCAGCTCACCTCACCAGGAGCCGCCCCCTGGTCATGGTTCAGCAGCCTCAAAGCCAGCCTCGGCTTCGGCCTCAGTGTTGATGTCAGTCGCCTCATCGAAGGCGAAGCCAAAGCCACCGAAAGTGCCTTCATTGCACGGATCAATCAGCGGCTGGAGGACAGAAACATCACCGTCGTCCTGCTCGTGGATGACATGGAGCGGGCCGAACCCGAAGTCATCCGCCGCATCTTCCCCGTCATCGACCGCCTAGGCGCCATTAAACATTGCTTCTTCGTCTTCGCCATCGATCCCGACCGCGTCGCCAAAGCCTTCAACGAAGAATCCCGAAATGCCGAAGAAACCAAAGGTTACCTCGACAAAGTCTTCGATCTCCAAATCCAGCTCCCAGCCCTTAGACCTCAAGACATTGAAGTTCTGGGCAAGGCACTCATCCGCCGTGAGGACACGCCTAAACTTCATGCCGCCTGGGACCACCTGAAAGATTTACTCCCCACCAATCCACGTGAAGCCCTCCACTTCATCCACGACGCCATCACTAAAGAAACGCTGTTCCTCAGCCGCTATGCGGATGATGAACACAACTATTTAGGATTTTTTCTTTTTCGAATGCTGGACCTTGAGGAGCCTGAATTCACCAACAAGCCCATTCATATATTATATAATAATTACGCCGAAGCTCAAACGGACAAAGAATATTCCGGACAATCCTATGATGGAATTGAGCCTCACAAAATGGTATATGAATTTTGGGAGAAATTAAAAGTTCCTCCATTTTCCAGCTTAAAACTGGAACGATTAACCTCCTTGCTCACAGGTTTTTTTGAAAACCATGTCGAAATTAGTTGGGCAAGGGACCATCACATGCGGCTACTTACCCCCAGTGAACCGGAACGGAAGATGCTGCATGAATACTGGAAAGAACATCACGGCCAAGAGTCCCTCGAAACTTCGATTAATAAGGCTATCCCGCATCGGTCTTTCTCAGATAAAAAGAGGGCAGCATCAGAGCTGATTGATTTGGAAATATCTCATTATGAGGACTTGAGACGCAACGTGGCGTGGAAAAATGGGCCCGCTCGAATTAAGAAAATATCAGCCGCCACTGATTCAGTGCAGCGTCTTTGTAGTCAATTGCAGTTTGGCTATGTTAATAAAAGTGACTTTGATATCCAGTGCTTTCCATCCAAGGCCTTTGAGACTTGGCTGGATTTGCTCTGCAGGCACAAACTTTCTAACATCCCCGGAACAGAAAATTTAATCTGTTTGGAATATAGATTTCACACTTTGTTGTCGGACCGATTAGCTCTCAGGAGGCGTTTCGGTTACTCCAAGTCAACGATTGAAGAAATGGCATATGCTTCAGCATATGATGGTAGCGGAGACCAACATTTAGATCATTTTGCCCGCTTAAAGGAGCACATGCTTTTAAAAGTTCGTGACGATCTGATTTTACGCATTGAACAGGGCACTTTAGACAGTCCGTCGTTAACACATGAATTAAAGTGTAATAGTTTGGATGAAATTTTTGGCGATCCTTCCTGCTGGCTCCCCGAAGGGGAGATCAATACGCTCAACACCTTTTCAACCAAGGCTCCTTTATCCCCTGTCTTTGCAAAATCAGTGGCAGATATAACCGAATATATTCTCCTCGCTCTCCAAGATTCCCTATCTGAAACCCAGCCAGGTCCTGCTGAAAAGAAAATCACTGATCAAATCAAAGCCACGCCAGACTACTTCGCCTATTTTTGGCACGCCGCTCAGTTCGCCACCGACCAACTGGACGACCTCAAAGACCTTCGCCACCGCGTTGAGCAGGCAAGATCCCAATCCCCTGCCCCCTTGCTGACGGCGGAGGAGCTTAACGCCGCCTTCCCCATGATCACCCCCGAGGCCGCCCCAGAGTAGCCGCCGCAACCGCAGGGCAGTGACTTGGCCGCACCGACCTAACAAACTTTACGTCGATTCACCCCACCACACAGGCAGGCACCATGCGCAGCCACCCCCAATTTCATCACCAGGCCTTTGAAGCAAAAAATCCTGTGAAACCTGTCATCTTGTTAATCCTGTAAAACAACAACACACCCCTCCCTCCAGCCCCTCCCAAAACCAATCCTGTCCCTCCTGAAAATCCTGCCATCCTGTCCAAAAAAAAACATCCCCTTCCACGCCGCAATCATCCGTTAGGCCACCGCCTCCATTCCCCCCAGTCCGCAGGCTTCCTTCTTCTCCGCATCGGGCTGCGGTACAGCGTCGCGGAGCCTAGGCAGTAGAGGCCCATCGCCAGGCCCGTGATGTCATCATCGTGGCAGCCGGACCGGGCCTCCTCACGCCCGCTTTTGTTCACGATGAAGTTGCGCGCCTCCTTCAAAATGTGCGGGCACGGGATCTCCACCGCCTCATCCCGGATCGCCAGCGCCAGGCAGTCGATCAGCGCCCGGCGCTGGTCCCGGTCCTTCAGCTTCCATCCATACATATACCGCCGCGTCTTCCGGTCATACGGGTCCACCACCTCCCGCTTATACAGCGGCAGCCCCGCATCCTTGATCCGCTCCAGAATATGCAGCCCCATATTCACCTCCAGCACCACCATGCACTCTCCGTAAAAGCGCGACAGCCCCACGATGTATCTCGCGATGCGATCACTCTCCTCCGTGCACGGCGGCCGTACCCGCGCCACCACACGCGGCTTCCGCACCACGCCCCCCATCGTATATCCATCCCGGATCACCCCGATGGAATACGCATCCGGGTCCCGCCCCTCCGTCTGCTCCGCCCCCGTCGCCGGATCACACCACAGCAGGTAGCGGCAGCCCACGCGCGGCCTTTCCCACATCTGGATAGGCGCATACCCGCCCCCGTCCGGCGTGAAGACCACCCCCTCCTCCTGCACATCCAGATGCCCCTCCTCCACAGTCACACCATGCGTTAGGCGCTCCATCGCCACCACGGAGGCCATGTCAAACCGCGGCCTCCCGCTGGCCAGAAAGCAGCCCACCTCATCCTCCGGATAATACTCATCAAACAAATCCTCACTGCCCCCGCACACCCGCGCCAGCGTATCCCGCCGCCACGCCACCTGCTCCACCGTCCAGCCATACGCCCCCATCCCCCGCCGCTCCCGCACCGTCAGCGTCCGCAGGATCCTTTCCCGCTCCCCCTCCCCCACCGGCCGCGCATTCTCCGCAAACTCATACCACGCCGCAAACACCTTCACCCACCCATTTCCCGGCGATCTCTCCCCCCGCTTCAGCCCCGCCAGATACTCATCCAGCGTCAGCGCCCCCGGCAGTTCCCGGCTGCCATGCCACTGCTCATAAAACCAGCCCGAAGCCCCCTCCGGGGTCGATTCCGCAATCCCCAGGCGGTTCACCGAAGGCAGCACACTCGCCATGATCCCCTTATCATCCTTCTCCCCCCCGCGCGGATACTTGCACGCCTCCGAAAACAACACCGCCGACCTCGTCCTGCTGATCCCCGGATTGCTCGCCTCCGCCGAGGTGATCTCCACCACCGACCCATTCGCCCACTCCATCCGCTCCTTCGTCGGCCTTAGCGCATTGTTCCAGGGGAAGGAATCGTGGGAGGAAAAAGTCCGCATCTTCCGCAGCATCGCCGCCGCATTCGCCCGCACATCCGCCAGCACCAGCATCTCACTGCGAAAGCGCTGCGCATGATGGTACAGCAGATGGCACGCCGCCGTCGTCCCCCCGCACTGGCGTATTTTGAGCCCCAGCAGCCGGATCTCCGGCACCCCCACCGCCAGCAGCGTCTCATACGCCTCGAAGAGCCTGCGCTGGAAAACATTCGCCCTCGGCACCACGAGCACCTTCCCCCTGGGCGACTCCACCTCGATCTTCGCACACGACTCAAAGTGCACCATCGCCGAAGCCCCCCGCAGATGAAACCTCACCACCTCCTCCCCCGCCGCCGCACCCTTTTCCGCATCCACAGCCTCCCCCGCCTGATTCGAATCAGTAAACATCATTTACCAATGTGCATTATTTTACACCATCCGCAAGCCCTCCCTCCAGGAGCGCCTCAAGTACCGTGGGCACTCCTGCCCGCGAGCATCAAGTACGTCCCCGTCCCCCCATGGAGCGCACGCGTCCTCGCGTGCCGTCTTGTGCGTCCCGCGCAAGACCGTTCTATCGCATCCCCAGCCCCCTGGCCACACCACTCTGGTACCGTGGGCACCCCCTGTCCCGCGACTGCGGCGATGCCCGCCCCCGTCCGCCCCAAGGCATCCCCGTTCGCCATGGAGCGCACGCGTCCTCGCGTGCCGTCTTGTGCGTCCCGCGCAAGACCGTTCTAACACCCCGTCCGCCAAGCACCAAGTGGAGAGGCCCCTCCTGCCCACGACTGCGGCGATGCCCGCCTCCGTCCGCCCCCAGGCATCCCCGTTCGCAGACATCCCCTCTTTTCGCTGCCTCCATCACAACCCGTGGCGGGCAGGAGTGCCCACCGTACTTCACCACCCGCAGCCCACCCTCCCTGCGTAGGTCCCCTACCCCACGCCCCTCCACCCACGGTTTTCCGCGAGACGCAGAAAACAGCAGGCGAGACGCCCGCGCTCCACGAACCCATCTCCGCCCAGCCATCAGACCATGGAGCGCCGACGATCCGTCGGCATTCAAAACCACACCTCCCGCCAGTCTAAACACATCACCCGTTAGACCCAATCCCCCCGCTTTCAAAAAAGAACACGGAAAGCTCCCCTCTCAAAATCCCATCAATCCTGCCATCTTGTGAATCCTGTAAAAAAGCCCCTCCAACCCCCAATTCCAAATCCCCCATCCAAAAAATCTTTCTCCCCCCAAATCTTTCTACCCTCTGCTCCACCGCTCCCTCATCCCCTCCTCCGTCCCACAACCCCCATCATCCCCTCCGCCAGCGCATAGAAGCCCACCGCCCCCAGCAGCCACAGCCCCGGCGCAATGCCCGTAGAAGCCAGCGGCTCATCCCGACCCGACATCGCCAGCCACGAGCACACCGCGCACGCCCCCAGCAGCGACAGCGCAAAGCATACAAAGGCCCACTCCACCGTCACCCTCAGCCGCCACGCCGCCCCCACCATTCCCACCCCCTGCAGCAGCATCCAGGGCAGCAACGTCAGCACAAACGCATACCCCTCCATCGACCCAAAATACTTTACCCCCGCTACCCCCCTGAACCGCGCCGCCAGCCCCAGGTCCACATCATACACCTCATACTTCACCACGAGGCTCGCCAGCATCTCCAGCACCATCAAATAGCACACCAAACTCATCCCAAACAAAACCCCCTTCAGCACCCGGTGATTCCAGCTCATCTTCATAAACCACTTCATAACCACATCCGCCCCACCCGTCGAGCTTCAAGAAAAGCAACCGCAAGTCAGATAACCGCGCACCGATACTTCATGCAGCATCTGCCCCCACCGTTAAGACGGCAAAAACCGCCTTGAATACTGCAATTATGTACAGTATCCTTTCAGCAGGATGGATGGACTCACTCCAAAGCAGCAGCAGGTCGAAACCTTCATTACCCATTTCCTGCACCTCCACGGCTATGGCCCCACCCTCCGGGAGATCCAGGAGCACCTGGGATGCAGCAGCCTGAACACCGTTCGCAGCCACCTGGCTCTTCTCGTCAAAAAGGGCCGTCTTCAGCGGGCGGGAAACACAGCCCGGTCCATCCGTCTGGTGAAACCGGACCCGCCGATGGCGTCCCCTCCATCACCGCGCCGGCCAAAGAAGGCCGCCCCATCCGCCCCGCCCGGCATCCCTCTTTTGGGCAGCATTCCCGCAGGGCCTGTGGAGGAGGCGCTGATTACCAGTGATGACACACTTGCACTTGATGCTGGACTTTTCCGGGGCGAACTGGTTTTTGCACTGCGTGTGAAAGGAGACAGCATGAAAAACGCCGGTATTTTTTCCGGCGACTATGCCATTTTGAACAGCCAGGACATCGTGTCCGATGGCCAGATTGCGGCTGTCCAGGAGGATGGAGATGCCACCTTGAAGCGGGTGTTTAGAAAACCCAACGGCCTGCTGCTGCGCCCGGAAAATGCCGCCCTGAAAGAGCGCTTGGTCACGCCCAGCGAGGCCAAGAATGTGAGGATTGTCGGCCGCCTGGTCGGACTTCTCCGCATAGAAGGAGGCCGCCGATGAGCCAGATCTTGATCACCGAGACAGAGTCGGAACTGGAGCATGTGCAGCAAAACCTGACCGCCAGCGAAGAGCTGTCCCGCCTCATGCCCGCCTGGGGCTGTCCCAAGCTCATTCCCCTGGATGAAATATTCCAGAAGCCCGAGCAGGTGGACTACCTGGACCTGCTGCCCAGGTCCGACAAGAAGGGGGGCGAGGGCGTGCACGCCGTGGCCGCCCACCAGGGCACCTCCCTGCTTTATCTGGTCCATGCAGAGCACAGCCAAAGGCTGGCCGAGGCGGACATCCAGGCCCTGCGCCACACCCTGGCCAACCGCAGTGAATCCGCTTGGCTCGGCATCGTCCGTTCCGGCACCCTGGTCCTGTATCCCATCTCCTTTGAGGAGCAGCTTCCTTCGCCCAAGGAAGTCAGCCAGGCCGATGACGAAGCCCCGCTATTCTTTCAGAGCCTCGTCCAGGGAACCTTCAGCGCCGAGGTCAAGCCCCAGGCCAGCGACCACGTCTATCAGGAGATCAAGCGACTGCTGACCCGCACGACGGAGGCCTTTGTGGACAACGATCTTCTGGATCCTCTGCACGTGCTTTCTATGTCCGGGCGCGCCCTCTTCTTCCGCTTCCTCATTGACAGAAAGATTGTTAGGCCATCTGAACGGGCGAAAATATGCCCGTCTGCGAAAGACCTCAAAGACGCTTTCTCAAACCCCGTCTGTGCGGCGCAGACTTCCGCCTGGCTGGATGAAACCTTCAATGGCGACTTCCTGCCGATCATTGACGACTCTCTGGCCGGTGAGAAACGCCTGGCCGCCTACAAACGCTTCTACAAAGAAGTTTCACTGGCCACTCATGGAGACCTGTTCGAACATCTGGAAGCCATCCTCAAAGGCTGGAAAGCCGTGGATGGTCAGCAGCTCACGTTCGACTGGAACGACCTCGACTTCGCCCACATTCCCGTCGGAGTGTTAAGCGAGGTGTATGAGCACTTCTCCCACCGGGTGGACAGGCAGCTCTCTCTGGATAAAAGTGTGCATTACACTCCTCGTTTCATCGCCAGTTTCATGGTGGATGAGGCCTTCACCGCCATGTCAGGGGACAAGAGCCAGGCCCGCCTGCTGGACCCGGCTTCAGGTGCCGGCATCTTCCTTGTACTCGGATTCCGCCGCCTGTTCCGCGAGCATTTCGAGGTCACCGGAAACCGCCCGGACAAAGACATCATCCAGGAGATCTTATATAAGCAGATACGCGGTTTTGATGTCAGCGAGCCCGCCCTGCGGCTCGCCGCCCTGGCGCTCTACATCACAGCCATCGAGCTGAATGCGACACCGCGCCCGCCCAAGTCTCTCATGTTTCCCCGCAACCTTCGCGGCACCGTCCTGCATCATTTTGGCGAAGAAGCCGCCGCAGATGCCTACCCTCATGACCGGGACCAGGCCGCACTGCAATCCTTGTTAGGTAGCCTGGGTGAACTGCCCCGGCGCGAAGGTCTGGAATCTTTTGACGGAGCCTTTGACCTTGTCATCGGCAATCCGCCCTGGACCCGCTTGCGGGATGAAGCTCCGGCGGCGCGGAAAGAGAAAACGGGCAGTGCCGGACGCGTGAAGAAATCTGCCTCTGACAGCGCCAACACCGCATTCTCGAAAATCGCCCGAGATGAGCTGGAGGCACGGGAACTCAAGCATCTGGCCAAAGATTATCGAAATCCTGACAAAGCTCCCGACGTGCCCTTCCTCTGGCGGGCTGCGCAGTGGGCCAGGCCCGGCGGCACCATCGCCTATGCCCTGCATGCCCGTCTCTTCCTGCACACCCAGGGCAAGAAGGACATCGCCTGGCAGGCCATTCAGGAGGCGCTCGCCATTACCGGGATCATCAACGGCGCGGACTTGCGCTGGACGAAGGTTTGGGATGGTATGAAGTCCCCATTCTGTCTATTCTTTGCCCGCAATGAGAAGAGCATGCCTAACGAAGGGTTCTTTTTTGCCAGTCCATTAGCCGAATATGCAATCAATGCCACCAGCCGCTTCCGCATTGATTACGCTGCCGTGCGTACCATCACCCAGCAGGAGACCAAGCAGCGCCCGTGGTTGCTGAAGACCTTGAGCCTCGGCACCACGCTGGATGTGGAGGTCATGGACCGGATTACTAAGGCTAGCCCGCATACTTTGAAAGAGTATTGGTTACAGTTTGATCCAAGTGGGGACAGGACAGGCAAAGGCTATGACAAGTCTTTTGGCCTGCCACAGAAGCCTGCGCCTTTCCTTGGCAAACTATTGGATTTCGAAGATCCCACAAACAATGGATTCTCCATCGAATGGGATCGCTTCGAAACCTATGCGACGAGATATAACAGATCATCCGGCAGCTTCCCTCGCTCCGAATCGCTCTACCAACCCCCGCTCGTCATCGTTCCCCAAGCTCCTGGAGACGATCCTTATTCTCCCAAAGCCTGGCTTGCAGATCGTGCTGTCGCTTTCAGTCAGAGTTATTATGGCTATGCCTGCCAGGATTCTCCCGCCCCTCAGTATGTCGCGGCCCTAATTCATGTACTGGCACATTCCACGCTGGCACGTTATTTCATCATTATGCGCAGCGCCTCGCTGGGCAGCGATTTCATGCGTTTCCTGAAAGACGACTTCGATGCCCTGCCCTTCCCGGATCCCGCCAAGCTCTCTGCCGCCGATAAGAAGGCTCTTCTAAGGTTTTCTGCCTGCCTGCAAGCTGGCGAAGGACAGATGCCGCTACTGCCGCCTAAAGCAAAGAAAAGCCAGGGTGCGAAGAAACAGGCCGCACAGGAGGGAGGACCAGATTTGTTTCACCAAGCACTCGCCCCGCCCGCCCCTGCGCCTAACCAACAGCGTGAAAGACCCCTTGATTTCTGGCATGAGCTCAATGGCTTCATCTTCCGCCTCTACGGCCTCGGTGCAGAGGATGTGCAGGTGATCCAGGACACCCTTTTTGCCAGTGCGCCCTACCGCCGTGCCGGCGAGGCCGCGTTCCTGCCGACCTCGCCCTTGCCTGAAGAAACAGCCCCTTCTACAAGACAGGTCTTCTGCACGGAGCTGCAGCAGCGCCTCCAGCCCTTCTTCGAGGTCACCGGTGAGACTGTGGATGTAGGGGAGCCGTCCGGCCTGCGCCAGCAGAGCTGGAACACTACCTGGCGCTTCATCGCCGTTACCAAGTGCGATGCCAAGATCGATGTGCCCGCAGAAATCCTCCAGCAGGCCATGGCCGATGCCAACCAGAACGGCCTCAGCCGCATCATCGTGCGCCTGCATCACGGACGTGGCTTGCTCATCGGCATCCTGGATGCCCGCCGCTGGTGGACGCGCACCCGCGCCCGCCTCTGCGCCCACACCATCACCCTGGAGCATCTGGACGCCTTTGACGAGCCGGCTCCATATATTCCAGACCGTCCGCGTCGGCGCATCCTTGATCTGTCAAACCCATGAGCTCCGCCGGTTCTTACAACTCTCACGTCGGCCAATTTGCGGGCGGTCCGCGTCAAATGAGCATGGGACTTTCCGCGGCGCAGTTTGATCTTCCCCACCCGCCGGTTTCATCCAGAGTCATGCTGCTCATCCATCGGGCGCTGGTGGTGGCTTTTGCCAAACTGCGGTCCGAACAGGGCAGTCTTGCTCATGACATCGAAGATGCTGTGACTGTTCCTCTTTATCACGTCTTGGAAAATGATCTGCGTTATCGCAAACAACGCCAGGAGCCAGAGGCCATCCCCGGCTTTGATGATACGCTGATCGAATCCATCGTGCGGCACAGCGGCACCACGGACTACACACTCACCAAGCTGAAAAAAGAGCCTGATATCTTCATCAAGCTGCGTCCTCCAGAGAGGGGGAGTGTGCTGCCCACGGACTACGCCATCTTTGTCGAGTGCAAGCCCGTGGATGCCACCCACGCCGCAGGCACCCGATACTGCGATGACGGTCTCATCCGCTTCGCCAATGGCGACTACGCCTGGGCCATGCAGGAGGGTCTCATGATTGGTTATACCCGCCACGGCCGCAGCATCGCCAGTCACCTTGTGCCTGCCCTTGCTGAGGTGGCCCGATGCCAAAAGCTGGGCATGGACCCCAGCCAGCCAGCTTTGCAGCCAGTGCCCGGCCCCACGTTCCCCCTGGCTGAGCCTCTGCATGTCTCCGTGCACGAGCGCGCGTTTGACTGGGCCTGGAACAAGGGGCCTGCGCATCCCATCCGGGTCTATCACTCATGGCACGATTGCCATTAGGAACTAGCGAGCCTGAAGAGCCTAAAAAACAGGCTGCCTACAACCAAAGACTCAGGATTCGTCCCGTGGGTTCGAATCCCACCTTGTACGACCTCTTTCAAAAAATGCCCCCGCAGCCCCACAAAAGCTAAAGACCACTCCGGCCTCACTTCCCCCGCCGCGGCTTCCGCTTCCTGCGCCGCCGCTTCCCAGGAGCCTCGGTCTTGACCTCGCTGCGCGGTGCCGCCGCGGCAACGCGGCCCGAGCGAGGCCTTTTCCTGCCGTTGCCCTTGGACTCCTCATGCATCAGCCACACCGCCAGCAGTCCCAGCGCCAGGCAGCAGCCGATGAAGGCCAGCGAATCCCCGGGCGGCAGCGCATCAAACTGCTTCTGGTAATGCGCCCCAGATCTCGCCTGGGCCAGCCACAAAAAGAACCCATCACCACCGGCATGCGTGACGAGGGCGATAAGGGGTTCCATGAGATGTGTATTGCGCGGGCGCTAGGCTGACGCCGAAAACAGTCACCTGTAAACGGACGCAGCCCCTCCTTGGCATTCCTTCAAAGCCAGCGCGATTACAAAACCCGCCCCGTTTTGCGCCCTCGCGCAGCGTCCTGGAGCGCGGGCGTCTCGCCTGCCGTTTCACGCGTCCCGCGGGAAACCGTTCTCGCATCCTCGTTCCCCCCTCCTCCCGCATCAGCCAGCAGACCCCCATGAGGTGCACCACACTCCAGGACGCTGCCACGCCATTTGCACCTCCACCCGCCCTGGCGACACTTCACATCATCACGCATTCCCTGGAAAATCCCGGCTCGCAGCAGCGTTCCACTTCCCATGCCCCTCCCCCGCCCATCCTTTAGTCTCACCCTCCTGCTCATCCTCAGCACCCTCGCCCAGCCATTGATGGCGCAGGACCCCGCATCTGCACCCGCACCGGAAACGCCGAAGCCTAACTACGTTTACTATGCCGAATTTATTCGCGTGGTGGATGCGAACACGGTGGCGGTGAACATCGACCTCGGCTTTGGCGTGTGGTTGCACAATCAAAACCTGGACCTCCAGGGCCTGCCCGACCCCGCCCCGATGGAGACGGAGACACCCGCGCAAAAAACCGCCCGCCTGGCCATGGCCACCCGCCTGCGGGAACTGCTGACGGATCGCAACGAGATCATCCTCCGCAGCAGCAAGGACAAATCCACCACCCCGCCCCGCTACCTGACCACCCTCTGGGCCGATGGCGAAAATGTGAATGAGGCGGCGCTGAAGTGAGCCGGGCGGACGAAATGACGAGTCGAATGAGAAGCAGGGTTTTGGCGAGCTAAAGCTCTGGAGCATTGGATCTGCCTTGTCTCATGCTCAGCCGCCGACTCGTAACAATTTTTTCTGAAAACAGGCCATTGGTAACAAAAAATCTCGGCAAATAACAAAAACGAGTCTAGACCCCCCTTTGAAAAACAGTTTCCCGAGCTTATGCCGCCTCCTCGCACCTTCAGCCCCATCGGGTATCAATGGCTGGCAGATCATTTTCAGGTGGATCCCATGCCCCATTTTGTGGAGTCCTATGTCAGCCAGCCTGGCCAGCGGATCACCGAAGAAAAGGCAGGTCGGCGTCGTGAAGTGTATCCCCAGGCCCAGGTGCGGCTCCACAACGTCTTTGATCACCTCGACTTCGCCCTGAAAAAAGAGGGCCTGCATCTGGAATTGCTCCGGCTCATTCTTCCCCTCCTGCCTCCAGGGCAGGTGGCGGACCACGTGAAACAAACGCCCACCGGGAAAAATACCCGCCGCATCGCCTATCTGTATGAAGCCTTCAGCGGTGAAAAGCTGCCCTTGCCAGACCTGACCACGGGTAACTATGTGGACCTTGCGGATACGTCACTCTATTTCACCCTCCCGCCCCTCAAAACAGCCCGCTGGCGCATCAATGAAAACCTGATCGGAACAGTCCACTTTTCGCCCATGTTGCGGCGCACACCCGCCCTGTATCCCGCCCGGGATAAAGAGCTCCATGCACGGTGCACCGAACTGCTGGGGGACATATCTCCTCTCATGTTTCAGCGCGCCCAGCGGTATCTGCATGCGAAGGAAACCAAGACATCCTACGCCATTGAGCATGAAACCCCTGACCGCCAGCGCAGCGAGCGTTTCATTGCCCTGCTAGAGCGAGCAGGTACGGAGGACTTCCTGACCGAGCCCGGCCTTGTGCGCCTGCAAAACACCATCGTTGACGCCCGCTACGCCGCCAAAGGCTGGCGCGCTCACCAAAACTACGTTGGCCAGACGATCGCTCCAGGTTACGAAACCATCCACTTTGTGTCGCCAAAACCGGGTGCTACCGACCTGGATTTTTTAATGACCCAATGGCTTCAGGTGGAGTGGTTACTAACCGCAGTCGGCCCTCTTCCCCCCATCTCTGCCGCGGCCATCGTATCCTGGCTTTTTGTTTATTTTCACCCCTTTGAGGACGGCAATGGACGCATCCACCGCTTTTTGATCCATCACGTGCTGGCCGCACTGGAGTTTGGTCCCCGCGGCATGCTGCTCCCGGTCTCCGCCGTACTACTAAACCGGCCGGCGGAATACGACGCCTCTCTGGAGGTCTTCTCCAAGCCCCTCCGCAGCCGCACTGAATATACACAGAATGCCGATGGCCAGCTCACAGTGACAAACAGTACGTTAGACCACTTCCGGTACATAGACTGCACACTGATGGCTGAAGCACTGTACCGGTTCATTGAGGAGACCATTGAAAAAGAGCTGCCTGCGGAGCTGGGCTACCTCCAGCATTACGATGTCGCCCGTGCCGCCATGAGGGAAATCGTGGACATGCCTGAACCCGCTGCCAATCTTTTTCTCAAGCTCTGCCTGGAAAACAAAGGCCACCTGTCCCGGACCAAACGCAAACACGCGTGGTTTCAAAAACTGAGGGATGAGGAGATCGCAGCGCTCGAAATAGCTATTTCGAAAGCCTACGATACGGAACTGCCTGGCATGGACACAGCGTAACTCAGGATCCACTGGAGGAGGAAAGAATACCTCTGGTTGCCAATCATTAAAACATTCCCCCTCACACCCCCACCACCTCGCAGGCTTCCATGAGGCGGCGGATCAGCGGGGCGCCGCGGTCGGGGCCGAGGCGGGCTTGCAGGGTGGTGCCGGGGGCGTTGGTGGTGAGGATCATGGGCAGGCGGTGGACGAGGCGGTGGACGAGGCGGTGCTCGATGAGGGCAAAGAGGGCTTCGCCCACGGCCTCGCTCAATTGACCGGCGGTGGGGCTGGCGCGTTCCTTGCCCACATCATCCAGCAGCAGCAGGGAGCAGGTGCGGGCGCGCTGCAGGCAGTGCAGGGCGGCTTGGCTGCGGTGGGGATCGTCACTGTATTGCAGGCGCACGGCGCTGCTCAGTCCCTGGATGTGGGGGCCGTGGTCCCAGGCATCGCCGGCATGCAGGGCGTGGACGCTGCGGCCGCTTTCATGAACCCGGCGCAGCAGGGCAAAGGCGGCCCGCGTTTTCCCCAGTCCGGTCGGCCCCGTCAGCAGTAGAGAACTGCGCCCGCCCTGCCCCGGCTGCCATCGCTGCACCAGCTCCGCCAGGCCACGGCCCAGGCCGCCATGTGTCCAATCGGTGTCCTGGTACAGCGGCGGGCAGAGGGCACGCCATTTCTCTTGCCGCACTTTTTGTTCGGCCAAATGCCGCCCTTCGTTCGCCCGGTCCAGCCGCGCCTGCGCACAGTCCCCGCACAGCCCCAGCAGCCCGGTGAATGCGCACCCACAGTCCACACACACTCTCTCCCGCTCGAGGGGAGCGGCGGCGGTGGATGAGGTGGAAGCGGGCATGTCGGGAGGGAGGGGTATTGGGGAGTGCTCAGTGCTCAAAGCGGAGCGCGGACGCCCTCGTCCGCAGTGGATTGCTCAGTATTCAGTGCTCAGTGCTCAGTTCGTGGTCTTCGTCGGCATCAGGTCTCAAAGCGGAGCGCGGACGCCCTCGTCCGCACCACAGCCACCATCCTTTGTCAGGCCGCGTACGGCGATTTCATCGGCCACGGTCCCTGCAAAGAAGCAGGCCGCCGCATCCGCCACATTTCTTTTTGTTAGGCCGCTTCCACCCGCAACGGCACCCGCAGCGGGCAGCTTCAGCGGGGGTTCATACCGTTGCAGCCAGGATAAAAAACCGCTCCGGGTGCAGCGCAGTCCCCGATGGGTGAACCAGCGGCGCATGCGCTCGAACTCCTCCCGCACGGGCACATCGCGAAAGGCTTCGGATTCCGCCAAGGCCGTCAACCAGGCATCGTCGGAGGCGGTTTCTTTTCGTGGCCCAGACCTGCCTTTGAGCCGAGTTTCACCTGCTGCTGATAATGCTGTTTTTCGCCGCGAGGCAGTGGCCGCTTTCCGCGCCGGTACGCGCGCTGCTGCGGATGGGGGTGTGTGGGTGGGAGCGGAGGATGAGGGTCCGGGAGAAGGAGGAGAGGGAGGGAGCGAGGGGGAAGGTGCGGCTTCAGACGTGGCTGCGTCTGAAAGCGTCTGACTCGCGACTGAACACGTCTGAACGATGACGGGCGGCGTCTTGATTTCCGCAGGCACATCATCGGGGTGCGGGGCATCGGAGGGCGCGGTCTCAGCGGCCTTGCGGCGTTTGCAGGCCTCGTAGTAACGGCGATTCCGCTCCTGGCGGGCCGTGCGCCGGGGCAGCACGCCATCCTGCGCGGCGGAGATGAGCGCGCAAAGCTGCTCCATGGTGAGATGGATGGTGGTCATAAAATGGGTGTTGGATGTTTTCGAGTGTTTTTAGATAGGGTGCTTGGATCGGGATGAATTTCGTGCAGCGACGTGGTCGGGGACCTCGGAGCACGCGGGTGAAGTTTCGTCCACCCTCAGAGACCGGCTAAAGCCGGGACTACAGAACCGGGAGCCTGCGTGCGAAGCGGCTCCAAGGGGAGCCGATGAGGGCATTCAGAAATGAGGGTTATTTTTTCGATGTTTTTTGTTATGGCAGATGGAGCGTGGGCAAGGCTTCAAGCGGGGCTGGCATCCCCGTCCGCCATGGAGCGCACGCGTCTGTCCCCCTTGGAGCGCACGCGTCTCGCGTGCTGTCTTGTGCGTCCCGCGCAAGACCGTTCTCAAGCATCCGCAGCCCTGGCCATACCCTCAAATAAGGCAGGCACTCCCTATCCCGCGACTGCGGCGATGCCCGCCATTAGTCCGCCCCGAGACAGCCTCGTTCGCAGACGTTCCCGCTTTTCGAAGGCGGAGAACGTTCGTTCGGGGAAAGTACGGTGGGCACTCTTGCCCGCCATTCGTCCGCCCCGAGACAGCCCCGTCCGCAGAGGTTCCCGCTTTTCGTAAGGTGAAGAACGCTCGGACGCGGGCAGGAGTGCCCACGGTACTTGGGGAGCATCCTCGTTCGCAGACGTTCCCGCTTTTCGATGCCAGAGAACGCTCGTTCGCGGAAAGTACGATGGGCACTCTTGCCCGCCATTCGTCCGCCCCGAGACAGCCCCGTTCGCAGACATTCCCGCTTTTCGAAGGCCGGAGAACGCTCAGTCGCGGGCAGGAGTGCCCACGGTACTTGGGGAGCATCCTCGTTCGCAAACATTCCCGCTTTTCGAAGGCCGGAGAACGCTCGGTCGCGGAAAGTACGGTGGGCACTCTTGCCCGCCATTCGTCCGCCCCCGAGACAGCCCCGTCCGCAGACGTTCCCGCTTTTCGTAAGGTGAAGAACGCTCGGTCGCGGGCAGGAGTGCCCACGATACTTGGAGCAGCCCCGTTCACAGAGGTTCTGGCTTTTCGATGCCAGAGATCGCTTGTTGGCAGGCATCGCCGCAGGCGCGGGACAGGTGAGTGCCGCCCCACTTGAGGGGGCGGGACGGCACGGGAGGGGAAGACCGCAGGACTCAGTCATCCACGTTGTCCATGAGCCAGGTGATGGTGTCCTGCACGGTCAGGATGTCCTCGGCATCTTCATCGCTGATGTCCACCTCGAACTCCTCCTCCAGGGCCATGACGAATTCCGTCAGTTCCAGGCTGTCTGCGCCCAGGTCGGCAGAGAGCTCGCATTCAGGCTCGATCTCTTCAGGCTCCAGGCGCAGCAGGGCTGAGAGGATGGTTTTGACTTTGCGGGTGATGATTTCTTCGGTCATAGGTGGGTGGGTGTTGTTATGTTTGCTGTTAGGAAAGGAGGGAGTGCGCGCCTGATCTGAGCACTGAGCACTGAGCACTGAGCACTGAGCACTGAGCACTGAGCACTGAGCACTGAGCACTGAGCACTGAGCACTGCGGACGAGGGCGTCCGCGCTCCGGGTCACGCCTCCTCGCGGCTGGGGGCGTTTTCGATGAGCTCGTCGGCGGTGATGTGCAGGGCGGTCTGAAGAGCCTCCAGGGCCTGATGCAGGAGCAGGTCCGGGTTATGGATTCCGGGTCGCCCGGCGGTCCGGTCATTGGGCACGAAGGCGATGTCCAGGACATCGCGGTCCGTTTCCCCGTCCGTGGGGGAATCGTGGCAGTCATAGGTGATGGCCAGCGGCCCGTAATACGCCACCCGCCGCACCCGCCCCGGCACACGCGGCTCGCGGCAGCGGCTGCCGCCCAGGAGCGGTGAGGGGATGGGCAGGTAGGAGACGTTCATGGGACGGTGTTGGGCCAAGAATTAAAAGTGTTTCATGATGTTTCACGATGCGGCATTCACCGCCCCGTCATTCAGGGTCCACGTAGCGGCTGGCGTGGCTGTCATGGCGGGGCCGGGGGCGTGGGTAGCGCGGCTCACGCAGGCTGGGCAGGAAGGCGTACAGCGTGCCGGTGACCAGGAAAAGCAGCAGCAGCAGGGTGGCCACGATCATGCCCCAGGCGGGCATGGCATCATACTTGAAGAGGATGGCCGTGCCGCTGGCCGTCAGCACCGCGCCGCACAGGCAGACGATGCACTGGCGGGCACCGGCCAGCTCCTCCTCCGCGCGGATCAGGTCAAAATTGATGCGTCTCATTGGGCGTAGGCAGGCAGGGTTTCAGCAAGGGTGGAAAGGACGGCAGGCGGCGGTGTCTGCGGCACGGGTCCTGGCAGGGCTGACGCGGCGGCGGGCGGCCTGGGCGGCACCTGAAACTGGCGCTGCAGGCGCGCCTGCTGGCGGTGCTTTTTCGCCTCCCGGCGGGCCAGGATCTGGCGCAGCGCACGGTAGGCCATGGCCTGGCGGTCCGCAGGGATCTCCCCCTGCCCCACCAGCCACTCCACCGCGGCCATGAGGGTGTGTGCCCGCTCCTCCATGAGGATGCGGATGATGGGCAGATACGGCGTCCAGCTGGAGCGGGAAAGCGTGTCCGGTGGCTGGGCCACACTGGCTTTTTGGATGAGGTCTTCGAGTCGTGTTTTCATGGGCGATGGGATTCGGGATGGGGTTGGGGTGAAAATGAGTGCGTGAGATGTTTTCTAACCTTTTCGGATATTACCCGATGCGCGTTCAGGCGGCGTGGCCTTCATGCCCAGCAGGCGGCGCAGGAGCAGGTTCGCCAGATTGGCCAGGCTGCGTCCCTGGGGTTGCGCCTGGCGGCGGAGTTTTTCAGCGAGATCAGGATCGAGTCGGATTTGGTTCATGGGAGTGGGATGGAGTGCGGACGCCCTCGTCCGCTTCGTATTCATGTGGAGCGCGGACGCCCTCGTCCGCTTCAGTATTCATGTGGAGCGCGGACGCCCTCGTCCGCTTCAGTATTCATGTGGAGCGCGGACGCCCTCATCCGCTTCAGTATTCATGTGGAGCGCGGACGCCCTCGTCCGCTTTCGGGTTTAAGTGCTCAGTGCTCAGTGCTCAGTGCTCAGTCTTCTTTCATGCGAACTCTGCACCCCCTCCTCCGTGCGTGCCGGGGGCAGGCGCGGGGGGAAGATGAGCGCCTTCAGGTGCAGGCCTGGGCGGCGACCGGCGAGGCGGGCCCTTGTCTCAAAAAGCACCCGTTCCTCGCGGGTCAGCTCATTTTGAAACTGTTGAATGATTACGTTCATATTGAATGAGTGAGTTTTAACTGAAGGATAAAAGACCGCAAGATTGAAAATGAATATTTGCACTTATGCTGAACCATTGAGTTTCAAGCGCACGCGATGGCTGCTCCTAAAAGGCCTGCCATGTCCGTGCCTGAGGCTCTTTTTTATCCCACACCCCAGGTGATGGCCGCCCGCTCCCGCTCCAGCGCCCAGGGTGGGCAGGCTTTCAGGCAGGGCAATCGTGCGGGCGGCTTCATGGGTTTATGTTCACCCGAACACACCCCATTGACGAGTCGAAAACAGGACTACCGGTAATCCTTTTTGGGGGTTGACAGGGGCGGCTAGCTCTCCGTCACGCAGGCCCTTTTTGGGTCATCGGGTTAATCAACGAGCCCTGTGAACTTATAAGCTTCTGACGCACGAAGAGGCGCTGTTTTGTACTGGCCGGTTCTGGATTGCCATAGATGACGCAGGATCGGAATCTGCTCATCCAGAGCCTGGAGGAGCGCGTCTTTGTCCTTTGGGGAAAAGTCCAGATCTTTCCGGGTTCCGCTCATGAAGATGACCTGAGTCCGCCATTGATCAAAAAAGTCCAGGATGAGCGTCTTCATATAAGCATCCACCGTGTCAGGGTTTGACAGGGCGAACCGCAAGCTCACGCTGAAATGCTTGTCCCGTTTTTGGATCAGGCCTTCCACAATAAACTCCGAGGTTACCCTTTCGATGAAGGTTCCTTCCATCCAAAACCGCGATGCATCCGCCCCGACAAATTCCCTGCCATGGAAAAAGTCCAGGATGGCATCCTGCGGGGCGTTGCTAAACAGCATGACTGTAAAAGATTCCATTCCCATGGCGTTGATTATTCAAGAGGTTGTTTTGTTCCGGCTTTAAAAGGCAGGTCTTGCCAGCGTTGAGGTTTAAAGGGGCTTTTTCATATAAATGAACTCTTGGGCATTGCACTCCGGGCAGACTAATTGCCGCTCAATATGACTTCCGCTGACAGCCTTGTCCCGGACGTCAAGCACGTAATGCCTGCATTTAGGGCACAGCACTCAGGCCGTTGGGTCTGATGCCAACAGTTTAGCTGCTTCAAGCCATCGTTCGGAAAAGTTCATCGGCCAGTGGCTTCATTTTCACGCTCCCATTCATCCAGATCCGACTTCAGCTCCCTGAAGATGGTCGTGAATACCGGCCTTCCATTCTTTTCATCCCAGCCATACTTCATGACATGCCGACTCCGAGAGCGAAGTTCCAGGACATTCGGGGTCCAGTTGGTCGTCTCCACCACCGCCTCCTTCTTCCCGTCGCCGTCAAAGTCATAAAAACGCAACACCCCATCCTCCGCCGATTCAGTCGGACCCAGGATCACCGAATGATCCTTGGCCAGCACCGGTGTGAAGTCATAATACGGGCGGTTGCCATCAGACGTTGTTTCCAGGAACACCACATCTGGAAAGGGATTGGTGCGCACAGAAATAAAATTCCATACAAATACTCCAACCGCCCCCCAGAAAAGCCACTTGAAAAACGATTTCTTAGTCACGGTTATGGAATCTTTAGCACAGGAGAAAGCATGTTGCGGATCCAGTCAATTTTTTGCACTAAATCGGGACCATAATTGCTTTTTTGTCGTGCCTGTTCGGTGGTTTTTTGAGCCCCTGCATTATAAGCATCACCTATTAGCATAACATGCTCTTTCGTCATGTCTTTAGCTTTGACCCCCGGAAATTTTTGTCGGCGAATCTCATCAAGATGTGAGGCTACTGCATATAGGTTCCACGCGCTGGAACGATAAATCCTGTTAGCAACATCTCTCAGAAAAACGGGCTCCGAACCAGGCATGCCCAGATTTCTTGCTGCATGCCGGAGCTGAATCTGAACTTCTCCAAAACTGCGCTCGCCGACAGGCCGAGAACTCAAGCCATGCTCGCTCGCCAAAAATCCTGCCGTGTCTTCCCCGGCGTCCCATGAGCCTCCGGCTTCCATCCAGGCCACTCCTGCCAGAACCTCTGGTGGGATGTCAAAAATGTCGGCCATCACTTGGATGGTCACGTTGTGATTTTTAACGTACGCGTCCTTGTATTCTTTTAGATGCTTGCCGCCAACAATACTTTCCACACCATATTGTGCGGCATCAAAAAAGCCCCACTCAGTTTCTGAATCCTCCTTCTTCATAGCCTCAATCAGCGGGCCATGAACAGAAGGTCGAAATCCGTTGATCGAAAATTTCAGATGATTGACAAATTTTTCAAACTCCCTTTCTTTGGGTGACTTATTCGCGTACTCTTCAAATTCACGAAACATCTTCTTTGTATATTCAAGGCTGCCCGGTTCTGGTTCTTCTGGCTCTTCCGGAGCTGGCCTGCCGATCCCCCAGGGTAACGGATCCCAACTGCTCTCAAATAGATGGTCATGACTCGGGTTGATAATTTGGTCAACGTCCTTGTTTATTTTATCGACGATAGCGTATCCTGTTGGAGAAGACTTTTTGATTGTGACCAAAGGATTTGGCTGGCCCCACTTCCAGTTCGGACCTTTTTTACTTTTGCTATCTGTTTGATTGAAGCCCGGTTCAGGATCATAACCTGGGATCAGATGGAGAGTATTCAAGCCACCTTCTGACTGAGGCGCTGGACCTGGCTCGGGTGACTCACCGGAGAAGTTGGTTCTGGCAGACGAAGCAGGGCGGTTCGGATCTACCTGCTGAGGCTGGGATGTACCTGTCATCCCGGTATCTGCCTGCGGCCTGACATTGGGTTCAGATACAGACACTGGCTCAGGAGCAACTTGAAAGCCACTTTTTGCTGGCATCTCCATCTCACGTTGCATCACCTCCGCCCCTATCGCAGGCTCTTGCTCCGGCCCCACCGCAGGAGAAAACATCTTCCTCTCCCCCTCATCCATCGAGTGCCAGGGATTCTGCACCTCTGGCCGCAGGGTGTTCCATTCCTGCTCGTAGGCGGAGGCTGCGGGGGGCTGTTTTGGCTCCGCTGTCTGCGGCGGGTCTTCTTCCAGCATCCACGCGGGCGGGCTGTTCTGCGGCTGGCCGGGCCAGGGCAGGGAGTCCAACGCCCCATTCGGCAGCGCGGCCAGATCTGGCGAAGGGGGCTGATGGGCTGGGGTGGTTCGGTTCTGTAGTCCCGGCTTTAGCCGGTCAGACAGCCCTTGCCCAGCGCCGTCCCGCATGCGGGACGGGATTACAATACGGGGATCCCGCCGCCGCGCCATTGCCTCACTGGCCTCCCCCTGCTCAAAAGCCCTGTTGGAAAAAGAAGTATTCCTCATCTCACGCATCATGTCCGCACCCCCTGTATAACCTAAAGTTCAACACGCCGACTTCCTTCCAGAGTCACCTGCCCTGAGACGTTTGCCCGCGTTGTCTTAAACCTCCATCCTTGAGGCCCCCGCGCCAAGCCTTGAGAAGGGGGACTTGGGCTAAGTGACGAAAAAAGTGGTCAGAGGGCTGAGGACTCTGCGGATTTCGCATTCAGTTCCCAGCATTCAGCCAATGACGTGCGATTGAGAGAATGGCAGAAAGCGTGACGACTTATGGCATCGCGGTCTTTAGCAGGCGATGGCACATTGCTTCCTGTGCCTCTCGAATGACAGCGGCAGGCCGTGCTACGCCAGCAGTCCTGCGCTACTCCTCACACC
Organism: Prosthecobacter fusiformis; assembly: GCF_004364345.1. NCBI lineage: Bacteria > Pseudomonadati > Verrucomicrobiota > Verrucomicrobiia > Verrucomicrobiales > Verrucomicrobiaceae > Prosthecobacter > Prosthecobacter fusiformis. Next base: position 11,739 of record NZ_SOCA01000012.1, on the reverse strand, counting down.
GCCAGCCAACCGGCCCAGGCCACACCCACGTAGGCCATCTTGCACAGCACATGCAGCAGCTGGTCTTGATTAAAAGTGGTTAGGCCTTCGCACTTGGCCACATCGATGCACCAGTGAATGACAAACTCCACCGCACCCAGCAGGGCGGATCCGGTAATGAGCCACACGGCCCCGGCATGGATGAGGCAATGGGCACTCATGCACACCACCCAGATATGCGCCGGACGTGAGGGGTCCTGCATGCGCACCAAAAAACGCCGGTTCTTACCCGTGGCCAGGTATTCCCCTTGGAGGGGAAAGTCCGCCATCGCATGGCCAATGCAAAGCGCAAAAAGCGCCTTGAGTGCTGTCAGCCAGCCGAGCGGGGGAAACTCCACGAGTTCAAACATGACGAACAATTTCACATTCGCCCCGCCCGCTGGCAACTTGAAATTCAAGGCGGAGGGAAACTGAGGCGGAGGGGGGTGGGAGAAGTGCTCAGTGCTCAGTGCTCAGTGCTCAGTGCTCAGTGCTCGGTGCTCGGTGCTCGGTGCTCGGTGCTCGGTGCTCGGTGCTCGGTGCTCGGTGCTCGGTGCTCGGTGCTCAGTGCTCGGTGCTCGGTGCTCGGTGCTCGGTGCTCGGTGCTCGGTGCTCGGTGCTCGGTGCTCGGTGCTCGGTGCTCGGTGCTCGGTGCTCGGTGCGGATAGGGCTTATAGGACGGATAGGTCCTATGGGCTTGGAAGAGGGGCGCTAAATCTGAGAACTGTGCACTGAGGACTGAGCACTTGTTTTTGAATGCCGACGGAGCGTCGGCGCTCCATGGTGAAGGCGGGCGGACTATTATCTGAGATCTGAGAACTGAGAACTGAGAACTGAGAACTGAGAACTGAGAACTGCGCACTGCGCACTTTCTTCCCCCCTCCTACTGCGGCGGCAGCGGCACGTCCGAAGGCGGCGGTGGGGGGATGCCCATGCGGGGCAGCAGGGGGGTGGTCACACCGCCCACGGGTGCGCCACCGGGGACCACGGCGGGGCGGGTTTCCAGGGCTGGGGCAGGATTCACGGGGGCGGCAGCGGGGGCATCGGCAAAGTTCACCCAGCCGGCCTGGTCGCCCTTTTGCAATTGCACCCGCGTCTTGTCCATGGAGGCTCCGGGGGTGATCTTGCGGATCTTGATGCCCGCCTCATTTTCCACATCCAGCCGCGCTTCTGAAATGAGCGATGTCGTCCGGTCCACCAGCACCGCCACCGTCTGGCCATCCAGTTCATAAATGCCGGTGAGCGATAAAGAATCCGTAAAGATCGGCCCTGCCGGTGCATCTGGCGATGGCAGATCCCGCGTCGTGAAGAGGGACTTCTCCCACAGCGGAGCATAATGCGTCAGCGGCAGAAACGGCACCGGCGGCTCCTGCGCCGTGGCCAGCCCAGAGACGAGGAGAAACAGGCCTAACAATAAGAATGGCATGGAGAAAGCTGCGTCCCCCATGGAGCGCACGCGTCCCGCGTGCTGTGCCCGGCGTCCTCGCCGGGGACCGTTCTGCGAGGTGGAGCGGTCTAGGTCCACGCACAGATCGTATGCGCTACAGAACGGGGGTTGGCTCTGGCGGGGACAGGATTTTGGGGCGGACGGTTGTCGGACAACGGTTTCCCGCGAGACGCGAGAAACAGCACGCGGGACGCGTGCGCTCCATGAAATCCCCCTCATGACTCCCCTCCTCTCGGCTGCACATTCATCGCTTTGGTCGCGGCTCCTTCGCGGTAAAACTGCGTCACTTCCACCTCGGCATTGATTGTTTTGTCCTTGCCGCTGGGGTTCATCAGCAGGCGCGTCACGCCTAGAAAGGAGCCCGGCTGCTGCACCGCATGCATCCAGGTGAAAAACGCCTGCTCCTTCACCGCCGTCAGCGTCACGCGCACCGTCGCCTGGTCAAAGAAACCCGCCGCATCCTCCACCGGCAGACCGTCCGGCCCCAGCTCCTTCGTCGTTTCCATAAATTCACGTCCCGCCAGTGCCAGCCCCGTCTTGTCCGCCTCCCGCTGGATCACCTCCAGCAGGCGTGTCGAGGCCTCCTGGCGCGAGGCAAACGCAGGCACCTCCGCCTCCAGCCACTCGCTGCGGCGCTGCCATTCTGCCCCCTGGGTGATGGCCATGTTCATTTCCACCAGGCGATCACTCAGGCGCTCCGTCTCCTCCTGGATACCCCGGTAATGGCTCAGGCCAAAGGACAGCCCGCCACCGCCCACGATGACCAGAAACACCAGGGCAAACAGGCCTAACAAAATGCGTTCACTCCTCTTCATGGCTTCAGGGCCCCCTTCAGTTCAAAGGTGGCGCTGTTATCGCTGGCGATGACCGGCGCCGGCGTCTCCCAGGCATACGGCATCAGCCCCTCCACCTCCGTGATTTCCTTCGCATACTGCAGGGCTAAAGAGGGCGATGGCATGCGCCCGCGCAGCAGCAGCCGGTCCGGCAGCCATTCAAAATGCGTCATGGATACCTCCGCCGCTGCCCCCGGCACCTGGCAGTCCAGCAGCACCTGCATGGGGAAGCGCGTCGGGTCCACCGCCGGAGCCGCCTCCAGCCAGCTGCGTTTTTGATCCATCACCTGGGAGGCCTGCGGCGTCAGCTCCGCCACCCGGTCCCGCAGCAGATCCCGCTCCTGCGTAGCCAGGGCGATGAGCACCGCCATCACCGCCACCGCCGCCGCCACGGCAAAGCCCGCCGTCAGCACCAGCAGCCGCGTCCGTGCAGACTGCGCCTGCTGCGCCCGCGCCGCCAGGATCTCCGGCGGCACCAGCGTACTGCGGCCCGCCACCGGCATCACCGGCGCAGGCCGGGGCTCACGCACCGCCGCCAGCCCCGTCACCCGTTTCACCTGCTCCAGGTCCCCCTCATCCTCCAGCCACAGCACGATGTTTTGCACCTGCCCCAGCACCCCTTGGAAGCCCAGCTGCACACACAGATGATTCACCTCCCCCAGCGCATGATCATCCAGCACATGGGCGGAAAGCGGGCTCGCATACACCATCTCCGGCCCATTCGTGATCACCAGCATCAGCTTGCCCAGCTCCCGATAAATCACCATCGCATGCGCTGGCAGCGGCAGGCAGTCCGCGCTCAGCAGCACCTCATCCGGCAGCCGCACCGTGTCCCACAGGGGCGCATGCGCCTCTTTTAAAGCCGTCATGCACACCAGGTGTGCCCCCTCCCGTGCCAGCAGCGGCCGTACCTGTAGCCCATGGGCCGCATCTGTCACCGTCACCCCCAGCCGCTCCAGGTGCAGCGCCGCCATGTCCCGCAGGTGCGCCACCTCCCCCTGCAGCCAGGCCGGCAGCACCCACACATGCCCCAGCGGCAGCGCCAGCAGACGCGTCTGCGCCTCCTTGCCAAAGACGCCCACCGCCGCCGGACCATAGTCCGCCACCAGCGTACACGCCCCGCCCGCCGGGCCCGTCCAGCGTTCCCAGCCCGTTGCGCCCGGCAGCAGCAGGTCCTGAGAAGGTTTACGGGGTTTGGCCATGTGTAGGTATCTCTCCGCGCCAGAGCGCCTTTTGATTTTGGGTGATCAGCACCCAACGACGACCAATATCGCCGAACCGGCCAGTACTTTCAATGCGCCGTATCGGTCCATTGAACTGAATCCACCGCGTCAGCTGCTCCACCACCTGCGGCTGGAAGGCCCCCAGCAGCTGCGCCACCTGCGGCACCGTGCTCAGTTTCACATCATCCTGCGTGCCCGCCGCCCCGTCCGGCCCCGCACGCAGCGTCAGCAGCGGCTGCACCCGCTCCACCGGCACATTCGCCAGCAGGGCGATCAGCTCCGCCCGCGCATCATTCACATCCACCCGCCCATCGCCAAAGACCGTGAACCACTCGCGCCAATCCGGCCGCACCGCCTCCACCTCCCCCATGCCCCGCACCAGCAGCATCTCCTCCACACTTTGGAAAGGGCGGTTAAAAGGCATCCCCTCCAGGCCCGCCTTCTCATAGTCCCGCGCCTCCGCCCCATTCAGCCCCACGTGCGAGTCCGCATCCACCCAGTCCTTCAGCGCATCCCGCAGGCCAGCGGCAAATTCCGGCTTCAGCCCCCAGGCCGCGAACAGCCTCGGCAGCAAAACCCGGTCATCCATTTGCAGCAGCACATTGATGTTTAAACGCGCCTCCTCCGCCACGATCCGCACCGCATAGCTCCCCCCATCCTCATTCGTATAAAACAGCAGCGGATCATGCACCGGCAGCCCCGGATGCCGCCCGATCTCCAGCCCCATGTGTGCCAGCCGCTTCGCATACGTGCGCCCGCGCATCTGCCGGGAATACGACGCATCCGCCTCCAGCGCCTTCGCCCCCGCATAAATCACCAGCCCCAGCACCGCGATCATCCAGAACACCGCGATCAACGCAGAGCCCTGGCGGCGAGGAGAAATGGAATGAAGGATCATAGGGAGTGCAGGAGCAATGGAGTGCGGACGCCCTCGTCCGCTTCAAGTTCAATATGGAGCGCGGACGCCCCCGTCCGCTTCAGTATTCAATGTGGAGCGCGGACGCCCTCGTCCGCATCAGTATTTAAGTTCTCAGTGCTCTGTTCTCAGTTCTCAGTTTTAAAATCCAGTCCAGTCAGCGGATCGCAGATGAAAGAAAAAGGGCCGCCCTTGATACAGGATTCACACGATTTTGATTTTTGTTATTCACCCAGTCCATTTAATCACACTTAAAGTTAGTCCTTCCCATCCCCTCTCTCCATCCTGCCAATCCTGCCAATCCTGTCCAAAAACGCCCCTTCACCCCGAAGGCCCCACCAGATCATCCGCCACCCAAAAGGTCGCCTCATGCTCGCGCGGGTCCGTCAAAAAAGAAAACTGCACGCGCATGAACAGCGGCGGTCGCGCCCGCTTCTTCGCATCCCAGCTCCCATACCAGCGCTTCTCCGCCGGATCATAAAACTGCGTCTTGAATTCCCGCAGCCCCGTCAGCAGCGGCAGCTCTGCCAGGTCCTCAAATTCATCCAGCGCCGTCGGTTTCTCCAGCCGCTTCAGGTGCCGCACCATCAGCGTCAGCGCCTTCGGCTCCTTCCCGCGCACCAGGGCAAATTCCACCGCATCCGCCCGCCGCACCGCCGGGCACCAGGCAAAGGGCGGCGGCCCGCCTTCCACCAGCAGATTTCCCGCCGCACCACGCTTCACCCGCTCCAGGCCCGCATTCAGGCTCACCGTCGGCGGCACCGCCTCCAGCCAGTCCCGCCATTGATGGATGAAATTGCTCACGCGCAGCTCCCCCGTCCGCGCCCGGTTCATGGACGCGCTCAGCTTCATCGCCCCGTCCGCCACCCCATACACCCCGCCAATGACCAGCGAGATCAGCGCCAGCGCAGCGATGACCTCCAGCAGGGTAAAGCCCCCCCTCCGTGCGCAGTCGCTACGGGCTGTGCGGTGAATAAACATAAGTCTCCATGCGCCTCTTCAGCGCCCTTTTAAAACCCGTCTCCAGCCATGCCTCCGCCTGGATTTTAAACATGTGGTCCAGCTCCGTCTTATCCTTCGTCAGCAGCTTCACCTTCACGATCCGCGCGCTCGCATCCACCCCGTCCGCGCTCTTCGGGAAATTCACCGATGTCTCCTTCAGCTCCGGCTGGTGAGACACCTCCGCCAGCACCGATTCCAGCACCCGCAGCACCTGCGCCTCCTGGCGGGATTGCTTTGATGTCTGCGCGATCTGGTCCAGCGCCCGCGTCATCCCCACCGCCACGATGGAAAACAGCGCCAGCGCCAAAATCACCTCCAGCAGCGCAAACCCGCCCCGGCCCAGCGCCCCAGCGCCCCGCCGTTCATTCTCCGGCGCACGCCCCGCCGTGCCGCGCCGCACATTCTCCATCGGCCTCCTGCAATTCCCCACCCCCGGCATCATCACCCTCCTTCTAGTTAGGCCTCCGTCCATGGAGCGCACGCGCCTGTCCCGCGACTGCGGTGATCCCGCGTGCAGTTCCTCGCGTCCTCGCGGGGAACCGTTCTCAAGCATTCGCAGCCCCCTGGCCACATCCTCATCCGCCCCTCTTAAGTACGGTGGGCACTCCTGCCCGCCATCCGTCCGCCCCAAGCCACCCCCGTCCGCCAGCGTCCCCGCCCCAAGGCCTCGTTCGCTAACGTCCCCGCTTTTCGATGGCGCAATAACGCTCGGTCGCGGGCAGGAGTGCCCACGGTACTTGGAATCCCCCTCATCCGCCCATCCCCCCAGAACCTTCGGCCTAACCACCTTTTCCGCATCCCCAAGTGGAGCACGCACACTCCTGTCCGCATCCCCGAGTGGAGCGCGGACACTCCTGTCCGCAACCATCCCCTCGGACGCATCGCGTCCCACTTTCTCCCCACCCACTTTCTCCCCACCCTCAAAGAGATCCGCCACCGGCATCCCGGAGCCGCCGCGCGAAGGGCGCAGACTGCGAAACAAACTCGGTCTGGATAAATTCGTTCTCATAAGGAGACACGCACCTCCTTTCTCACCGCGCAGCCCGTCAGCGGATCAAAGCCCAGCTCGATCTCCCCCGCCTCATTGCTCACGCGCACCTCCACCGGCTCGCACACCCCCGTCGGGCTGAATTCCCACACCTCCCCGCGCTGCGGATTGCGGAAAGATTTCTCCCCCACCCGCCGCACCTGCACACGCCCATCCGCTGGCAGACCCCCATTCAGATCCACCCGCACCAGACGCTGATCCATCACCGCCTTCAGCAGGGAAACCCGAGCCAGGGACTCCACCTGCGCCGCCATCTTCTTCAGCCGCGCCTCCCCCTGCACGCCCGCCATGCTCATCGTCGCCACCCCCAAAATCAGCACGCCGATGGCCATCGCCACGCATACCTCGATGAGCGTAAAGCCCACCGCACAGACGCGCCGCGCACGAGGATTCATCCCCTTGCCCGGCCTCCGTCCATTCAAGCTGGAATGAAAACAAATCATTGGTTATTCCCTCCTGTTAATTTACCCCGCCACTGCGGGACTCTCATCCTGTCTAAAAAACTCTTCAAAAGCAGGCAGGAGTGCCCCGCACCATGCACGGGTTTCCTCCCCTTGCCCGCCCCGGACCATACAAGCTGGATTCAAAACAATCATTAGTTATTCCAAAGCCCTCCTGTAAATCTTGAAAATCCTGCAATCCTGTCTAAAAAGCCCCAACGGCCTCACAGATCCCAGTTACCAATATCATCCGCCGTATCCGCCAGTCCATCTGGTCCGGCCGAATACACATCGAAGCCCCCCTTATCCTTCGCCCCTGGGCGCTTATAATGATACGGGTTGCCCCACGGATCCAGCAGCATCTTTTTCAGCTTCGGCGTGTAGTTCGCCGGCGCAGGCCGGGAGCTGGGTTTTTGCACCAGCGCCATCACCCCCTGCTCCGTGCTGGGCAGAAACATATTGTCCGTCTCATAGCTGCGCATCGCCGCCGTGATCGTGTTCAGGTCCGCCTTCACCCGGGTCTTCTTGCCGGAATCCAGCACGCCCACTAGCGACACAATGCCCGCGCCCACCAGCAGCGCCACAATGCCCAGCACCAGCACCATCTCCACCAGCGTAAACCCCGCCGCCTGACGACGGCTCCTTTTTGTTAGATCATTAGTTATCTTCATGTCAGTCACTTTCTAAATCTTGTTAATCCTGCCAATCTTGTAATCCTGTCAAAAAACGCGCTCCTCTGCCTCACCCGCTCATCCCAGAAATCGTCTGGAAGATCGTCGTGATCATCAGATACGCCATGATGCCCACCATGCCCGCCATCAGGCAGACGATCAGCGGCTGCACCATCGCGCTCAGCTTTTCCACCTTCTGCGCCAGCTCCCGGTCGAACCGCTCCGCCGCCTTCGAAAGCGCAGCTGAAAGATCCCCCGTCTGCTCACCCACATTCACCATGTCCAGCAGCAGCGGCGGGAAAAGCCCACTGCGATCCAGCGCACGGGAAAGGCTCACCCCTTCCCCCACATGCCGCATCACCCCTTCGAACTCCACGCGGAAGTGTGGATTCTCAATGGCCTGATGCGTCAGCTGCATCGCCTGCACCATCGGCAGCCCGCTGCCTAACAAATTAGACATCGTCTCCAAAAACTGCACATAAAACCGCGCCTTCAGGATGTTGCCGAACAACGGCAGCCTCAGCAAAAACCGCGCCCACGGCACCTGGGACTCCGGCCTTTTTAGCCATCCCTTCACCATCAGGTACACGCAGAAACCACCCAGCCCCAGCATCCACCACGTAGCCTTGAACAGATCACTGAACTTCAAAATGATCAGCGCCCCCAGCGGCAGGGAGCCACCGGTGGAATCCAGCAGCTCCGTCAGTTTCGGTATCAGATACACTACAAAAAGCAACGTCACCGCCACCGCCGCCACCACCAGGAAAGCCGGGTAGATCAGCGCGAACGCCACCTTCGCCCGCAGCGCCGCCAGCGACCGCAGATACGCCACCTGCCGCCGCAGGATCGCAGGCAGGGAACCGCTCGCCTCACCCGCCGTCGCCAGCGCGCAAAACAGATGGCCAAAGCTCGGGCTCGTCGCCGCCACCGCCTTGGAAAACGGCATGCCATCCCGCACCTTCGCGCGCAGCACCGTCGCCAGCGTCTTCACGCTCGAAAGCTCCCGTCGCCGCTCCATCGTCGCCAGCGCAGGCTCCAGTTGGATGCCCGCGCCCAGCAGATCCGAAAGCTCCTCCGTGAACAGCACCACCTGGCCCAGCTTCAGCTTGATCGGCCCGCTCGGCAGAGCCGCCGCGCTCGCCTTCGTCGCCGCCGCCGCCATCTCCCGCACCGTCCCCCCGCCCGCCTGCACCAGCTTAAAAGGTTGCAGCCTCTGCTTGCCTAACAAACTCATCGCCTCCGCCCTGTCCCCAGCCACCACCTCCCCGGTGATGACACCGGACGGGCTATGCGCGCTGTAAGAAAAAGTCGGCATGGTATTAAAGCGGAGCGCGGCCCCCCCCGTCCGCATCAGATTTCAACCGGAGCGCGGACGCCCCCGTCCGCATCAAATCCCACCGGAGCGCGGACGCCCCCGTCCGCATCAAATCCCACCGGAGCGCGGACGCCCCCGTCCGCATCAAATCCCACCGGAGCGCGGACGCCCCCGTCCGCATCAAATCCCACCGGAGCGCGGACGCCCCCGTCCGCATCAAATCCCACCGGAGCGCGGACGCCCCCGTCCGCATCAAATCCCACCGGAGCGCGGACGCCCTCGTCCGCATCCCGTTCAAGTGCTCAGTTCTCAGTGCACAGCACTCAGTCCCGAATCTCAGCCAGAGCTTCGCGACGCCACTCTTCCTGGAGCGCACGCGTCTCGCGTGCTGTTGCCCGCGTCCTCGCGGGGAACCGTCCCTGGATGTCCGTTGCGGGAGGGTAGGATAGCCAGGAAGTGGCGACCTTTGAGAACGGTCTTCGGCGAGGACGCCAAAGTCAGCACGCGGGACGCGTGCGCTCCATGTCAAAGCACCCCTCATCACGCAGCCTCCCTTAAAAGTTGAGTGTTCCCCCGGCCAGCCACCGGCACCGCATCAGGCTCGCGCTCCATCGCCGTCACGCTCAGCACCTCCTCGATGGTCGTCTCCCCCGCCAGCACCTTTTGGAAGCCATAGCCGCGCATCGGCACATAGCCATCATTCAGCGCCTGCTTATAAAACTCCGCCGGATGCGCACGGATGTTGATCAGATGCTGCAGCGCACCCGTCATCTGCACCACCTCATAGATGCTCAGCCGCCCCTGGTAGCCACTGCCCCGGCAGCCCTCGCAGCCCACCGCGCGCATCACCTGTCCAGGCACAGTCAGCGGAAAGCCGATGCTCCGCAGATACTCCCGCTCCACCTGCGCCGGGGCCTTGCACAGCGGGCACAGTTTCCTAACCAGACGTTGCGCAAAAAACGCCCGCACCGCACTGCTCACCAGGAAAGGCTCCACCCCCATGTCCACCAGACGCGTCACCCCGCCGATGGCATCATTCGTATGCAGCGTGCTGAACACCAGGTGCCCCGTCAGCGCCGCCCGGATGGCAATCTCCGTCGTCTCCAGGTCACGCATTTCCCCCACCATGACCACGTTCGGGTCACCGCGCAGGATGCTTCTCAGCCCTGTGGCAAACGTCAGACCGATCTCCGGCTTCACCGCGATTTGCACCATCCCCGGCATCTTATACTCCACCGGATCCTCGATCGTCACAATGCGCCGGTGCGTCTGGTTCATCTCACTCAGGAAAGCATACAGCGTCGTGCTCTTCCCGCTGCCCGTCGGCCCCGTGATGAGCACAATGCCGTTCGGCTGCTTCAAAAGATCCAGCACCAGCGGTTTCATGCTTTCCGTTAGGCCCAGCCTCCCAATTGTCATCGCCTGCTGCGAAAGCAAGCGCAGGGAAATGCTCTCCCCCTCCACACTCGGGATCGTCGCCACACGCACATCGATCGGCAGCCCATCCAGCTCCAGATTGATGCGCCCATCCTGCGGCAACCGCTTCTCCGCAATGTCCAGCCGCGCCATGATCTTCAGGCGCGCGATCACGCTCGATTGCAGGCTCTTGATGTTCTCCGGCACCGGCAGCTCCTCCAGCCGTCCGTCGATGCGGTAGCGAATCCGCAGCCGGTCCTGCTGCGGCTCCACATGGATATCCGTCGCCCTTTGCTCCAGCCCACGGCGGATGATCTGGTTCACAAACCGGACCACACTCGCCTCCTCATCCTCCGGCTCATCCAAAACCGTGATCTCATCCCCCACCTCCTCCGCGCCCCAGTCCGCCCGGCCGCGCAGGATCTTCTCAAACGTATCCGCCCCCAGGCCATAGAGCTTTTGCAGTCCCTCCACGATCCGCGTGCGCTGCCCCACATGCCACACCACCGCATGGTTCAGGCTGGACGCCACCCGCTGATGCGTCACCAGATTCAGGGGATCAAAAGTCGTCAGATGCAGCACCCCACGCATTTTCCCATCCACCTCCGGCCGCTCCTCAAACGCCACCGGCAGCAGCCTATGCCGCAGCGCGATCTCCGCCGGCAAGTGCCTCCGCAGCCCCGGCTCCCCCGGCACCTCCCCATTCCCCTCCCACCAGGGCAGAGAAAGAGTATGCGCCAGCGCCATCAGAAAATCCCTCTCCCGCACCCCCTCACAATCCAGTACCGCCTCCACAAAAGACGTCTGGTTATAGCAAGCCTCCTCCACCGCCTCACGCACCGGCACGCTATCCGCGCAGCCCGCTTCCGTAAGAATCTGGTAAATGAGAGGCATCATAAAGGTGAAAAGAAAGCCAGAGCCGCCAAACCAGCTCTAACACAGGTTAATAATTATGGTTTTTATCACAAAACGCAAGTATTAAATAAACCCAAACCTTTCATCTCCCCTGATCATGAGGCACGCGCCCGCCTCCCCTGGAGCGCGGGCGTCCCGCCTGCCGTCTTGTGCGTCCCGCGCAAGACCGTTCTCAAGCCCCCGCCTTCACCATGGAGCGCCGACGCCCCGTCGGCATTCAAAAACAAGTGCTCAGTCCTCAGTGCACAGTTCTCAGATTTAGCGCCCCTCTTCCAAGCCCATAGGACCTATCCGTCCTATAAGCCCTATCCGCCCCGAGCACCAAGCACCAAGCACCAAGCACCAAGCACCGAGCACCGAGCACCGAGCACCGAGCACCGAGCACCGAGCACCGAGCACCGAGCACTGAGCACTGAGCACTGAGCACTGAGCACTGAGCACTGAGCACTGAGCACTGAGCACTGAGCACTGAGCACTGAGCACTGAGCACTGAGC